>CAXRGW010000061.1:0-19293 GCA_964230255.1 Alteromonas sp.
GGTGGTTAGAAAGATACAAAAAGAACAGGAGGGCGTCTGTAAAAGTAATAAGGCAAGGATGGTTCAAACTACAAACCATCCTCGAAGGTTATGACCTCGCCATGTCTCTTGATATCGACTTGTGATCAAGAGACAGGGCAAATAGCCTGGATTTTTATTCGTAAAGATTCAGCCTCATTACCAAATTCGTACGCGCTCTTCTGGCGCAATATACAACTCATCGCCCGGTTGTACGTCAAAGGCTTCATACCAAGCATCGTGATTACGTGGCGCTTGTGCACGGTATCGACCTGGTGCGTGAGTACCACCGCGAAGCTGATTAAGCATACTTTGTTCAGTGCGCTTCTCCTTCCATACTTGCGCCCAAGCTAAGAAGAAGCGTTGGTCTCCCGTGGTACCATCGATGACTGGTGCTTCTTCGCCATTCAGACTTAGTTTGTAAGCGTGGTAAGCCATCGCTAATCCACCCACGTCACCAATGTTTTCACCTAAACTGTTTTGACCGTTTACGAAGTTGCCTTCGATGGGTTCATAAGCGCTGTATTGTTCAATTAGCGTTTGCGTTTTAGTTTCGAATGCAGCACGGTCTGCATCGGTCCACCAGTTACGCTGGATTCCCATTGCGTCTGATTTCGAACCTTGGTCGTCAAAACCATGACCCATTTCGTGGCCAATTACAGCACCGATGGCACCATAGTTAACCGCTGGATCAGCATTTGGATCGAAGAAAGGTGGTTGCAGAATAGCTGCTGGGAATACAATTTCGTTAAACGAACTGTTGTAGTAGGCATTAACGCGTTGAGGCGTCATACCCCAACGATTTCTATCCGTCGGTTTAAGTTCATCGGCGACTTGTTTTCGTTGGAAGAACTGACGAATATTTTGCACATTACTAATAAGGTCATCGGCACTAATGGTCAAACCGTCGAAGCTTTCCCATACATCCGGGTAGCCAATTTTAGGATTAAATGCCGCGAGTTTAGCCTGAGCATTAACTTTAGTTTCTTCCCCCATCCAATCTAGGCCTTCAATGCGCTGGCCTAGCGCTGTGCGCAAGTTTTCAACCAACTCAGCCATTTGCGTTTTTGAACTCTCAGGGAAATAGCGATCGACATAGACTTTACCGATTGCGAAGCCCAGTGATTCAGTACCTGACATTTGGCTTACGGCGCGCTTCCAACGTGCGCGAGGCTCTTGTTGTCCATTAAGCGTCGTGCCAAAGAATTCAAAGTTAGCTAAGTAGATGTCTTCTGATAACAAGCCTGCATTGTTGCTAATAGTGTGATAGGTCATATACGCCTTCCACGTATCGAGCGGAACAGAGTTGATCAAGGCAATAACATCACGTACCGGCTCAGGTTGGGTGATGTTAAGGTGCGGTACTGCGAAACCTGACGATGCAAAAAATGCATCCCAATCAAAGTCAGGGAACTGCGCGGCAAGATCGCCACGTTCAAATTGGTTGAGAGTTAAATCACGATTACGGCGTTTCTCGCGTGGCCACTGCACTTCAGCAATCATAGTTTCAAGTGCCAAAATGGCTTCTGCTTGCTCGGCGGCCGTTTCAGTACCGGTAAATGCTAAAATTTGTGCAATATGGGTTTGGTAAGCGTTGCGGATTTCAACAAAGCGCCCGTCTTCACTTAAATAGTAATCGCGATCAGGCAAGCCCAAACCACCGACACCAACGTTGAGTTGATAACGGTTTGGATCTAGACGGTCGTACCACATGCCGCCCCAAATAGGGGAAATACTACCCGTCAACCAAGCTTCGCCAAATTCGGCGGTTAATTCAGCCGTATTAGACACTGCTGCAATATCGTCAAGCACGGCTTGAATAGGGCTAATGCCTTTGGCGTTTAGTGTCTCGGTATCCATATAACTATTATAGAAATCCGCGATAAGCTTAGCTTCTCCGCTGAGGTTTTCAGACTGGCTTAATTCGTCAATAATTTCTTTAACTCGATCTTCACTTCGCTCTGCAAGAGCGGTGAATGCGCCAAAGCGGGTTTTATCTGCTGGTAATTCGTAGTTGTCATACCAAGTGCCTGACGCGTACATAAAGAAGTCGTCGCCCGGTTTAACAGCTTCATTACGGGCGGATAAATCTACCCCAAAACTGCCGATTTCAGCTTGTGCTTGTCGCTGTTCTACTGCGTCGTCGCCAGCTGTTGGTTGCTCCGTTGTTTGCGGACTACAAGCTGCAAGTCCCAAACTGGCAGCTACAGTGAGAGAGAGTAAAGTCTTTTTCATGAATTTCCTGTCGTTGTAAAGGGTGATTCTTCGATCACTCGGTTTGTTTAAAAGGCAAAGCCATACGCGCTTGCTCAAAGTAATGCTCAATTGAAAGCGTTTCTTGTTTTACAAATCGTTCAACGGCTTCTTGGAAGGCTGATGCCTTACAATGATGCAATGAATAACACTTGATCGGTTCGAAACCGCGCAACAATTTATGTTCGCCTTGCGTTCCTGGGTTAAAAATCGGTAGCTTTAGCGCAATCGCAAACTCAATACCAGAGTAATAACAACACTCAAAGTGCAGCCCGTCGACGTTTTCGATAGCGCCCCAGTAACGCCCAAATAGTCCAGTCTCGTTCCACAAATACAATGACGCAGCAACAGGTTGCTCGTCACGGTATGCAATAACCAACATTAGCGAATGTAATAGGGTAACATAGATTTGTTCAAAAAATGCTTCAGTGAGATAACCTGTGTGACCGCTGCGTTTAAGGTAGGTTTGGCAGTAACAACGATAGAAAAACTGCATATCTTCAGGGCTAATTTCGTCACCACTAACGCACCTAATGTTTATGCTTTGCTCACTAATTTTGCGTCTTTCCTTGCGAATATCTTTGCGTTTTCTGGATGTAAATCGAGTGAGAAACTCATCGAAACTTTGATAACCGTTATTTTGCCATTGAAACTGCACACTCATGCGTTGACTGTAGTCGTGTCGATTGAGGAAGTGTTCTGGTTGCTGGGCGTCAAACAACCAATGAACACTCGAATAATCGTCTGCAATCAATCGGTCTTTGAGTTCGGAGAAAATGAATTGGGAAATTGCATCTTTATCGGCACCATCTGCAATCATTAACTTGTTTGCTGAGACAGGTGTAAACGGACTCGCAATTAATAGTTTTGGATAATAGGCTAAACCGTGTTGATGATAAGCATTGGCCCATGCGTGGTCGAATACATATTCGCCATAGCTGTGCAATTTTTCAAAGGCGGGGAAGACTCCGACAATGTTTTGTTGTTCATCGGAAATTTGACCGTAGCGTGGGAGCCAACCTGACGCTTCACCAATACTTTCGCTATCTTCTAATGCAGCGAAAAACTCAAATTGTAAAAAAGGTGGTTGATTAGCGCTTAACCGCTGCCATTCTTGCTGAGAAAATTGGTGAATTGATGATTTTAGGGTTAATTGAAATGCCATGATGCGGCTGTCATTTCCGTTAATAGTGCGCGGCTCGTTTAAGCAGTGCCGTTGAAGCTTGAGTAGTGATACATATATACCATATTGAAATTGGAATAGATCGATTTAAAACGGCGTCATTGATGAGTGATCAAACGGATATATACAATTCAGCGGTTCGCATGCTGTCCATGCGAGAGCATGGCACACGAGAATTACATGACAAGCTAGTTGCGAAGGGCTTTGCAGCTGCAACGGTGGATGATGTAATTAGTCAGCTACTTGAGCAACGTCTTTTGAGTGATGAACGGTTTGTGGAGATGATGTTTCGCGCTGCGATAAGCAAAGGCCATGGGCCAAACCGAGTGACGCAGAGTTTGCACCATAAGGGCGTTGACCGGTATTTGATTGAATCCCACTTAGGCACTTCTGATGTCGATTGGTGGGCACTTGCGTTAACGGTAAAGCAGAAGAAGTTTGGTTCTGATAAGGCTGTAGATTGGCAGCAGAAACAAAAGCAACTGCGTTTTTTACATGGCCGCGGTTTCACCTTAGATCAAATAAATTACGCCATTGCAGCAGAACCGCAATCAGACACTTAACGCGGCTAGCGAAGCATGGTATCTTTGCGCCCTCAAAGTACACTCGATTAATTCGAGTGAACCCCAGTGATTTTGATATTTACAGGACAATTCATGACGCTATCAACAGCTCAGATTCGAAGCGCTTTTATCGACTACTTTGCCAAGCACGGCCATCAAGCCGTATCGAGTTCGTCGCTGATACCCCATGATGATCCGACGTTGTTGTTTACCAACGCAGGAATGAACCAGTTTAAAGACGTTTTTCTCGGTACAGAGAAACGTGCGTATACACGCGCAGTCTCTTCACAGCGCTGTGTGCGTGCTGGTGGAAAGCACAACGATTTAGACAACGTAGGTTACACTGCGCGTCACCACACATTTTTTGAAATGCTGGGCAATTTCAGCTTTGGTGATTACTTTAAAACTGAAGCGATTCAATTTGCATGGCAGTTCTTGACTGAAGAACTCAAACTACCCAAAGATAAATTGCTTGTTACTGTGTATTCAGAAGATGATGAAGCGTATGGCATTTGGAAAGATACCATTGGCATTCCTGAAGAAAAAATTATTCGCATAGCTACATCAGATAATTTCTGGTCAATGGGCGACACTGGTCCTTGCGGCCCTTGTTCTGAGATTTTTTACGATCACGGTGAGCACATCTGGGGTGGTCCACCCGGCTCACCTGACGAAGATGGCGACCGCTTTATTGAAATCTGGAACTTGGTGTTTATGCAGTTTAGCCGACAGGCTGACGGTACTATGGAGCCATTGCCGAAGCCTTCAATTGACACCGGCATGGGACTTGAGCGCATAAGTGCGATTATGCAGGACGTGCATAGCAACTACGAAATCGACTTATTCCAAGCGCTGATCAAAGCTGCTGCTGAAATCGTTGGTACCAACGATTTAGAAAATAAATCCCTGCGCGTAATCGCCGATCATATTCGCTCTTGTGCCTTTTTGATTAGCGATGGAGCTATGCCATCAAATGAGGGCCGCGGTTATGTGTTGCGCCGAATTATTCGCCGCGCAGTTCGCCACGGCTATAAGCTTGGCGCAAACGATATTTTCTTCTATCGACTAGTTCAAGCGCTGAGCGATCAAATGAGTGATGCTTATCCAGAACTCAAAGAGCAGCAAGCAGTGATTGAAAAAGTATTGCGGGTTGAAGAAGAGCAATTCAGTCGCACGCTTGAACGCGGTATGAGTTTGTTGAATCAAGCGCTTGGCGAAATGGAAGGCGATGTGGTCCCTGGTGAGTTAGTTTTTAAACTCTATGATACTTACGGCTTCCCAGCAGACTTAACTGCCGATGTGGCGCGTGAAAAAGGCTATACCATTGATGAGGAAGGCTTTGCTGCGAATATGCAGAAACAACGCGAGCGTGCGCAGCAATCAAGCCAGTTCGGTGCTGATTACGCCAATGTCGTCAGTGTTGATCATACAACGCAGTTTACCGGCTATGAAAAAATTGAACAAACCAGTGAAGTGGTAGCCATTGTGGTGGACGGGGAAGAAGTAGAGTCCGTCAGCGACGCTGCAGAAGCATTGGTATTTTTGGCCCAAACACCTTTCTACGCTGAATCCGGTGGGCAAGTTGGTGACACCGGTACATTGACAGCGGGTTCAAACACTGTTGCCGTGGTCGATACCGTTAAGCTTGGTAATGCCTTTGCGCATAAAGGCAGTGTTAGCGGTCAAATAAAGATCGGTGATCAAGTCGTCGCCGTCATCGATTCTCAGGCACGTCGTGACATCGCCTTAAATCACAGTGCGACCCACTTGTTGCATGCTGCTTTGCGTCAGCTATTAGGTGAGCATGTTACTCAGAAGGGTAGCTTAGTTGATAAAGACAAACTGCGTTTCGATTTTTCGCACTTAGAAGCGGTGACAGAGCAGCAATTACTAGAGATCGAACAATTGGTAAATGCTCAAGTACGAGCTAACAATCCGCTTACCACTGAGTTGATGGCAATTGATGCAGCTAAAGAAGCAGGTGCGATGGCGCTATTTGGCGAAAAATATGACGATGAAGTGCGTGTAGTGCGCATGGGTGACTTTTCAATTGAACTCTGCGGGGGTACACACGTTGATAGTACCGGAGACATCGGCCTATTTAAGATCGTTTCTGAGGGCGGTATCGCCTCAGGCGTTCGCCGTATTGAAGCAATTACAGGTGCCGCAGCACTTGAGTACGTGCAGCTTCAGCAAGGTCGAATTGCGCAAGCTGCGCAGTTGGTAAAAGCTGATCCAAACGCCTTGGTTGATCGAATTAAGGGGTTATTGCAATTAAGCAAAGATTTGGAAAAGCAGAATCAGCAACTAACGCAAAAACTGAATGCGCAAAAAGGCGCGGATGTGTTGTCATCTGCAATTGAGATTAAAGGCGTGAAGGTTTTAGTTTCAGAGATGCCAGGCGTACAATCTAAAGCCCTGCGGCCAATGATGGATGACTTAAAGAACCAAATCGGTTCAGGTGTTATTTGTATCGGTACTGCAAATGGGGACAAAGTAAGTTTGATTACTGGCGTAACCAAGGATTTAGTTGAAAAGATTAAGGCCGGTGAACTGGTCAACTATGTAGCTGCCCAAGTGGGCGGTAAAGGTGGTGGCCGACCAGACATGGCACAAGCCGGTGGAACTCAACCAGA
This sequence comes from Alteromonas sp., assembly GCA_964230255.1. Taxonomy (GTDB): domain Bacteria; phylum Pseudomonadota; class Gammaproteobacteria; order Enterobacterales; family Alteromonadaceae; genus Alteromonas_E. The sequence goes on from CAXRGW010000061.1 coordinate 6,654, forward strand.
AAACTTGGCAAAAGCGTTAAGTTCGGTCAATACTTACCTTGAAGATAAACTTTAAGGAGAAATCGGCGAGTTTTTTGCAGTGACATCAGAAAACAAGGAGCGCCGTCGATAGCTGGCAGAGCTAACTGGTTATCGAAAATGGTAATGGATAATTTTTAGTATATGGAGAAGGAGCAGCACAATGCTTATTTTGACCCGTCGTGTAGGTGAAACATTAATGGTTGGTGACGAAGTCACCGTTACTGTTTTAGGTGTAAAGGGTAATCAAGTTCGAATCGGTGTAAATGCGCCGAAAGAGGTATCCGTTCACCGCGAAGAGATTTATATGCGTATTCAAGCGGAGAAAGGTGATAAGGCAAAAACGGGTAACGACTAGCTATCGCACTTTTTCTGCCGAACAAAACCGAGTTTTACACTCGGTTTTTTTTCGCGGGTTGATTTAAGTGTAAGGTACAGAATTTCAAAAATTAGTGGACAAATCACACCAAAATAGAGCCGCTAAAACCGAATTGTTTAAATATTCCTCGACCCGACAGATATTACCTAAAAAACCGTTGACTTCCCTTTGTGAATCATTAAACTGCGACTCCACATTTTGGAGAGGTGGGTGAGTGGCTGAAACCAGTCCCCTGCTAAGGGACCATACAGTTTGTAGCTGTATCGAGGGTTCGAATCCCTCCCTCTCCGCCATGTGCCTTTTTGAAAACGACGCGTGTGTAGCTCAGCTGGATAGAGTACCTGGCTACGAACCAGGCGGTCGGAGGTTCGAATCCTTCCACACGCGCCACTTTCAAAAAGATCCCATGACTATCAATCATTGATGTTTTGGTCTACAGTTAAAAAAACGACGCGTGTGTAGCTCAGCTGGATAGAGTACCTGGCTACGAACCAGGCGGTCGGAGGTTCGAATCCTTCCACACGCGCCATTTTCCTCGGTAAGAATTGTCTTCTCGCGCACGCAACCCGGTCCCTTGGGTCCCTTGGAATCAGAATCAGCTTACAATAGAGCGTACTATTGGGCCTCCTTGCGCAAAAGTTAAGCTGCGCTTGGTTTTGCACTTAAATGTAATAAATATGTAAATAAAGTGCATAAAATAAGACTTTAACGCATTTAAATGCGTTAAAAATGTATTTATATTCAGCTTGCCCTGTGGTCAATGTTGCAAATTCATATTGTCCATGATACTTATGGGAGATTATTTCAAGCTTTGCATTTCGCAATAGGGCCTAGTGTGCAATCCAGTCATTCTCTTACTTCGCAATTAGCCGAAGCTGGCGTCCTTATGGGCGTTGGTATGGTGTCGGTATTCTTATTTTTAGCGATTTTAATTATTGGTATGGTGGCACTGGGTAAATTCGTTGCAAAGTTTCCAGGACCAGCTGAACAAGTGCCAGAAAGACCTGCACAACGGCCTTCTAAAGCCCCGAATCCAAACACTGTGCCGCCGTCTGTGATTGCTGCCATTTCTGCTGCAGTCCATCAACATCGAAACAAATAAAAAACCCTTTTAGGAGTTACTATGCGCAAGCCATTAGCGTTAACCGAACTGGTGCTGCGAGACGCCCATCAATCTCTATTAGCAACCCGCATGCGTATTGATGATATGTTGCCAGTGGCAGCTCAACTAGACGATGCTGGTTATTGGTCTGTTGAGTCATGGGGTGGGGCGACGTTTGACGCTTGTATTCGCTATTTAGGCGAAGATCCATGGGATCGCATCCGACAGATTAAAGCGGCAATGCCGAAAACCAAGCAACAAATGCTCTTGCGTGGCCAAAACCTCCTTGGGTATCGCCATTACGCTGATGATGTAGTCACCAAATTTGTCGAACGAGCACATACCAACGGTGTAGACGTATTTCGTATTTTTGATGCGATGAATGATATTCGCAATCTACAAACCGCGGTAAAAGCGGCGGTTGATGTCGGCGCACATGCGCAAGGCACTATCTCATACACTGTTAGTCCTGTTCACACGCTCGATATGTGGTTATTGATGGCGCGCCAGCTTGAAGATTTGGGTGTGCACTCAATTTGTATTAAAGATATGGCGGGTTTACTTAAGCCGTACGAATGTGAGCAGCTTATTACTCAGTTAAAGCAAACCGTTGATGTGCCTATTGCTATGCAATGTCACGCCACTACGGGGTTGAGCACTGCGACTTATCAAAAAGCGATAGATGCTGGTATCGATATGCTCGATACGGCTATTTCGCCATTGAGTATGACCTATGGTCATACAGCAACTGAAACAATTGTAGCCATTCTAGAAGGTACTGAGCGAGATACCGGTATTGACCCTAGCCACCTTGCGCCAATCGCTGATCACTTCCGCGAAGTTCGCAGCAAGTATTCGCAGTTTGAAGGAAGCCTAAAGGGTATTGATGCGCGTATATTGTCGGCCCAAGTACCTGGCGGCATGTTGACCAATATGGAAAATCAGTTACGCGAACAGAATGCAACTGATAAATTTGCCGCTGTTTTAGAAGAAATCCCGCGCGTACGTGAAGATTTAGGTTTTATTCCGTTAGTTACTCCAACGTCGCAAATCGTAGGTACACAAGCTGTGATGAACGTACTTTCCGGCGAACGCTATAAGAGCATATCTAAAGAAACGGCTGGTGTTCTCAAAGGTGAGTACGGTGCTAGCGCTGCACCGGTCAACAGTAATTTACAGCAACGCGTATTAGCGGGTGAAGAGCCAATCACTTGTCGACCAGCCGACTTATTGGCGCCAGAGCTTGAGACATTGGAAAGCGAATTAAATGAGTTAGCCGCGGAACAAGCCTTTGCTCTAGCTGATGATGCAATCGATGATGCGTTAACCTACGCACTATTCCCACAAGTGGGGTTGAAATTTTTGAAAAATCGCGGCAATGCAGATGCGTTTGAACCAGCGCCAAATGCTGCGCCAGTAGCACCTGTAGATTCGCCAGCATCACCTGGGGCGCTTACCAACAGTCATGAGGCGTATGACGTGAACGTCAACGGCCAAATTTATCATGTTGAAGTTGCGCCAAGTGGCACTTTACAGAGCGTTACGCCAGTGGTTCCTGCTGCGTCAGAAGCCGCAACACCCGCCGCACCAGCTAACAGTGGAGCGAGTATTGATGCACCTTTGTCCGGTACAATCGTAAAATTATTAGTCCGTCCAGGAGATGCCATTCAAGAGGGGGATGTTGTCGTTATCCTCGAAGCGATGAAAATGGAAACCGAAGTTCGAGCCAGCGCGAGTGGAACGGTTTCGCAAGTGTTGGTCACTGACGGTGATAGTGTTCAATCCGGTCAGTCTTTGTTAGTGATGTAATTATGGAAAAGCTCAGTATTCTTTGGCAAAGCACGGCTTTACCACACTTCACTTCTGGTCAGATTATTATGATGGCTGTTGGCCTAGGTTTGTTGTATTTGGCCATCGTACGCAAATTTGAGCCTTTATTATTAGTGCCTATAGGTTTTGGGGCATTGTTAACCAATATTCCATTGGCAGGCTTCTCAGAAGCTGGTGGTGTATTGCATTATGTCTACGAGGTTGGAATCGAAACAGGCATTTTCCCGTTACTCATTTTTATGGGGGTTGGGGCGATGACTGATTTTAGCGCTTTGATCGCGAATCCGAGAATGCTACTGCTTGGTGCGGCCGCACAGTTTGGTATTTTCGCTACTCTATTTGGCGCGATTGCTTTGAATGCTGTTCCTGGATTCGAGTTTACCATGCAGGATGCGGCTGCCATCGCTATCATCGGAGGTGCGGATGGGCCAACTGCGATTTTCTTGGCGTCGCGTTTAGCACCTGACCTACTCGGTGCGATAGCCGTTGCTGCTTATTCATACATGGCCTTAGTTCCGATTATTCAACCGCCAATAATGAAAGCGTTGACTAACAAAAAAGAACGGGCAATAAAAATGGCCCAGCTTCGGCCGGTTTCAAAACGCGAGAAGATCCTATTCCCACTGGCTGTTTTGCTACTTACTATTTTGTTCTTGCCAACCGCAACACCGCTAGTCGGTATGTTTTGCTTTGGCAACTTAATGAAAGAGTGCGGTGTGGTTGATCGCCTTAGCAATACCGCACAAAACGAACTAATCAATGTGGTTACTATATTCTTAGGGCTAGCTGTTGGTTCTAAATTATCAGCAGATAAGTTTTTAACAGTTGAAACACTTGGCATTTTGGGCCTCGGAGCAGTGGCTTTTGGTATCGGCACTGCCGCTGGTGTATTAATGGCTAAATTGATGAGCAAACTAAGCGGTGAAAGCATTAATCCACTGGTTGGTGCAGCCGGCGTAAGCGCAGTTCCCATGGCTGCTCGCGTAGTAAATAAGGTCGGCTTAGAGGCCAATCCACATAACTTCTTGTTAATGCACGCAATGGGTCCCAACGTCGCTGGTGTATTGGGATCAGCGGTAGCCGCAGGGATTTTATTGTCGTTGGTTGGCTAACTTATATAAAACGTTTGCCATCTTTCGATACTGGAATCAATGATTGATGCGCGGAGATCAGTCTCTGCGTAACTTCATGCTTTGGCCAACGGAAGAGCGTATCGGTGCGACCAGCTTCAATGATTTGCCCTTCGTTCATAACCACCATTCTATCGGCAATATGCCGAACAATTCCCAGGTTGTGACTGATAAAAACGAATGATAAGCCCAAATCGCGTTGGAGCTGCAGAATCAAGTTTACGGTTTGTGATCTCACTGACGGATCTAGCGCAGCGAATGGTTCATCGGCAACTATTACGCTCGGATTAAGGATTAGGGCTCGCGCCATGGCGACACGTTGTTGTTGACCATCTGACAGCATGTGCGGGTAAAAAAAGTAGTGCTCACGTAATAGCCCCACCTGCGATAACACCACGGCAATTTTTTCTTCGCGCTGGGGCATTGTTGAATCAGTATTCAGCTTCAACGTTTCTTGCAGGATACCACCGATTGTTAGGGCCGGATTTAGTGATTCGGAACTGCGCTGAAAAATCATCCGTACTTGCTGTTTTTGCCACTGTTGATTTGCAACGCTGTTTGAATGTGGAGAGTCTTGATGAAAAAGAATTTCACCGCTATGTGGCTGTAATGCACCACAAAGTAGGCGCGCTAGAACCGATTTGCCTGAACGATTACCGCCGATAATGGCGACCGTTTCTGCTTTTTCAATAGTCAAATCGAGAGGACCGAGCTTAAACGCTTCGTGTTTACGGTGTCCGAAGCGTCGTGGTGCTTCTGATAGGTAAGTGAGTCCTTGGGCAGATAATATCGTTGTCATTTTCGCTTTGAATGTAATGGAAAGTGGCAGCTGTATTGATGGTCGTGGACGCGACGAATTTCCGGTGCTTGTACACAGGTTTTTTGTGCGCGTTCACAGCGTGGTCCCAGTCGGCATCCGATGGGGAGATGTTGCAACGTTGGTATTGTGCCAGGCAAGGTTGCCAGCGGTGACTTAGGCGCCAAGTCAATTCTGAAACTTGGTGCACTCTCCAACAACGCCTTGGTGTAAGGGTGTAGTGGCCGTTTTTGTAATCTGTGGATCGGACCTGATTCAACCGTTTGTCCGCAATACAGTACTGTCATAGAATCAGCCATACTGGAAATAGCCAGTAGGTCATGACTGACGAACAAAATACTCAGTCCCTTAGTTTGGTTAAGCCGCTTAAACAGTTTCAAAATTTGCGTTTTTGTTGTGGCTTCCATACCGCGTGTTGGGTCGTCGGCGATCAACAATGTTGGCTGCGATACCAATGCCATCGCTATCATAAACTTTTGGCCGATATCTGTAGTGATTTGATGCGGATACGAACGCATGGTCGCTGCGTGGTCTTTGATACCCACTTTGTGAAGTAGCTGTATAGCGATTTTTCGTCGTACGGCTCTTTTTTGCCAAAACCAGCCTTCACCGACAAATTCATAGGGAACACTTTCTTCGAGCTGTTCTCCTAAAGGCACTGTTGGGTCAAGCGTACTCAATGGATCCTGATAAACAACTGCGATATCTCGGCGCATAATCTCGCGTCTCTCTTCGCCGTTCATCGCAAGTAAGTTCTTGCCTCGCCATGTTAGCCGATCAGCAGTTAAGCGCATTTGCTGCCGTAGTCCTCCAGATATTGCACGTATAATCAAACTCTTACCGGAACCCGATTCGCCGACTAACGCTTGGATTTCGTTTTCTTTAACCGTTAAGTTCGCTTTATCCAAGGCCTTTATCCAGCCAGCATCTGTATCAATCTCGAGGGTAAGGTTTTTAATATCTAACAGAGCCATTAGTGTCGTAACCGCCGATTAAGTGCCGCACGCAAACCATCACCCACTACATTTACAGAGAACACCATGAGAAATATCGTTAGGCCAGGAAGCGCAATGTTCCATGGTGCTACGTATACTACGTTAAGACTTTCTGCCAACATTGCACCCAATTCAATGGTTGAGCCTTGTGCTCCCAAATTCAAAAAGCCAAGTGCACTGATATCAAGAATTGCAATCGATAACGCAATAGTGCCTTGCACAACTAACATTTCAATCATGTTGGGCAACAACGAGTGAACAAAAATGTGTGGTTTACTGGCACCGTCAAGTTTAGTCGCAAGAATAAATTCTTTTTTCATTAGTTCCCGCACTGTGTTGCGCGTATGGTGCACAAAGTGTGGGATTAATGCCAAGGTTATTGCCCACATACTATTCACCAAACCCGTGCCAACAATTGCGACAATGATTATCGCTAGTAGCAAAGTTGGGATGACCATCAGTGCGTCAAGCAAGTGATTGATAATACTGGCCCGAACACCGTAGCTCATGCCGGCCATAACCCCAATCGCTACGCCAACTAACATGGCGACCATAACTAACATAACGCTAGTACCAAAAGTGACTTGCGAGGCGTGGATCAAACGTGAAAACAGGTCGCGCCCCAATGCATCAGTGCCGAATACATAACGCACGGTGCCACTCGGATCCCACGAAGGCGGAATCAATGTGGTATCGGTGTTTTGTAACAAGGGGTCGTAGGGAGCGATAAGTGGACCAAGTAGCGCAATAACCGCAAAGAATCCCAGCATAACCACACCGGCCATGGCTACGTGACTACGCTTAAACTCTCGCCATGTTTGTTGCCAAGGCGAGGGGTGATGTTCATCTATGTAGAGGTTAAAACGCGACATCTTCAAACTTCTCTCTACTAGGGTCAATGATACGATTGAACAGTTCGATAAATATTGTGACGACAATGACCGCAGCCGCTACTGCCAGCATACCTGCGCGAATGGCGGGGTAATCTTGCTGATAAATCGCCTGCAATAACCAGTTACCAATGCCAGGCCAAGAAAATATCGATTCGACAATCATCACATTTGTAATGATTGTAGTAACTTGCATAGCGAGTATTGGCAATATGGGCAATATTGCATTGCGAAACCCATGTTTTAAGAAAATTTGAGCGTTACTTAATCCCCTTGATTGAGCCGCGATAATGTAGGGTTTATGCATAACCTCCAAGGTCGAGCGCCGCACCGCACGTATAATAGTTGCCATAGTGATAATTGATACACAGAAGGTGGGCAATGCCAAATGCTTGATGGCATCCCATATAGATTCTGAGCGGTCAATGCCCTCAGCAAGAATAATGTCGATAAACATAAATCCAGTAACGTTTGGCACATCCATTAGTAGGTTCAACCGACCTGACATTGGTAGCCAACCGAATTGCAGGCTGAATATCAAAACCAATAACATGGCCAACCAAAAAACTGGAAATGAGTGCATAACTGCACTAGCCCCTAATACCGAATAGTCGACCGCCTTATGAGGCTTCAAACCAGACCAAAAACCAATTGGTAAGCCGATCAGTAAAGCAAAAACCAGAGCGTATAGGCTCAGTTCAAGTGTTGCTGGCAACGTGATGGCAATTTCATCTGCTAATGATTGACCAGTCATTAAGCTTAGTCCCCAATTGCCATAGAAGATATTGCGCAAGTACTCCCAAAAAGCGGCGGTAATGCTCAGGTTTTGATGAGCCATAGCGGCTTGCTCATCAACAATGCCGGTTAAATTTGTGAAGGGGTCACCTGGAAATAAATAGGCTAAAGCAAATGAAAAAATGACGACGACTAAAAGTGTCAGAACTAATAAGTTGGTGTAGCGCAATAAGATCTTAATCATTTTGTTTGACCACGCTACCTAATCTAACACCGCCGTAAGTATTAATTGTAGAGTTATTTACATTACTGCGTTGTGCTTGAAACCTAAAGGCATGAGCGATAGGCATTAAAGGCATTTGTTCGTATAACATTCGATTTGCTTGAGCGTAAATTTGTTTGCGGCGCTCGGTATCGTTCACTAGCAGCGCTTGCTCAATCAACTCGTCATATGCGGGGTTACACCACATGGCGCGATTCGTTCCTGTAGGGATAGCACTGCAAGTTAGCAGCGGTCGATAAAAATTATCAGGGTCAACATTATCAGCAGACCAGCCGATTAGTACTGAATCGTGCAAACCTTGCTGTAAGTTGTTTCTAAAGGTTGTCCAATCGTAACTAACAATAGTTGCTTCAACTCCAACATCCTTTAAGTAAGATTTCATTAAACGCGCCATTTTCATGGCATTGGGGTTATAGGCGCGCTGCACGGGCATCGCCCAGAGGGTCATTTCAAAGCCGGGCTCTATTCCCGATGCTTGCAATAGTCTTCGCGCTTGTACCGGATTGTAGTTGACGTCGTCGGCATTAGCTTGGTGTGCCCATGAAGAGGGCGGCAGTAAACTAGTGGCGCGCCTAGCACTGTCGAAATACACGGTATCGATAATAGTGTTTTTATCAATAGCCATAGCTAATGCGCGGCGCACATCCGGATTATCAAACGGTGGCTTTTGAGTATTGAATGCCCAAAATCCTACATTGAGACCAGGCTTTTCTAATAACTCTAACGCTTCATTATCGCGAATGGCATCTAGTTCGCTCTGTGCTGGAAAAACTGAAATGTCACATTCACCAGTAATGAGTTTGGCTAAACGCAGGGCGCTCCGAGGTGTTATGTCAAAAACCAATTGTTCCTGACTAACGGCACCGCGCCAATAACTGTTGTGACGAGCAAAACGAATAAAGTGGTTTGGACGATATTCGACAAATTTGTATGGACCTGTGCCAATCGGTTGGTTGTCGATAGCGCTTGGATCACCTTGTGACAAAAGGTGTTTGCCATATTCTGCAGATAGCATTACTGCGAAATCGGTCGCTAAATTGGCTAAAAAAGAACTATCTGGCTGGGCTAAGTGAATTTCCACCCTGTAACCATTAATGCGCTTAACCGCAACGATGTTTTTTGCCAGACCGAGACTTTGAAAGTAAGGATATAGCCCGCCCGAAACGTTGTGATAGGGATGCTCGGCTTGTCGCCAGCGATTAATGCTAAACAAAACGTCATCGGCGTTGAACGTGCGAGTCGGCAAGAAATAAGGCGTGGAGTGAAATGCTACTCGGCGCTTGAGCTGAAACGTGTAGACCAAGCCATCACCACTGACCAACCAACTATCAGCTAAACCTGGGATAATGTTACCGGTTTCGGTATCGAAATCGAGGAGACGGTCATATATTTGATGAGCTGATGCGTCAGCTGTGGTACCAGAAGTATCCAACTGTGGATTGAAACTGCTTGGGTTACTTTCAGAACAAAATACTAGACCATTCACATTGATGTCTGAATCCGAAGCGGGCGAACATGCGCTAATTAAAGCTGAAGCGAAGATAGTCGCAAAAACACGAAAGCCGTTAATCATCGTCTGAGTCGTTATTGTTCGCTGATTCGAGCAGATTATACTTCTTTAAATAACCGCGCAATTGATGATATGTCAAACCGAGTTTTGTAGCGGTTTTTTTCTGGTTGTATTGGCTGTCTTTTAATGCCCTTTGAATTAAGTCAATTTCAAAATCTTGTGAACGCTGTTTCAGATCAATCGGGAATTCAATTGTGCTAGCCAATTCTGGAAGATTGTTTTCACTCTGCTCAGGTTCTGCTGCGTTTGTTTCAGTAGGAATGGTAGTAGTTTTCGCCGGCTCGGGATTGGCTTGACGGTCAACTGTTTTAATCCGCGCACTCGGTCGATAGATAGATTCAAAGGGGTCGAGCACAATTTCATGGACTGGCAAATGAGGATTGTTAGCACGATATACAGCGCGTTCAACTACATTCTTAAGCTCGCGAATATTACCAGGCCAATCATGATCTAACAGTGTACGTTTGGCCTTCTCGGTAAATCCGCTAAATAGCTCTAATTCTAACTCGCGTGTCATATTAATCGCGAAGTGCTCCGCGAGCATTAAGATATCATCGCGTCGTTCTCGCAACGGCGGAATCGTAATTACATCGAAGGCTAATCTATCCAGCAGGTCAGCACGAAACTCACCACTGTCAGCAAGACTCGGCAAGTCTTCGTTAGTTGCAGCAATTAAGCGCACATCAACTTTTACTGGACGAGTGCCACCGACACGTTCAAATTCACCATATTCGATTACTCGTAATAACTTTTCCTGAATCATGCCAGATGTATTGGCTAACTCATCGAGAAAAAGGGTGCCATTGTCTGCCACTTCAAATCGGCCCTCGCGGCGTTTACTAGCCCCTGTAAATGCACCTGCTTCGTAACCAAACAATTCAGACTCTAACAGGTTTTCACTCAGGGCTGCACAATTGAGTTTTAAGTAGTTTTGATCCCAGCGTTTCGACAAGAAGTGTAACCGCGCTGCAACCAATTCCTTACCCGTCCCTCGCTCACCAATTACCAGCACGGGTTTATTCAATGGGGCAATTTGAGAAATTTGTTCCAATACCTCTAAAAAGCTATTGGCTTGGCCGAGTAAATTATCCTGTTTACTGAAGCGACTCATAAGATCTTATTATTTGGTTAAAATCACTAAGTGTTAGTGTAATTGATTATTTGTCAAAAAACATATTTTTTGTGGGGTGGTATAAAAATAAACAAAAACAGTGCTTTATGTGATTCTTATTGTTGGCATCTAAATTGAATAAACAATGGCAGCACATGTATAAAACATTGTTAAGAATTAACTAAGAGGTAATGAACATGGGAATCTTCTCTCGCTTCACAGACATTGTAAATTCAAATATTAATGCCCTATTGGACAAGGCTGAAGATCCAGAAAAAATGGTTCGTTTAATCATTCAGGAAATGGAAGATACCTTGGTTGAGGTACGTTCGGCTTCGGCGAAAACCATCGCAAGTAAAAAGGATGTAAGCGCGCAAATCAGCAAGTACAAAGCCCAGGCCCAAGATTGGGAAAGCAAGGCAGAACTTGCCTTGAGTAAAGAGCGTGAAGATTTAGCGCGAGCGGCTTTACAAGAGAAGTCGAAATGCGAAGAAGCTGCTGAAGCCCTGACTAACGAGTATGCGGTCATCGAGGAGCAAATCAGCAAGTTACAAGATGAAACTGCGCAATTACAAGAAAAACTAGCAGATGCGAAAGCGCGACAGAAGACAATCATTATGCGTCAAAAAACAGCGTCTTCACGTCTCGAGGTCAAGAAGAGCCTAGACAATGGCAAGGTTGATTCAGCTATGGGACGCTTTGAACAGTACGAGCGTAAAATAGATGATTTAGAGTCACAAGTAGAAGCCTACGACTTGGGTAAAAAGACCTTAAACGACGAATTCGCAGAGTTAGAGTCGGATGGCAAGGTTGATGACGAATTAGCAGCTTTAAAAAAGAAAATGCAGGCAAAGTCAAAAGCGAAAAAGTAGACTTTACGAAATAAACGACTAATCAACCGTCAAATGCATTGAGGAGTACATAATGAACGAGGGAATTATTGCTATAGTCGTCGCGCCAATCTTATTGTTTTTGATTTTCGTGGCACCTATCTGGTTGATCTTGCATTACCGCAGCAAAAAGCAAGTCAATCAAGGTTTGAGTAATGAAGAGTATTTGCGCTTACAGGATTTAGCCAATAAGGCTGAGCAAATGAGTGAAAGAATCAAGACCTTAGAAGCTATCTTAGATACAGAAACCCCACAGTGGAGGGATAAAGTATGAAAGTAGATAAAGCCCTATTTCGAGATGCTGAGAACGGTAAGATTGCAGGCGTTTGCGCCGGTGTGGCAGAGTACTTTGGCATCGAAACTTGGTTAGTTCGGATATTGACGGTTACTGGGTTTTTTTTATTGGCGGGACCCTTTATGTTGGTCGCATATGTAGCGTGTTGGTTTATTTTAGACAAGAAACCAACGAACGGCCAAGCGACAACGGCAGGCACTTTCAACCCATCACTTAGAAGGTCGTCTACTGGCAAAGGTTGGGTAAACGAGACTGAACAAGAGAAGCCAATCGAAGTTAAAGCGCATGTTTGGCAAGCGGGTGAGCCACCTAAACAGGCATTCCACGACATTCAAATGCGCTTTAGAACAGCGGAAGAGCGTTTGCGCAAAGTAGAGACATACGTCACTTCAAAAGAATTTCAACTCAACCGCGAATTGAGTCGCTTGTAGACTGAATCGCACCTCTCCCTGAGATATCTTTGCCACCCTGCATAGGGTGGTTTTTTTTAGTGTGTAAAAAAACTGTTACATTGAACCGGTAGTGGATAATCTGCTCGACCTGTTGTTGTTAGTGGTTTTAATTACACTAGCAAGCATTACAAGTCAGTTGACCT
>CAXRGW010000062.1:0-35305 GCA_964230255.1 Alteromonas sp.
TCGGATTTACGCTGAAACACGTTGGTATTACCGCCAATTTAAATAGACTCTGCACATAGGTTTGTGACAAACACAACGCGTCGAAAACGCCGGGATGTGCTAAAGTGTTAAATTAGATTGGTCGATATCAAGACTCAAACAATAATAAGAGAGGTTTGTGACACCTATGCAAGTATTTACGCCTGAAGAGTTAGACGATGAAATCCTCGGCGATTTGATGGAGGAGATACAGGAGTTATACGAAGCGAGTGAGCAAACCTTAATTGAACTGGAATTGCGTCCACAAGACAATGAATTACAGCGTTCGTTGTTCCGCTCTGTACACACCATTAAGGGTGATCTGGGTTTAGTCAGCTTTTCACCAATGATCCCCATTTTGCAGCATGTTGAGGATCTACTCGACTATTTGCGCAAAGGGCAAATTGCTTATACCAGCACCATGAGTGATTTGGTATTGCTCACCATGGATAAGGTTAAGACCTTTGTTGAGCAATGTATGAATCAGGGCAAAGCTTCATACGACGGTGAAATGAATGGCAAGCTGGTAGCAGCAATTAAGAAAATTAAGCCTGATAATCGGGCGATGCATGAAAAGCTGTTAGCTGATGCTGTACACATTCTTGACCCAAGTTTTTACTTGTCTGGTGGTGATACCAGTGCAGATAGTGCGTCTAGCCCGTCATCTGCTTCGGCAATGATTGGCAATACCGGTATTCCCAAAGATTTAAGTTCTGAAAAACAGCAAGATATTTTGTTCTTCCGTGATTTGATGAAAGCAATTGAGCGGCGCTCTACGTACTGGGAAGGGCGAGGCGATCGAATTGCTAAATTGGCAAGTTACGTCAATAACGCATCTGGGTATTTGGTTGATGCTGACCAGTTGGCGGTGGCGTGCTACACCCATGATTTCGGCATGGCATTTATGCCATTAAAGCTACTTAACAAAACCGACAAATACTCAGAAATCGAGTTTAATTTGATGCGTTCTCATGTGTACAAGAGTTCGCGGCTACTTGAGCATCTGGATGAATGGGACGGTGCACGCAAGATTGTGATGCAGCACCATGAGCGAGTGGATGGTTCAGGTTATCCTCTGGGTATCAAGGAAAAGGACATGTGCGAAGGTGCTAAGCTATTGGCGATCCTCGACGCCTATGACGCCATGACGCACTCTCGGGCACACAACGGTGAAGCACAGTATTCAAAAAAGGATGCGGTAATCGCCATAAACCGTCAAGCCAAGGGCCAGTACAGTGTTAAATGGCTACGGATTTTTAATCAGGCAATGACGGCACTGCTCACTACACAGTAAGCAGTTCCTGTTACTCTTGTACGCGCGCGATATTCGCGCCCAAGTTACCCAATTTAGTTTCGATTGACTCATACCCGCGATCCAAGTGATAGATGCGATTAACCGTGGTTTCGCCGTCGGCAACTAAACCGGCAATTACCAGGCTCGCTGAAGCGCGTAAGTCGGTTGCCATAACTGGTGCACCGCGTAAATGCGACTTACCTTTAGAAACCGCGCTGTTGCCTTCAAGCGCAATATCTGCACCCATGCGATGTAACTCAGGTACATGCATAAAGCGGTTTTCAAAAATCGTCTCAGTGACAACCCCGGTGCCTTCTGCCACACAGTTAAGGGTTACAAACTGGGCTTGCATATCAGTTGGAAAACCAGGGTGTGGAGCCGTTTTTACATCTACTGCATTCGGTAACTGACCATGCATATCTAGCTCAATCCAGTCATCACCTGTGGTAATAGTTGCACCTGCTTGCTGCAGCTTATCGATAACTGCATCGAGAGTTTCTGGCGCTGCTTTCTCACAGCGAATTTTCCCTGCTGTAACCGCGGCGGCAACCAAAAATGTACCAGTTTCAATGCGATCTGGCAGTACTTGGTGATCGCATGCGCTAAGCTCTGCTACACCTTGGATACGAATATTATCAGTACCTGCACCTTCGATTTTGGCACCCATACTATTCAGGCAAGCCGCTAAATCGACAATCTCAGGCTCGCGTGCGGCGTTTTCAAGAATGGTTTCGCCATCAGCCAATGCCGCTGCCATCATCAAGTTTTCAGTAGCACCAACACTGACGATGTCCATAAAGATACGCGCACCTTTCAAGCGACCGTCGACAGTTGCGCGGATGTAGCCTTCTTCAACTTCAATATTGGCGCCCATCTTTTCTAGGCCTGCCAAGTGCAAGTTAACTGGACGCGCACCAATTGCACAGCCCCCAGGGAGCGATACGTTGGCCTTGCCATGTTTAGCCAGCAATGGCCCGAGAACCAGTATTGACGCACGCATTGTACGAACTAATTCGTAAGAAGCAGTAATTGAGTTTAACGTGCTGGCATTTAACAGCACTGTATTGTCGCCTTCGCGATCAACGGTGACACCCATTTCAGCTAATAGAGCTAAACTGGTATTAATATCGCGTAAATTGGGGACGTTGCTGAATTTGCATTGTTGATCAGAGAGCAAGCAAGTGATCAACAGGGGAAGCGCAGCATTCTTTGCGCCTGAAATGGTTACTGAGCCCTGTAAAGCTGGGCTTTTCTTTATAACTAGTTTATCCATTTTTGTTCTTTTCGTTAGCCTGGCATATTAAACATGCGCTCGCGTTGCCACTGAGCGTCTGTAAATGTCTTAATCGTAATGGCATGTAAACTACCGTCGGCAATTTTTTCCTTTAATGGCGCGTAAACCGCCTGTTGACGTTTTACACGGCTCATTGCCTCAAAATCATCACTAACGGCAATAATTTTGTAATGGGTTCCTTCGCTTTGCACATGCACCTCAGAGAGGTTGAGTGTTTCTTTTAACAAAAGTTCGATTTGTTCGTTGGTCATGTTCAGATCCCGAATACAAAAACGCAGTTGAAGGTTAATTTTCAACTGCGTTGCAGAATGTAGAAAATTGATTGGTTGCTATTCTAACGGTAAAAGCGTCGAAGCGTCGCTAATTTTCGCAATATTTAGCAAATCTTCCGGTACATTTTTAAATAGCACTTGGAGTTTGGCGGCATTACAATCGCGGATAAGGTTAATCAGCCATGCCAAGCCAGCACTGTCGATCCGCTCAATGTTGTGCAGATCGAAAAGAATTGGCCGTTGCTTATCGAGCTTTTCAACGGCGTCTTTGCCCTCACTTGGCCACCAGTCCTTGCGAATGCTGTACATGGTGAGCTCACCGCGGATAGCTATCAGATTATCGTCCTTGAAGGTTAACGAGTAATTAGACATCAGTGTTTACTGCTCGTCGGCATTTAGCTCGATTGGTTTGTTGATAGTATCGCGCATCACACTGATCACTTTATCAATGCCGTCTTGGCGCAACATGGTTTCAAACTCACTGCGAGTGCTCGACAACATACTGATACCCTCAGCGACCATGTCGTAAGCTCGCCATTCACCTGAACGTCCTTTACGGACTTTGAATGCAATCTTGATATCAGGGCGATTTTCATCTTGAATGACGGCGCGAACCGTTACGGTTTTCTCGCCTTCAGAGTTACTTTTAGGCTCAAACACTACTGTTTGGTCATCATAGTAGCCCATAGCCACTGCGTAGCGCGTAATAAGATACTCGCGGAATACTTGCACGTACTCACCAAGGCGGTCTTCAGGTACTGACTTGAAATGCTTACCAAGCACCATAAAAGCTGCGAAGCGGTAGTCAATATATGGAATCAACTCCTCTTCCATCACTAAACGCAATTGTTCAGGGTTCGCTTTGATTTGCTGTTTTTCAAGTTTAATACGATCAAAGGTATTGCTCGCAACATCTTGAACCATCACATAAGGATCTTCAGATGAAATCTGAGCAAATGCTGATCCACACAATAGGGCGCTTGCTGAAATAAGACCCACAAACCACTTTTTCACTATTCTCTCTCCACTGATGACTGCGAATTACTCGCCGTCACGACTAAATAAAAACTGTCCAATCAAATCTTCCAACACCAATGCTGATTTGGTGTCTTCGATGAAATCGCCATCTTTAAGGTTTTCAATATCACCGAATGAAAACCCTGGCTGTAATCCAATATATTGTTCGCCCAGTAGTCCCGAGGTCAAAATCGCTACGGACGTTGTTTCTGGAAACGTGCGGTATTGCGTGCTGATTGACAGCACCACAATAGGTGTAAAATCTTCGCTATCGAGCTCGATAGACTCAACACGGCCCACTGTTACACCGCCTACTTTTACCGCTGAACGCGCTTTTAGACCGCCAATATTGTCGAATTTCGCTTTCAATGTGTATGTTTCGCCACTGGCTTGCATACCCTGATTCGCGACTTTTAGGCCCAAGAGTAAGAGTGCGGCAATAGTCAAAATCACAAAGAAGCCGACTAAAATTTCTGTTTTACGTGTTGTCATTGTTTCTCCTACTCAATGCCAAACATTATAGCTGTTAGCACGAAATCCAACCCTAATACTGCTAAAGAACTAAATACGACAGTTTCTGTCGTTGCTTTACTGATACCTTCAGACGTTGGTATCGCGTCGTAACCTTTAAAAATAGCAATCCATGTTACTACTGTAGCAAACACAACACTTTTGATGATGCCGTTCACCACGTCTTCATTCCAATCTACCGTGGCCTGCATGATTGACCAGTAACTACCGGAATCGACGCCAAGCCAATCTACACCCACCAGGTGTCCGCCAAGTATGCCAACAGCACTGAATATAAGTGCCAGCATTGGCATCGAAATCATGCCCGCCCAAAAGCGTGGGGCTACCACGCGACGAAGAGGGTCAACGGCCATCATTTCTAAACTACTCAGCTGCTCAGTAGCTTTCATCAAACCAATTTCAGCAGTTAATGCCGAACCAGCACGACCAGCAAACAATAATGCGGTTACCACCGGGCCGAGCTCTCGCAATAACGATAACGCTACCATTGGGCCCAAGCTTCCTTCGGCACCATAACCCACTAAGATGGTATAGCCTTGCAGCGCCATAACCATGCCGATAAACAAGCCTGACACAATGATTATTAACAAAGACTGAACACCCACCACGTAAATTTGCTGGATTGTCAGACGAATATTCTTCAATTGCGGCAATGCGAAAATTGCCCCAAACAGCATCAAGCCGGCACGACCTGTTGCTGCAATTCTAGCGATTGTTTGCGCACCAATCTGGGCAACCCAGTCGATCATGATGACGCCCCTAATAGCTGCTCGGATAAACCCTGTGCTTTAAAGTGGAAAGGCACTGGACCATCCGCCTTACCTTGTAAAAACTGTTGTACCAGATCCGACTCACTTTGTTGGATTTCAGCAGGCGTTCCTTCACCGATTATTTGTTGCTCCGCGAGGATATAAACATAATCGGCAATGGTAAGCACTTCAGTTACATCGTGGGTTACTACAATACTTGTAACCCCAAGCGAATCGTTTAACGCGCGAATGAGCTTGACCAAAACGCCCATTGAAATTGGATCCTGTCCGGCAAAGGGCTCATCAAACATAATGAGTTTTGGATCAAGCGCAATGGCTCTTGCTAATGCTGCTCGTCTTGCCATCCCACCTGATAACTCACTAGGCATTAAATCCGCTGCACCGCGCAAGCCGACAGCTTGTAATTTGAGTGCGACTAAGCTTTCAATTACCGACTCCGATAAGTGCGTGTGTTCACGCAACGGGAAAGCGACGTTGTCGAAAACTGAAATGTCGGTAAATAAAGCGCCGCTCTGGAAAAGCATACTCATATCGCGGCGCAGTTCGAATAACTGATTGCGCGAGATGGCGTGCACGTTTTTACCATTAAACTCTACCGTTCCAGATCCTGGCGCAAGCTGACCGCCGATCAGTCTCAGTAGTGTCGTTTTGCCTATACCACTTGGTCCCATAACGGCCGTGATTTTGCCACGCGGTACGTTCAACGAAATATCGTCATAAATCGTGCGATTGCCACGCTTAAATGTCATGTTTTTTATGGTTACAAGATTGTCCATGGGTGCCTTATTGCTAGCTGTCCTAATCTGCTGTTTGGGTCAAAGCTGACGCCAGTTTGGGTATGTTGAGACATTTTACCGGTTTTCAAGCCTCATCATCAAAGATAAAAAGTAACAACTTATATCCGAAAAAAACGATGGTTGATATTTATCCCACGAAAAGCACTGGTTTGGTTTGCTATTTCTAAATATCTAAACGTAACAGACCACAAAACTGTGCAAAAAATTTCATTAAAAAACTTTCATAATACAGATGCTAGGGCGATTCTTCGCTTTGCACTCCCGCAATTTTCTGCGATCATTAACGATAGAATTCGCAAATTTTAATTGCCTAATTATATGTTTATACACGTTGCGGTATTTGTGTTGGGCGTAATTGTACTGAGTTGGTCAGCTGACCGCTTTGTGTACGGTGCTTCAGCTATCGCTAAAAACAGCGGCGTATCGCCAATGATGATTGGCTTGACTATAGTTGCTATGGGATCGTCTGCCCCTGAAATTGTAGTCTCTGCATTTGCTTCATTTGCAGATAACCCGGATACCGCTGTGGGCAATGCCTTAGGTTCAAATATCACCAATATTGGATTAGTACTGGGTATCACTGCGCTGATACGGCCGGTGATAGTGCGGTCGCTTACCGTCAAACGCGAGATGCCAATCTTACTGTTAATTTGTTTATTAGCCGCATGGTTTATATCTGACCAAGTTATCAGTTTTACGGAAGGGCTTTTGCTGATCATCGGCCTTGGCATTATGTTGTTTGGTATGGGCTATTTAGCCTTAACCACGCGTAAGGATGACCCTATTCATCAAAACACCGAAGACGAAATCCCCAACGACGTCTCCGATTTAAGTGCTTGGTTGTGGATCGTAACGGGTCTTATTTTACTGCCTGCCAGTGCCCATTTTATTATTGACTCAGCGAAGTATATAGCAACTTACTTAGGGGTAAGCCAATTGGTTATAGGCTTAACGGTTATTGCGCTTGGTACCAGTCTGCCAGAGCTGGCTGCTAGCGTCGCCGGAGTCCTCAAAGGTGAACACGATTTGGCAATGGGTAACATTGTCGGCTCTAATATCTTTAATTTACTTGCAGTATTGGCAATGCCCGGATTAATCGCTCCGGGACTAATTGACGAAGAAGCCGCATCACGCGACATTTACGTTATGCTTGGTTTTACCATTTTACTGTTAGTATATAGTTTTGATGTCTTGGGCCGGCGGCGGATTAATCGTTTAGAGGCCTTTAGTTTGTTAATCGCCTTTGGCGTTTATCAATGGTTCTTATTTGGATAGTGAATGACTGATTTTATTGAATCCGGCAAACGGGTTGTTGCCATTGAAAAACGCGAGCTGACAGCACTTTCTGACCGTATCAACGCGGCGTTCGTTCAGGCTTGCGAATTGTGTATGGCGTGCACCGGAAAAGTTGTTGTCAGTGGAATGGGCAAGTCAGGTCATATCGGCCATAAAATAGCGGCCACACTAGCAAGTACCGGAACACCAGCGTTCTTTATGCATCCTGGTGAAGCGAATCACGGTGACTTGGGCATGCTTGGCGCGGGTGACGTGCTACTGGCTATATCTAACTCTGGGGAGTCGGGGGAGCTATTGAGCATTCTGCCGGTTATTAAGCGACTTAAAATTCCAATCATCGCGATGACCAACAATGCGCAAAGTTCATTGGCCAAGAGTGCCGACGTGGTGTTGGATATTAGCGTCAAAGAAGAGGCTTGTTCGTTGGGATTAGCGCCCACTACGAGTACTACAGTTACCTTGGTAATGGGCGACGCACTGGCAGTCGCATTGCTTGATGCTAAGGGGTTTACGTCCGACGATTTCGCTTTATCACATCCGGGCGGCAGCTTAGGACGACAGTTACTGCTCAATGTTGATGACGTGATGTTAACAGGCGACAAATTACCTTTAGTAACACTGCAGCAGTCTATTTCAGAGGCATTACTAGAGATTTCTCGCAAAGGGTTGGGAATGACTGGCGTGTGCGATGAGAATGGCAAATTAGTCGGGATCTTTACCGATGGCGATTTACGTCGTTTGTTGGATGCGCGGATTGACATTCACACAAGCAATGTTGGTGAGGTGATGACCAAAGACAGTATTACAGTGCAAACACATACCTTAGCGGTTAACGCGTTGAACTTAATGGAACAACACAAGATCAATGCGATGTTTGTAATTGATGAAAGTAACCGACCAGTGGGCGCGTTTAATATGCACATGTTATTGATGGCAGGAGTGATTTAATGGCGAGCATAGCAACTATTTACGGCGACTTCGATGAAGGTGTTTTTACCCGATTACAACCGATTAAACTGTTGGTGTGTGACATAGATGGTGTGTTTTCAGATGGTCGAATTTACCTTGGTAATGATGGCGAGGAGCTAAAAGCATTTCACACAAGAGATGGATTTGGTTTTAAGGCGGTAAAGAAAGTTGGCGTTAAAACCGCTGTGATCACAGGTCGCCAATCAGCGATAGTGACCAAGCGCATGGCGTCATTACAAACGGACTTTATCGTTCAAGGCAGGGAAGATAAAAAAACGGCGTTGCAGAGCTTGTTGGTCGAACATCAAATTGAGCCCGAAGAAGTGCTTGCAGTAGGAGACGATGTGCCCGACTTAGGCATGTTTGCATTAGCCGGTTTGAAAGTGGCTGTCGCCGATGCTCATCCCTTAGTGGTGCAACATGCCGATTGGACAACGAGTATGCGCGGTGGGTTTGGCGCTGTGCGCGAAGTCTGTGATATGCTACTCCAAGCAAACAACCGCCTTGACGATTACTCTGGCTCCAGTACATGAACCGCCTAACTTACAGTATTTCAGCCTTATTCCTGCTGGCATTGGCCACTTACATGCCAACCTGGTTGAAAGAAGAAGAAACGCCCCAACTCAGTAATGAAGATGATGTCCTTCGTCCTACTTATCAGGCGAAAAATTTGCGCAGTGCACTTTACGATGAAAACGGCAAATTAAGCCATCGTATCTTTGCCAGTGAAATGGAACATTTTGAGCAATTAGGTTTTGTGTACTTCAAGCAACCGCAATACACTATTTACTTAGACGGTAATCAAACGCCATGGCAAGTTACTGCGGATGAGGGGACCTTGTACGACGACAATCGCATTCAATTGGAACGAAACGTTGTAATTACTAGTCTCAGTGATGATGAGTTTGTAAAATCCATCAGTACCGAATTCTTGCAAATGAACCTTGATTCGAAAGTGATGACTTCCGATCAGGCGGTTGTAATCGAAGGGCAAGATTATTTAATTGAGAGCAAAGGCTTGGACGCCAATTTAGAAACCAAGCGCTATGAACTTAAGCAACATGTACAAACAGTATATTCACCGACGGAAAAATCTTCGTAATATGAAAACAATAACTCAAGCGCTGCACACAGCGATTCCGGCGGTAAGCAAGCAATTAACAGGCGGGGCATTGGCCTTGTGTTTGATTGCTGGGTTGAATCAAACCCATGCGGACCAAAATGACTTCTCACAACCCATCACTGTTGATGCAAAATCACAATTTGTCGATGGTAAAAACAAAACCTCCATTTTTAAAGATGCCGTACACATCACTCAAGGGTCGATGGAAATCAAAGCTGATGAAGTCGAAGTAATTGCAACAGATGGCGAAGGACGAGAAGTGTTTATTGCCCGTGGTAATCCAGCGATTTATGCTCAGGATATGGATGATGGTACGCGAGTATCGGCGCAAGCGAATGTGATCACTTATGAGGTTAGCTCTCGCGCGATTAGGTTAGACGGCAATGCCCAGTTGCTCCGTGATACTAGTTTAGTGCAAGGCGACCTCATTCAATTTGACATGCAAAACGAGCAATTACTTGCACAGAGCAGTGAAGATGGTGAAACGGGCGTAACAACTATCTTTCGACCGGAAACTTTCCGCGATCTGCAAGATCGTGATGAGCAGGATGAACTGCAATCTGAGCAACAGGACGAACCGCGTTAATGGCAACCTTAACGGCGACAAATCTCGCTAAATCGTATAAATCAAGACAAGTCGTTCGCGACGTAAGCGTCAGTGTAGACACTGGCCAAATCGTCGGTTTACTCGGCCCAAACGGGGCCGGTAAAACCACCACCTTTTACATGATTGTTGGGTTAGTACCACTGGATGCCGGTAAGATCTCTATCGACCAATCAGAGCTAACGCTACTACCCATGCATGAACGCGCACGCCAAGGGATTGGCTACTTGCCTCAAGAAGCCTCAATCTTTCGCAAGTTAACTGTGATTGAAAACATCATGGCTATATTGCAAACGCGCAAGGAGTTATCAAACACTCAACGCGAACAAGAAGCCGATGCGCTGTTAGATGAGTTTAATATCAACCATATTCGCAACAGTTTGGGTATGAGCTTGTCTGGTGGTGAAAGGCGTCGGGTTGAAATTGCTCGTGCGCTTGCTGCCAATCCGCAATTTATTCTTCTGGATGAACCCTTCGCTGGTGTCGATCCCATCTCGGTCAACGACATTAAAAAAATTATTCAGCAATTGTGTGAGCGCGGTATTGGGGTCTTGATTACTGACCACAACGTGCGCGAAACACTTGATGTGTGTGAGAAAGCGTACATTGTTAGCCATGGTGAACTCATTGCCTCAGGTTCTGCTGAAGAAGTTTTAGCAAATCAAAAGGTAAGAGATGTATACCTAGGTGAGCAATTCAGGCTATAGTTAAGCTATAGGAATTCGATACTTCAAAAGGTTATTTAACCAACGATGTTGTGGGAAATTAAGAGCAATAAATGAAGCCCTCGTTACAGCTGAAATTCAGTCAACAACTAACGATGACACCGCAATTGCAACAAGCGATAAAGTTGTTGCAGTTATCGACGTTGGACTTACAAACTGAAATCCAAGAAGCATTAGATTCCAATCCTCTGTTGGAAATGGAAGAAGGGCATGAGCCAGACAGCAATACTGAACTGCAAACCAATGCGAAAGAGCGCGATGAGCCAGTCGCAGAAGCGAATCACGATTCCATTGAGACAGGCGATGCGCTAGAAAAGAATGATCTTCCGGATGAATTACCCATCGATAGTACGTGGGACGAGTATTACAGTGCGTCTTCTGCGCCAGCGCCGATGTCGTCAACCAATGACGATGAACAAGTGTTTCAAGGTGAAACCACCGACGATATTCAAGACCATTTGATGTGGCAGATGGGTCTAACGCCATTTAGTGAAGTTGATCGTGCAATTGCCATTGCAATTATCGATTCAATCGATGAATCAGGTTACTTAACCTGTGAAATTGAGGACATTCTCGCCAGTGTAAACGACGATGATGTATCTGAAGAACCGATTGAAGAAGATGAGGTCATGTGTGTCCTGAAGCGGATCCAAATGTTCGATCCTATTGGTTCTGGTTCTCGCACGCCGCAAGAGTGTTTGTTAGTGCAACTCAATCAATTCTCACCGGACACACCTTGGGTTGAAGAGGCTAAGCAATTACTCATTGAATATTCCGATTTATTAAGTAGCAAAGACTATCGCACGTTAATGCGTAAAAGCCGCTTAAAAGAAGATGAACTGCGTGAAGCACTGCGTTTACTACAAACCCTAAACCCACGTCCTGGTAGCGCTTTAGTGACCAAAGAGCCTGAATATGTCATCCCCGATGTATCGGTTGCGAAAAAAAATGGTCGTTGGCACGTGGAACTAAATCCAGATAGCTTGCCTAAGTTAAGTATAAACCAGCAATATGCAGCCATGAGTCGCAATGCACGAAATAGCAGTGACTCACAATTTATCCGCTCGCACATGCAAGAAGCAAAGTGGTTTATTAAGAGTTTAGAAAGCCGCAACGAAACACTGATGAAAGTGGCCAATTGTATCGTGCAACAACAAATTGGCTTTTTCGAACACGGGCCAGAAATGATGAGACCCATGGTGTTAAATGATGTGGCAGAAATGGTTGATATGCACGAATCGACCATTTCACGGGTTACAACCCAGAAATACATGCACACGCCTCGTGGTATTTATGAATTGAAGTATTTTTTCTCAAGTCATGTTGCTACAGATAGTGGCGGCGAGTGTTCATCCACCGCAATTCGTGCATTGATCAAAAAATTAGTGGCCGCTGAAAAACCGAGTAAGCCATTAAGTGATAGTAAGATTGCTCAATTGTTGGCCGACCAAGGCATTCAAGTCGCACGGCGGACAATAGCAAAATACCGTGAATCGCTTGCGATTCCTCCGTCCAATCAACGTAAGAGTTTACTCTAAGTGCTCGAACAAGAAGGAAGACGATATATGCAAATTAACTTAACTGGTCATCATGTAGATATTACAGATTCTTTACGCAATTATGTGGATACCAAGTTTTCAAAGTTAGAGCGACATTTTGACCATATTTCCAATGTCCACGTCATACTGAATGTTGAAAAACTCAATCAGAAAGCAGAGGCGACGATGCACTTGAGCGGTGCTGAAGTATTTGCTTCTTCAGAAGACTCCGATATGTATGCCGCTATCGACAGCATGATCGACAAACTCGATCGGCAAGTGATAAAGCACAAGGAAAAACTCAAACGACATTAGGGCGTTTTTAACGCTGCCTTTTTCGCAGTAATTTTTTTAGACGTATGAACTTACAAGCCATTTTAAGCGCGAGCCGCACGCAATGTGCGGTTCAGTGCAACAGTAAAAAACGAATTCTTGAAATCATCAGCCAACTGGCTGTTGAGAATAATCGCGACATTGAGCCTGAGACGGTGTTAGCCGCTTTGATGCATCGTGAGCGTATGGGAAGCACTGGTATAGGTAATGGTATTGCCATACCCCATGGCCGATTGGCTAATTTGGATCATGTTATGGCTATTGTAGTTACAAGTGAGCCTGCGATTGATTTTGATGCAATCGACGATAAGCCGGTAGATATCTTTTTCGCGTTACTCGTTCCAGAAGACCAATCTGAGGGACACCTGCAAGTATTAGCTGGTGTGGCTGGCAAGCTAGCCGACAAAGAGCGAATCAAATTAATCCGCAAAGCACAATCTAGCGACGATATTATGCAAGCGCTAGCGTGATCATCACGCACAACATTTTTGCTAAGGAAACACCGATAGAATGAAACTTATTATTGTTAGTGGTCGCAGTGGTTCCGGTAAATCCATCGCACTGCGATCCTTAGAAGACCTTGGCTATTATTGTGTCGATAACATTCCTGTAAATTTATTGCCAACCTTGACGCACGCTGTTATCGACGATTACGACCTTGTTGCGGTCAGTATTGACGTGCGTAATTTGCCCAAAGATCCCATGGAGCTAGTTGAAATACTCGACTATTTGCCTGATGCCTGGGACATGAACATAGTCTACTTAGACGCCAGTGATGACGTATTAGTAAAACGCTTCAGCGAGACTCGCCGTTTACACCCACTGTCAAAAGAAAATAAATCACTTGCCGATGCTATTATCGCCGAGCGCTTGTTCTTGGCACCAATTGCTGAGCGCGCCGACTTATACTTAGACACCGACAAATTGTCTGTCCATCAGTTGGCGGAGTTGATCCGCGAACGCGTGTTGGGTAAGAAAAGCTCGCGTTTGGTGCTAGTGTTTGAAAGTTTTGGTTTTAAGTATGGCATTCCAAAAGACGCCGATTATGTGTTTGACGCACGCTTTTTGCCAAATCCGCACTGGGAGCCTGATTTAAAGCATTTGACGGGGCTCGATACGCCAGTAGAAGTATTCTTATCATCGCAGCCAATCGTGACCAAGTTTGTATGGCAGATTCAAAATTTGATATCGACTTGGCTACCGCACTTAGAACGCAACAATCGCAGTTATGTGACCATTGCTATCGGTTGTACTGGTGGCCAGCATCGGTCGGTGTATGTCTCAGAAAGTTTGGCCAAGACTTTTGGCGAAATTCACCCAGATGTCCAAATTCGACATCGTGAACTTAATCGGTAATTGAGTTTTTATGCGTGTTGAAAAACAACTGACTATTGTTAACAAACTGGGCTTACACGCTCGAGCTGCGACAAAACTGGTTACCCTAGCGAATCAGTTTGAAGCGACTATTACTATTATAAAAGATGATAAGTCTGCAGATGCAAGCAGCGTATTGGGGCTTATGATGCTTGAGAGTCATCAGGGCGAAAGCGTGCAGGTGGTTTGTGAGGGAGATGATGCTGAGCAAGCCTTTGAGGCCATTAAAAGCCTGATTGATGGTAAATTTGACGAGTCAGAATGATACGTTCTTAGCAAGAATGGGAATGTGAAGTGGAAAAGTTACTTAAACGTATTCGTTTTTCTGACAGCCTCGCCAAAGTTCCACTGATCATGCTCACTGCGGCAGTGGAAAAAGAAAACGGTAATGCCTGCGTTAAAGCCGGAGAAAATCACTACGTTGACAAACCATTTCAACCGAAAATACTTACCTTTCGCGTGATTAAACAGCTCAACAAGTTACAGCAGTGCGGCTAACACAGGGGCTAGCCGACGCATACTAAATCGTTTAGACGTTGAGGTAGTCGAGGATACCTTCGGCGGCTTTGCGGCCTTCGTCGATAGCCGTAACAACTAGATCACTTCCGCGCACCATATCACCACCAGAAAATACCTGAGGGTTAGATGTTTGGAACGCATAGGGCCCATTCGCTGGCGCTCGCACACGACCTTTTTCGTCAAGGATAATGCCGAAATCTGCAAACCAGTTCGCTGGGCTTGGTTGGAAACCAAACGCGATAATGACCGCGTCGGCTTCTAATACGTGCTCAGAGCCTTCAACTTCCACTGGACGGCGACGGCCTTGCTCATCGGGTGGACCCATTTCAGTCTTAACTAAACGCACACCTACAGCATTGCCGTGATCGTCAACCGCGACATCTTTAGGTTGCAGGTTAAACTGGAACTCGACACCTTCTTCACGTGCATTCACTACCTCACGGCGTGAACCAGGCATGCTCTCTTCGTCGCGACGATAAGCGCAAGTAACACTTTTCGCGCCTTGGCGGATAGACGTGCGGACGCAGTCCATTGTGGTATCGCCACCGCCGAGTACGACGACGCGTTTGCCGCGCATATCGATAAACTCACTTGGGTCTTTCTCAAAGCCCATCAAACGATTGACGTTCGCAATCAGAAACGGCAATGCTTCATGCACACCCTGTGCTTTTTCGTTATCAAAGCCACCTTGCATGGCTTTGTAAGTACCCATGCCGAGGAATACGGCATCATAATCATCGAGCAACTGCTGGAAAGGGATGTCTTTGCCAATTTCAGTGTTGAGAACAAACTCAATGCCCATGTCTGTGAAGATCTCACGACGCAGTTTTACTACATCTTTCTCTAGCTTAAACGATGGAATACCAAAGGTTAGCAAGCCACCAATTTCTTCGTAACGGTCATACACTACCGGCTTAACGCCGTTGCGAACTAAGATATCCGCACAAGCCAGCCCTGCAGGACCAGCCCCTACCACTGCAACCTTCTTATCAGTCCATTTAACCCCTGACATATCTGGACGCCAGCCCATTGAGAACGCCGTATCGGTGATGTACTTCTCGATACTACCAATAGTTACCGCACCGAAGTCGTCATTTAGTGTACAGGCGCCTTCACAGAGGCGATCTTGTGGGCATACGCGACCACAGACTTCAGGGAGACTATTGGTTTTGTGAGATAGCTCAGCGGCCTCGATAATGCGGCCTTCATTAGCCAAAGCTAACCACTGCGGAATGTAATTGTGTACTGGACACTTCCATTCGCAATACGGGTTACCGCAATCTAAGCAACGATCAGCTTGACCTTCGGTTTGTGACTGAGTGAGTGGCTGATAGATTTCACCGAACTCTTCCTTACGCACAATAATTGGTTTCTTAGGCGGATCAATTCTTTCAACATCTACAAATTGATATACGTTCTTTGCCATGTTTTACAATCCTTCCACTACTGCGCTTGTAACTGAAGTTCTGACGTTGAGCGGCTGATGTGCCCAAGCAGATTCTTCACGTCACTCGTTTTTGGCTTCACCAATCGGAACTTGCTCAAAGCTTCGGCAAAGTTTGTCAATAACTGCAACGAATGCTCGCTGCCGGTTTCTTCATAATGTTGATTGATTAAACCGCGCAGGTGCTCAGTTAAAATGCCTTTTTGCTCAATCGGCAGAATCTCAACTAATTCTGGATTAACACGTGCATTGAGATCACCGTTTTCATCATAAAGATAGGCAAAACCACCAGTCATACCTGCGCCAAAGTTAACGCCACAGGAGCCAAGCACGGCTACGATACCACCCGTCATGTATTCGCAACCATTGTCACCAATACCTTCAACCACTGCTATTGCACCAGAGTTACGTACCGCAAATCGCTCACCGCCACGGCCTGCTGCAAACAGTTTGCCGCCGGTAGCACCGTATAAACAGGTGTTGCCCATTATGGCACTGGCGTGAGGATCAAACTTAATATTGCGCGGTGGATTAATGACTAGCTTACCGCCAGCCATACCTTTGCCCACATAGTCGTTGGCGTCACCGATTAGGTGCATATTAACGCCGCCAGCGTTCCAAACGCCAAAGCTTTGGCCGCATGTGCCAGTCAGCGTGATATTGATTGGCGAGTCTTCTACACCTTCGTTGCCGTAACGTTTGGCAATTTCACCGGATAAGGTAGCGCCGACACTGCGGTCCGTATTACGGATGTCGTAACTCACCGACAATGACTGACGTTGCTCTACAGCGGTGAGGCAATCGGCAACGATCTGAAGGTTCAAATCACCTTTATCGAGTGGCGCATTGGTTGTCTCTGAGCAGAACAAACGCGTGTGATCCATCGCTGACGACTTGGCCAACAAGGGTTGTAGATCTAAGCGATTTTGTCGTGCTGTAATGCCGTCGAGTACTTCAAGGTATTCAGTTCGACCAATAATATTGTCCAGCTTGGTTACGCCAAGACTCGCGAGGATCTCACGTACTTCTTGAGCGACAAACTTGAAGTAATTCATCACCATTTCGGGCAAACCAATAAAGTAGTTGTCGCGCAACTTCTCATCTTGAGTTGCTACACCTGTCGCACAATTGTTTAGGTGACAAATTCTTAAGTACTTACAACCTAGCGCAACCATTGGGCCGGTGCCAAAACCGAAACTTTCAGCACCCAATATTGCACCTTTAACTACGTCTAAGCCGGTTTTCAAACCGCCATCAGTTTGCACACGTACTTTGTGACGCAAGCCATTAGCGACCAGTGCTTGTTGTGTTTCTGACAGGCCAAGCTCGAACGGGCTACCGGCGTACTTAACTGATGTTAGCGGGCTTGCACCTGTACCACCGTCATAGCCTGAAATAGTAATAAGATCGGCGTAGGCTTTCGCCACACCTGTTGCAATGGTGCCAACGCCAGGTTCTGACACTAACTTAACTGAGATAAGCGCCTTTGGATTGACCTGTTTCAAGTCAAAAATCAGCTGCGCTAAATCTTCAATCGAATAAATATCATGGTGTGGCGGTGGTGAAATCAAGGTTACACCGGGCACAGAAAAACGCAGTTGCGCGATGTACTTGTTGACTTTATCGCCCGGTAACTGACCGCCTTCACCCGGTTTCGCGCCTTGCGCTACCTTGATCTGAATGATGTTAGCGTTAGTTAGGTAGTGCGGCGTTACACCAAAGCGGCCAGATGCAACCTGCTTGATATTTGAGTTGCGCTCGGTATTAAAACGCTTCGGATCTTCACCACCTTCGCCGGAGTTCGAGTTACCGCCTAAACGGTTCATCGCAATCGCCAGTGCTTCGTGCGCTTCGGGGCTCAAAGCCCCGATTGACATGGCTGCGGTATCAAAACGCGGGTAGAGATTTTCTGCCGGCTCTACTTCACTGATATCAATGGGCTCATGTTCACTGGTAAGAGCTAAGAGGTCGCGTAAATGTGATGGATGACGGTCGTTAACTCGGCGGCTAAAGGCTTTGTAGTGCTCATAATCACCGCTTTTAACCGCAACTTGCAGTGTTTGTACAACATCAGGGTTATAGGCGTGATATTCGCCATCATGTACGTACTTAAGTAAGCCGCCATGGGAAAGCTTCTTGCGCTTCAACCAAGCAATGCGATTGAGATTAATCGTATCTTGTTCAAAATCGTCAAAACTCGCACCTTGAATACGACTGTGAACACCTTTGAAACACAGATTCATCACACTGTCGTTAAGGCCAACCGCTTCAAACAGTTTCGAGCTGCGGTAACTAGCCACAGTACTAATGCCCATTTTTGACATGATCTTGAACAGACCTTTGTTGATCCCTTTACGGTAATTCAACACAGCATCGAGTACTGGAATATCGAACTCGCCTCGCTCGGCCATTTGTTCAATCGTTTCATAGGCAAGGAAAGGATAAATTGCAGTTGCACCTAAGCCAATTAGCACTGCAAAGTGATGCGGGTCACGCACACTGGCCGTTTCTACAACAATATTGGCATCGCAGCGCAGCTGCTTGGCAACCAGACGCTGATGCACCGCACCTACAGCCATTGCTGCTGGAATTGGCAGGCGGTTTGGCTTGACCTTACGGTCGGATAAAATCACAAACGCCGCATGTTTTTGCTTAACCAAATACTCAACTTCACCACACACACGCTCAATCGCTTGTTTTAGGCCTTCTTCTGGCGAGTAGTTGAGATCAACCACTTCCGAGTAGTAGTTTTGCGGATTAAATTCGCGTAGCTGTTTTAAATCTGTGTACATCAGTACTGGAGAATCAAACAACACGCGGTCAGCATAGCCGCTAGTCTCACTAAAAACGTTCTGTTCGCGACCGATACAGGTTGCCAATGACATCACGTGATTTTCACGCAATGAATCGATTGGTGGGTTGGTCACCTGCGCAAATTGTTGGCGGAAGTAATCGTACAAGGTGCGCTGCTTGGATGACATAACTGCCATTGGCGTATCGTCACCCATAGATCCAACCGCTTCTTGACCATCTTTGGCTAAGACTTTAATTACCTGTTGAATCTCTTCATAGCTGTAGTTAAACAGCTTGTGATAGGTGGCTAATGCGTCGTCATCAAAGACTCGTTTACCAATTAGACTGGCGTCGAGTTGTTCGATGGGGGTTAAGCGACGGATATGCTTTTCTAACCACTCTTGGTACGGATGGCGATCTTTGAGGTCCTCATCGATCTCATCTGACCGCATAATCGTGCCGGTGTACGTATCAACCGCGAGCATTTCACCCGGGCCTACGCGGCCTTTTTCAACTACAGAGGCCTGGTTGTAATCCCAAATGCCCACTTCAGAAGCAAGTGTAATGAAGCCATCGTCAGTCAGTACGTAACGAGCCGGACGTAGACCGTTGCGGTCGAGATTACAAGCAACATGGCGGCCATTGGTCAATACGATTCCAGCGGGACCATCCCAAGGTTCCATATGCATAGAGTTGAACTCATAGAAAGCACGCAATTCAGGGTCCATGGTTTTGTTATTTTGATACGCGGGCGGCACCAATAGGCGCATCGCTCGGAACAAATCCATCCCACCAGCAAGGAACAACTCGAGCATGTTATCGAGTGAACTTGAGTCTGATCCTTCGGTATTAACAAACGGCGCTGCATCTTTTAAATCCGGGATAAGCGGTGTCGCAAATTTTGCAGTACGCGCCATTGCCCAATCGCGGTTACCTTTGATCGTATTGATTTCACCGTTGTGCGCTAAAAAGCGGAACGGCTGTGCAAGAGGCCACTTGGGCAAGGTGTTAGTCGAGAATCGCTGGTGGAATACACAAATGGCACTTTCCATACGCTTATCGGCCAAATCCAAATAGAACTTAGGCAAATCGCGTGGCATCACCAAACCTTTGTATATAGTCACCAAGGCAGAAAGACATGCAATGTAAAAGTCAGGGTCGGCAGCTAGACGTTTTTCAGTGCGACGACGAATCATAAACAGGCGACGCTCTAAATCGCGTTTACGCCATCCCGGCGGAGCATTTACGAATACTTGCTCGATAACAGGAACGCCAGTTTTTGCCAGATCACCCAAGACACTGGTATCAACAGGTACTTCACGCCAACCAACAACACCGAGCGTCTCTTTAACTAGTTCTTCATTGATAACAGCGCGCGCTTGTTCTCGAAGCGCTTCATCTTGGCTGAAAAATACGGTACCAACACCATACTTCTTGCTGAGCTTCCAACCGTTATCTTCTGCAATCGCTCGAAAGAAACCATCAGGTTTTTGCATAAGCAGACCACAGCCATCACCGGTTTTACCGTCAGCAGCGATGCCACCACGGTGTTGCATGCGGTCGAGACCTTCAATCGCTGTTGCAACTAATCGATGGCTAGGCTCGCCTTCGATATGGGCGATTAACCCGAACCCACAGTTGTCCCGTGACTCAGCAGGATTATATAAACTCATTCCAAAAACTCCTATTGCATATGCTTCAGTGACATGGTCAACACCAAAGCAGGGCAGAATCAGCAGACACTTTGTATACAACAACAGCAATTTATTGTTCGCGGAGCATTCGCCGTGTGGCAATTGCCGCGTCTAACCTCTCACGCGCACTGATAGGCGTGTTTCGAAACGTTCCTGTAATCTGTTGTGTGTTTTATTTTGTTATGTCGTTGTGCTTTGCGAGGATACTAGGCCCTGTTTACCGCATTTTTATTCATTTTTATATGCGGCGAATTGCTCAAAATACCGGTGTTCGCAGCCAAAATCAATTGGATAATGCTGTTCTTGCAAAATGATTCGTTATAAATGAGTTTAAATTTAATAAAAACAATGGTTTACGATTATAATTAAACAGTTGCAATTGCAACTAATATGGTACCAAAAGCCGGTGGAAGTGAGTAAAAAAGCAACAATTAACACTGTGTTTACAAATTGAAATAACTCTCATTTAGAAAAGTCCTAGATTGAATATTCATTCAATAAAATCGACTTTTTCTGCATGCGTATTCAGACGAATCTAATTGGAAATTCGCTTCGAGTCTAGCCTCGCTCATGACATCAGCGGCTATAAGCCTGCATGTATATTGTGTAATCTATCATCAGATGAAATTACCACTCGCGCCAATAAAGAATGCTGGTAACATGCAGTCATAGTGTTATCAGCATTACTCTTAATTCATGTACGAAAAACAACCGAAAGACTCATGGGCGATACGTTTTGCTCAGTTCGTAGAACGTTTTGGCACCATTAAACTCAGCTTTTTATTCGTTTTTGTCAGTCTAGTTTTTACCATTGGCGGCTCTTACATAATCCGGGCCAGCCTAGACAGTAGCATTGAGCCAGACGACTTCATCAGTGCCATTATTCTTACC
The DNA here is from genome assembly GCA_964230255.1 of Alteromonas sp. Taxonomy (GTDB): domain Bacteria; phylum Pseudomonadota; class Gammaproteobacteria; order Enterobacterales; family Alteromonadaceae; genus Alteromonas_E. The sequence continues at coordinate 21,297 of CAXRGW010000062.1, forward strand.
ATGTTGAGCGCACCTTGGGTGTTGTACTTCTTCAGTGAGCTGGTTAAACAACTGGAACATTCACGCAATGATTTACAAGATCTAGTCGAGCAAATGGAGAAGCTTCGTGAGGAAGATGTGTTTCTGAATCGCGAACTACAGCACAACATTCGCCAGCTCAATCATGAAATTGAACAACGTAAGGCGGCGCAATTAGAGCGTGAATCGGTATTTGTAGAGCTTGAGAAAGAGATCAAAGAAAAGTCTGAACAAGAAAGCCAAGCACGACGCATATCTACATTGTTCCGTTCGATCATCGACGCGTCACCTGACTTGATTTACTACCGCAATGAAGAGGGGCGTTTTGCTGGTTGTAACCGTGTTGCAGAACAACTGACCGGTAAAACCCAAGAAGAACTGCTTGGCCTAACACCTCACGATGTATACGAAGAAGATCTCGCCAAGCAAGTGGTTGCCAGTGACCACGAAGTATTGGAGAGCAATGCCAGTATTACCGAGGAATTGTGGTTGCGCTTTGCGGATGGACGTCGCCGTTACTTCGAAATGCGCAAAGTTCCATTTTTTGATAACGACGGTGACCGGTTAGGACTATTAGCTTTCGGCCGGGATATGACCGAGCGCAAACAAGCTGAAAGTGCCGCTGCCAAAGCCAGTAATGATAAGACACGTTTTATTGCCACCATTAGTCACGAATTACGTACACCACTTAACGGTATCGTTGGCTTGAGCCGGATGTTACGCGACACTGAACTCACAAAGGAACAATTCAACTGGGTCAGTACGATTTATGCCAGTGCAATCACCCTAGGTAATATTTTTAACGACATAATTGACCTAGACCGACTTGATCGCGACAAGCTTGAGCTGTCTTTGAAGACGGTTTCACTCAACGAGTTTACCGACGAACTAGCGAGTATTATTCGCTTACTTGCTGCAGATAAAGGCTTGGACTTCATTTGGACTATTAAGGAGCCTTTACCAACCTTAGTTGAGGTTGATGGTACGCGATTGCGCCAAGTATTGTGGAATATTTTGTTCAATGCTGTGAAGTTCACTCCGCGCGGACAGGTGAGTCTAGCGGTGTCGGCCACCAAACCGGAAAACGGCGTGTCACTGGTGAAGTTCGTTGTTGAAGATTCCGGGGTAGGGATCCCGCAAGAAGATCTAAATAAAATATTTGCCATGTATTACCAAGTCGATCACCCCGATCATCAAACGGCTACTGGCACGGGTATTGGTTTGGCAATCTGTAAACAAATGGTTGATTTAATGAAGGGGCAAATTTCAGTCGAAAGTCAAGTGGGTCAAGGTTCGCGTTTTGAAATTCAATTGCCAGTAGCAATTTCAACCCAGCCTGTGCAGCTCGAGTCGCTGCAAGTTGATAACCTCGATATCTTGTTAGTTGAAGACATTGAGCTGAATGTAATGGTGGCCAAAGCATTGTTAGAAAAACTTGGCCAACGAGTGGATGTAGCAATGACGGGTCAGGAAGCGATCGATAAAGTACGTGGCCATACCTACGATCTAATTTTACTGGATATTCAGTTGCCTGATATGAATGGGTTTGAAGTGGCAAAAACACTGCATGAGGAAGACTTGGTCATACAAACCCCTATCGTTGCATTGACGGCGAATGTCATCAAAAAACGCGAAGAGTATTTGCAAAACGGTATGGACGATATTATCGCCAAGCCAATCAAGAAAAGCCGCGTGATTGAAGTGTTTAATGAGCTGTTCGCACAATCAGAATCGCCAGCGCCAGTGATGATTGATCAACAACAGCCTATCAAGGTAGCGAAAGACCTTGGCAACGTGCTAGATCTTGAACTGTTACAGATGTTGGTTGATACCATAGGTGAAGACATGGTGCGTACCAGCGTAAAGGTATTCCAAGACAAAATGCCGGAATACATGGAAATCTTGCAATTGAGCTTAAGCGCTGATGAGAAGTCAGAAGTATGCTCGCAAGCGCATAAAATCAAAGGCGCGGCCGGCTCTGTTGGTCTAGCTCGTGTGCAACGTATCGCCAATCAGATCCAACAAGGTGACCACCCGGCTTGGTGGCAAAATGTTCACGATTGGGTCGAAGAGCTACAAATGGCGGTTCAAAAAGATATGACCATGCTCACTGATTGGCTCAGTGAGCAAACGGTAGAGGATTAATAGCTCATTGTTAATTGGTGGTTGTTAGTTTGATAATGTCAAAGGCGCGGGTCACTTGCTTGACCCCGCTAACATTGCGGGCGATATCTACCGCTACATTGGCTTCCTGCATGGTTAGGCTACCCATTAAAAACACTTCACTGTTTTCGACAATAACTTCGACATTTAGCATGGGCACCGTTTCATCAGCGACAAACTGAGCGCGGATATTGGATGCCAACCATAAATCATTGGCTTGTGTACTTGCTCCAATCGGTTCACCAATACGAATTTGATTGTGGATTTTATCGATATTGTCCACCCGTTGCGCTGCTTGCAGCGCTTCATTGCGTAAGGCTTCACTCGGCGCCTGACCAGTAAGTAAAGCAACGGAGTTATAAACGTGCACTTGAATATTGGTACGCTCTTTAAGTGCCTTACTTTGACCAAGCTCATAAGCTACTTTTCCTGCCGTAGTGGTGTCGTCCAGCTGCGTGCCAAGTGTGCGCCGATCATTCGCACTAACGGCGGCTACAGTGCCCGCGGCACCAACAGCTAGTACGACACAGCCTGTTTGAACAGTTAAAACTACACTGGCTAATACACCATAGCCTACACAACGCCATACACGAGTTGCCATTAGCTGTCCTCGCTAACCGGGAATAGGGTGTCATCAATACATTCACATAGATTGTGAATGACCAACAGGTGAACTTCCTGAATTCGCGCTGTGCGTGATGATGGCACGCGAATTTCAACATCATTAGGACCAAAGAAGCCAGCCATTTCGCCGCCGTCTTTGCCGGTCAGTGCAACGATAGTCATATCTCTTGAGAGTGCCGCTTGCATTGCATTGATAACGTTGCGTGAGTTACCACTGGTTGAGATTGCGAGTAAAATATCGCCAGGTTGACCTAATGCGCGTACTTGCTTGGCGAACACTTCGTCGTAGCTGTAATCATTGGCAATTGAAGTCAATGTAGAGCTATCTGTGCTCAATGCCACGGCAGGAAGACTTGGGCGGTCACGCTCATAACGGTTGAGTAACTCAGAAGAGAAATGTTGAGCATCGCCGGCGGAGCCGCCATTGCCACAGCTGAGGATTTTATTACCGTTGATTAGACACTCAGTCATCATCATGGCTGCTTTTTCAATCGCTTCAGGCAAAACTTCCATCGCCGATAGTTTGGTTTGTACACTTTCGGTGAAATTCGCTTTAATTTTTTCCAGCATTCTTATTATCCTGTGACATTTTTAATCCACTCGATTGACGTATCGGTTAAAGCAATAAAATCGATACGAATCGAGGTATGGTATTCATTCAAATGATTATCTAACAAAAAAACTCTTACCGCATTAAGGACTTTGCGTTGTTTGTGATAAGACAGTTGTTCAATGGCATCTCCAAACACTTGCTTTGACCTGTATTTAACTTCGACAAAGATCCAGGTGTTTTGTTGCTTAAAAATCATATCTATTTCACCGCATTTGCAGCGGTAATTGCGGGTGATAAATTGCAGCCCTTGTCGCTCTAAAAAAACTTGTGCGCGCGTTTCTGCATCAGCACCAATATCTCCAGAAGTCGATTTAGGGCTGGACAATCACGCGTACCTGCTCGGCATCGATAACAGCAAGCGGCAATTGTCGTTCAACTTCATTGTTGGTATTGATACTGAGCTGGCCGCTCATCGCCGATACTGAAAGTTGTGGAACTGCAGCCATATAAGGTAATTGGTCAAGTTGTGAATAGGCATCGAAGCCAAGAGCAAACAACCGCAATAACGAATCGCGCTGATTGGGGTACAACACATTGAGCTCATCAGCGAGACCCTGCCACTGATGTTGTGGCATCATCCACGGCAAATCGATAAAGTGTACATTTTGCAAATCTCGCAATTGGTTTTTACTCGCATCAAAGCGAATACTGCGCGATGTTACATAAACCGGCACATCGGTATTGTTAAAGGGACTGAGACTGGCTTCAATCACTGGGTTGAGTAACTCAGTTTGTTCAGGGCCCGCAAAGGCTACAATTGCATCAATATCACGGCGACTGCGCGGCACGTTATACAACTTAGGTACAAGCATCCGCTCCAACTGGCGAATGCGATCGCGGCTTTGCGCGACATCTAGTGCTGCGCCAATACCCTCACGCATAGTGTCAGTGCTGTCAAAGCTGACTACGCTAATGCCTTGGTTATCAGTTTGGCCCTTTAAATCTCGCCATTGAGCCAAAAATGCTGCGGCAAGACGTTGATTAATAGCATCGTTGCCATGCACCATAATGGGCGCGCGATAGCCTGAGTTATAGATATGTCTAGCCAGTTGTTTAGCTTCGTCTTCGGGGGCCAAGGCAAAGTACAAGCGCGGGCCTTGTGTAGCGACATATTCATTGTTGTCAATTGCTTCAGCTTGCGTGGCTTCAAGCGGCGAAGCCAATATTGGCTCCCGCGCGATTGTGGATGCTTGCAGTTGATTAATCCGGTTTAATGCCAGCATAACCGTACGTGGATTCAACTGCGTACTAACGCGCTCAATGTTCTCTTTTAATAGCGGACCAACGACTAAATCAACCGCTTGTAACTCAGTTTGAATAGTCTCATCTGTTAGCGTTTCTGTATCGTAAAAATCAAGCTCGATTGCCGCCGGTGATAGGTTGCTATCCTGACCAGCGGTGACATCGTTAGATTGGTTAAAATACGCGGTCAGAATTCCTTGCTTGATCGCATTGCCCTGCGCTGCCAAACGGCCACTTAATGGCAGCAGTACTGCAACCTTTTGCGGCGGCTCAACACTGACCTCAAGACCCGCAACTAATTCTGCCGGTGGTGTCAGTGCCAATGGATGGGCAGGATACTGAGCAACAAAATTAGTGTATGCCTGTTGCAGCTGAGTTGGATTTGCACCGTATTGATTGAGCATAGCGATAACTGCCGCCCACGGACGCAACTGAGAATTGGCGCGCAACGACTGCCGAAGCGCCGACTGTTCGAGCTGATTCAGCCACTGCCAAATGTTAGCAACTTGTTCGTCATTTAGCGTGGGCAATTGCGTGAGTGTTTTTGCCGCATCCAGCCACTGGCGCGTATCTACATATAATTGGGTTTGTAGGTTGATGCGACGCTGTTCAAGATCTGCATCGCTAAATGGCTGTTCAAGCAAAGCAATGCGCTGCTCATAAGGCAGGGCTTCAACCGGTGCACATTCAGCCAGTAACAGGTCGTTCAGTTGTTGGTTTTGTCGATTCGCTAGGGTCGCTTTAACGGCGTTGATCACGACTAAGGCTTGATAGCACTGCTGGTTGAGACTGTAGGCGTTGGCAGCTTCTAATAGGTAACGATTACGCAACACTAGGTTTTGTTCATTCGGCCCAAGACTTTGCGCATCACTCAGCCACTCTTCTGCGGTTTTTACAGCAGCCGCTTGTTCAACCTGTTCGGGTTGCACACGCTCGGTAGGACTTGTTTGCGTCACTGGTTGCGGTGTCGAACCACAGCCTGATAACAGCGCTGTACCGAATAGCATACCACCGGCCAAAAACTGTCGAGGCGACGAAATGTGCGCAAATCCAACCATGAAAATTACAAACTCAAGCAATGAAATTTTGTTAAGTGCAGTTTAACACTAGGCAGAAGCGATACTCTAGCCTCTGAGTGATAAAACCGCCAAATGTTCAGGTTCGGTTCATGTGAAGCAACGCGAAACACGGTTTCGCATTTTCGCATGACGGTTTAGTCCGCAGTGCTGTTCCGTTCAACTATTTTTATTGCTTCATCCAGTGTGAGCGCCAACCTTTTTACACTGACGAACCCATCGCTCTCCACAGTGGCATCAATAAGGTAGCTTTCCGTATCTTGATTTACACACATCCATGAAACTGAAAAGCGTTCTTGTAGGTTGGGTAGATAGCTTGTTTGTAGGAATGTTAGTTCATCACATAGTGTATACCTAGAATAGTCTTCAAACAGACGCTGCTCAGCCAATGTTAATAGCTTTTCATCGGAGTAAACGTACGCTCTATAGTGTGATGCTATGAGAAGTGCTACAAGCAAAGTGCAAAACGATATGATGTACCTGCGCATTGTATTTATACCTTTACGGTAAGTCTGCCGAAATTCTAGTTATCCATGTTAGCATCCACCATAAGTGTTTTCTCCACAGAATCAAGCAACTCTGGCCGAGCATCCGGCAAAGTTTATGATTGTATGTTTTGTGTATTTTTTAAATCATCGTTAGTTGGGTTTGGGTCTTTTGTGACATTAGATTTCGGCTAGAGCTGGGTCAATAAATCCTCCAAAAATACTGCGATGTAAAAATCACTTGTAGCCAATGCATCAGCAAAGCCAACTCCATGTTACACTTGCCGCGAATTCCTTAACTGGGCGCATAGGCTAAACAACCATGACTGATATGCATCGACAATCCGCAACCTCTGGATCACAAGCTGTTGAGGGTGGAACTTTGTATATTGTACCCACGCCGATCGGTAACTTAGGCGATATGAGTCAGCGGTCGATTGATGTGCTAGCCAGCGTTGATTGGGTGGCCGCCGAAGATACGCGTCATAGTAAACGTTTGTTTGATCATTTGGGGTTGCGGGTACGCAGTCTATCATTGCATCAACACAATGAGTCGCAACGCAGTGAACTGCTGTGTGAACACTTGCGCAATGGGCAAAGTGTAGCTTTGGTTAGTGATGCAGGTACGCCGCTGATCAGCGACCCAGGCTATGTATTAGTGCAGCACTGCCGCGAACAGGGCATACCTGTGACTGCGTTGCCAGGGCCTTGTGCCGCGATAACAGCCCTAAGTGCATCTGGATTGCCAACCGATAAATTTCAATTTGTTGGCTTCTTACCGGTAAAGCAGCAAGCGCTGAATGAAGCGGTGAAAGCGATTGCCGCAGCACCTTTGACCTCGGTGTGTTATGAGTCACCGCGCCGTGTAACTGCGACGTTAAAAGCCTTAGCGGAACACTGCGCCCAAGGGCAACAAATTGTCTTGGCCAAAGAGCTAACCAAAGCGTTCGAAGCCTATGTGAGTGGTGATGCTGAAACCATACTAGCGTGGTTTGCCGAAGATGAACGTCGCTTAAAAGGTGAGTTTGTGTTGATGGTTGCGCCAGCACCTCTCACTAAACAAACCGTTTCGCCTGAAGCTTTAGCCTTATTGCAATCACTGGGTGAACTATTGCCGCCGAAAAAAGCCGCCGCGGTTGTGGCGCAGCATTATGGCCTGAAGAAAAATAGCTTGTACAACCTACTCGTTAGCAACGACTAGGGCGTGTTGAACAAAATTCGTACCGCAAAGATCAACACGCCCTAGTTTTGTTCCTTTGTCGGCTTAACGATTGAGGTGTGAAACTGCTGAAACTCGCGGTTGACAACATCTGCACTACTAAAACGGCATTCTTCGGTTTTTTTTACACAATAATAGATATTCATCGCCATTGCTTGTTTAGCGATGCGAAATATTCATCTAACCCATACAGGCTAAATTAGCGTATAGGTTGTTTTCTAACAAAAGCGGTGAGTTTGAGTAGCTTCGCGGTAAAAACCGCTTAGCACGGCTAGGGTTCTGGTAAACTCTGCCGCTTTGTTACTTTAGTGATATAAAAGGTACTTGGTGTTGAACAAAACAATTATCGGTGCTGTTGCGCTGGCATTGCAGCCAATGGCAGCGGCGCAAACGAATGAACTCGACAACATAGAGCGCATAACCACTACGACTTCACGATTTGAAACAGTCGCTTTGAGTTATCCGCGTGCGCTCAATTGGGTTTCTGCCGAAACCTTAGCAACCGTCGAACCGCAGCATATTCAACAAGTACTCAATCGCATTGCTGGCGTTAACTTACAGCGCGGCAATGGTCAAGAATATCTTCCCGCGATCCGTTCGCCGGTCTTCACCGGTGCTGGCGCGTGCGCTGAACTGCTAACAGCCGAAGATGGTATTGCGCTGCGCGCCGCAGGTTTTTGTAATATCAATGAGCTCTTTGAAGCCGGCACTGAATATGCACAATCTATCGAAGTACTCAAAGGTCCTGGCACTGTGATTTATGGCTCAAATGCTATGCATGGTGTGGTTAATGTTATTACTCGTAATCCTATTGATGCGCCGGCGTTTATCGGCTTGGAGTTGGGTTCATACGGGTTCAAGCGACTAACGACAAGTGCAGGCAATAATGCCGACGATCATGGTCTAGGGATTAATCTAGCGATTACCGACGATACTGGCTATCGCGATGAAGAAGGATTTGAACAAGCAAAGGTACATGTGCGTTATCGTACCCGACTTGATAATGTCGATGTTAGTGCGGGATTGAGCTTAAGTACGTTAGATCAGGAAACGGCGACATTTATTACGGGACTTGATAGTTACCGCGATGCTGAAATCGCCCAGTCTAACGTTAACCCTGAAGCATATCGCAAGGCTGATTCTGCCCGGTTGTGGATCCGTTTTTCCGGTGCACAACAATCTGTGGACGGCAGTTATGAGTGGCAAGTCACGCCTTATGTGCGTCATCAGGATATGGATTTCTTGATGCACTTTTTGCCGGGGCAGCCGAATGAACTCAACGACCAAACCAGCTTTGGTGTGCTCTCTAGTGCGCAGTGGCAATTAGCGCCAGACGTGAGTTTAACGGTAGGGGCCGACGCCGAGATGACCGATGCTAGCTTGCAGCAAATTCAGGCTAACCCAACTCAAGGTTCGGCTTTTTTACAAGCAACGATCCCTGCTGGTCGCCAATACGACTATGCGGTGGACGCAACTATGTTGGCTGCTTTCGGTGAGTTAAATTGGGATTTGACCGACGCATGGCAATTGTCAGCAGGCGCCCGCGTGGAACGCATTGAATACGACTACGATAATCTGATGAACAGTGGTCGCGTGGACGAAGATGGCAATACTTGTGGTTTTGGCGGTTGTCGCTATTCTCGCCCGGACGATCGCACTGACAGCTTCAGTGAATTTTCGCCGCAAGTGTCGATGTCGTATCAACTCGACCCACAACAAATGCTATTTGTAGTGCTTGCTCAAGGCTATCGGGCTCCACAAGCTACTGAACTTTATCGTTTGCAGCGCGCACAAACCGTTGCCGAGCTCGACAGTGTAAAAGCGCAGAATCTGGAGTTAGGTTATAAGTGGGTGAGTGCGGCTCTGGAAGCACAAGTTGCGGTGTATCATATGGATAAAGACAACGTGATATTCCGCGATTCGGACTTCTTCAATCGCTCGGATGCCGAAACGCGTCATCAAGGCGTTGAGTTAACGCTGGGCTACCAAGTTAATAAGCAGTGGCGTTTATCAACTGCAATGACCTATAGTCGTCACCAGTATCGCAATGACTTAGGTGACTTGTTGCTCGCTGGCAAGGATATGGATACTGCCCCGCGTCGTTTGGCGACTGCACAATTGCAGTGGACGCCAACTGATAGCCTAACGGGAGAGATTGATTGGCGTTATACCAGTGAGTATTTCTTGGAGCCAGAAAACGAGCGCTTGTACAATGGTCACAATATTGTTGATTTGCGCATGCGTTGGCAGCTAAATGATGATTGGCAACTCAATGGACAAGTGTTAAATGCGTTGGATCGAGCCTATGCGGAGCGCGCAGACTATACGGTATTCTCTGGGCCGCGATACTTCCCGGGGCGCCCACGTTCGGTTCAAATGGGCGTTCAATACCAGTTTTAATCGCTAGCGTCATGATAATCGGCTACGGAAGTCTTCGTAGCCGAACTGGCGCACAATATCCAATGAACCATCTTTACGTTTAATCGCGATGGCAGGATGCTCAACGCCATTAAAGAAGGTCGTTTTGACCATGGTGTAGTGCATCATGTCTTCAAACTGAATACGATCACCAGCCTCCAAGGGCTGCTCGAAGCTAAACACATCAATAATATCGCCTGCCAAGCAGGAATTGCCGCCAATACGATACTCATAAGGTTTATCACCGGGCATACCAGCACCCAAAATACGCGGGCGATATGGCATTTCGAGCACATCAGGCATATGCGCAGTGACTGATACATCCAGTATTGCAATCTTTCCTTCATTCTCAACAATATCGACTACCTCAGCAATCAGTGGGCCTGTATCCCAAGCCACTGCAGAGCCTGGTTCCATAATGATTTCGAGATTAGGGTACTTCGCTTTGAAAGTGCGCAACGCAGAGATTAAGTGTTCGACGTTATAACCCTCACGAGTCATCAAATGACCGCCACCGAGGTTTAACCATTTTAATTGTGGCAGCCACGCGGCAAATTTTTCGTCGATTGCGTTTAGGGTTCGTTCAGTCGCAAAAGAATCACATTCACATAAGTTGTGCACATGGAATCCGTCAATGCCGGTTAAATCAACTTGGCGCAATTCATCAGCACGAATACCCAAGCGAGAACCTGGTGCGCACGGATCGTATAACGGTGTTTCAGCTTCTTGATTCTCTGGATTAACCCGCAGTCCGAGCGAAACATCAGCGCTAACGAGCACTTCACGGTGCTGATGCCACTGGGCGATACTATTGAAAGACAAGTGATCGACCAAGGTACTCAATGCGTCTATATCAGCCCTTTTATATGCAGGTGAATAAGCATGTACCTCACCGCCCATTTCACCACGGGCCAGTTGCGCTTCCCACACCGAACTGGCAGTAGCGCCGTGCAAGTATTGTTTGACTAAATCAAAGGTTGACCACATTGAGAAGCCTTTGAGCGCAAGAATAACCTTAACCTCGGCAGCTTGTTGCACATGGGCCATAAGCTTGAGGTTTTGCTCCAATCGCTCCTCGATCATCACATAACAAGGTGATGGTATGTCTTTGCAGTCAACCAGATTCATGGTGCTTTAACCTTATCGTTTAAATGGGCTGTCACACTCGATCACATGCCATGGCAGGCCGTGCTCGTTGAGCATTGCCATAAATGGATCCGGGTCGAATTGCTCCATATTCCACACACCTGGCTTTTTCCAAGTACCGTTTAATATCAACGCTGAGCCAATCATAGCGGGCACACCTGTAGTGTAAGAAACGGCTTGCGCACCTACTTCTTCATAACACGCAGCGTGATCGCAGTTGTTGTAGATAAAGATAGTCTTTTCTTGACCATCTTTAATACCCGTGACGTAAGTACCTATGCAGGTTTTGCCAGTATAACCTTCAGCCAACGAACCAGGATTTGGCAGTACAGCCTTAAGAAATTCCAGAGGCACAATTTTCTGGCCTTGGTATTCAATAGGCTCAATGCTAGTCATTCCAATACCTTCTAATACACGCAAATGGGTAAGATAGGCTTCGCCGAATGTCATCCAGAAACGCGCACGCTTTATGGTTGGGAAGTGTTTAACTAATGACTCAAGCTCTTCGTGGAACATCAAATACGAAGCGCGGACACCAATATTTTGATAATCGAGATCTTCGCGAACGCTTAGTGGATCAGTTTCTCTCCACTCACCGTCTTCCCAGAAGCGACCACGCTGAGTAATTTCACGAATGTTGATTTCTGGGTTGAAGTTGGTCGCAAAGGCTTGACCGTGATCACCACCATTACAATCAACGATATCTAGGTAGTGGATTTCGTCAAAGTAGTGCTTGGCGGCATAGGCGGTATACACGTTTGTTACGCCCGGATCAAACCCCGAGCCTAGCAACGCCATGATGCCGGCATCTTGGAATTTTTGCTGGTAAGCCCATTGCCATGAATATTCAAATTTAGCGACATCTTTTGGTTCGTAGTTGGCGGTATCTAAGTAATCAGTTCGGGTTGCTAAACACGCATCCATGATGGGTAAATCTTGATATGGCAGGGCAAGGTTAATCACAAGATCAGGTTGCACATCGTTGATAACAGTTTCAACTTCGCTAGCAATGTCTGCGTTAAGCGCATAAACGCCTTTCACCCGGTCCTTACCAACTTCTTCTTGCAAAGCTACGCACTTAGAAACAGTACGACTAGCCAAATAAATCTCGTCAAAATGTTCAGTCAGACGGGCGCATTTCTTGACAGTTACTGCGGCGACGCCACCTGCGCCAATAATTAATACTCTTGCCATAATAGATTCCAAAAGACAGTTTCTAATTCGCGCTGAATGCTAGCAGTTAATTCCGATCTTGCAAGTCTTGAACAAAGATAAACTACTACTTTGAACTTGCGTTGTTTAAAACGTGCTGGGCATGCCGATGGATACACCTTGTGGCGTAATTGCGTAGGGGTAAAGACGCGTGATTTCAGCGCCCGTTGAATCATTGATTTGAGTCACTATAACGTCGCTCTCACCTTGTTGAGGATCGACTACATTGGCGAGATACACCAGGACACTGTTAGTGCGGTGGGTTTGGAAGCTACGCTCGACAATCAGCCACTCTAGCATTTCGATCATATTGCCATTTTCTGCCTGCTCTTTTTCACAACAAACGCACTGCACATCGCCATTAATCGACAACACAGCAAAGGGGTAAATCGAATCTGTATACTTAAGCAACGCGGCTGCAAACTGAACTGCACGTTCGATGAGTGGTTCGCATTCAGTCAGAGCATGTTGTGCAATAGAATGTCGCATGCAGTCCTCGTCAGTTAGCTCTTTACAGAAGTAGATGATATTAAAGCATTAAACGTGTGGTTATCTGATTCGGTTCAGTACAATTGTGTAACCTAGCATTTAAATTTAACGGGCGCCTTGTAGGCCACCGGTATGCAAAAACACGAGAGTAGAGTTTTTGGCGAAGCGTTTTTGCATGATTAACTGTTGCATCGCATAGAGTGCTTTACCGGAGTATACCGGCTCTAGTGGAATTCCCAATTGCTCACTATTGCGCCGGCAAAAGGCAATTAACTCATCGGAAACCTTGGCATAACCGCCATGGTGAAAGTCATGCCAGATGGTGTATTCGCTATGTGGCAGCTGATTAATCAGCTGTTTTACTAAATCATTCAAATAGTCTTGGCCTTTAAGCATCGCAATGCCATGCAGGTGTTTTATATGGGACTGCTTGGCAACACTTAAGCCCGCTAGCGTGCCGCCACTGGCGACGGGTAAAAACAGCGCATCGACATCTTGATTGAATTCGTCTACGAGTGATTGCATCCCCGCAAAACATTGCTGCTGACTGCCGCCTTCGGGGATCACAACCTCAACGTTATGCTGCCGACACAAGCTGGTAACAAAGTCTTGTTCGTCACGGCGCTGGTAGTCGGCTTTAGTTAAGTACACTATGTTTGCTTGCCACGCTTGGACGTCTTTTAGCATTGGTGTTTCGTTACCCGTGTAATTACCCCGAATAAAGATGGTTAATGGTATTTTTAGCTGGCAGCAACAGTGGGCAAGTGCGTGAATGTGATTGGAATAGCCACCGCCAAAACTAGCGACTCGGGCGGGTTTATGTTGCATAAATTGGTGCATAGGCTCTGCCAATTTACGCCATTTATTGCCCGAGATGATAGGGTGGATAAGATCATCGCGCTTGACCAAAAGCTGATACTGCCCAGCGTTTGGCCAATCCGGGTAAATCCGCTCAAGTGGCGACGGTACTTGGGTATTGAGCAATGGGGCCTCTAGAATCAATAACGTAAATTAACGCAGGCATAAACAGGATTGTAATCCAGATTATCCAATGTGCCTATGGCATTTTCGTCCGCTTCAAGGCTAACATCGCTTTGGTCGAGCAAGCGCAATTCAGTCGCCAGTGCGATAGTCCCAATACAACTCGGCTAAAAACTTATCAGTGATCGCAAGCGCATTAGGGCTGGCTGGGAGTGTCGCTAAAGTAAAAGCTAGTAGTGGTTTGCGAATGGTGTGTTGCAAGTTAAACATAGTCATTCCTCGTGTATTCGATCGTTGCGCCCAATTCTACGAAGGCGTCCATT
>CAXRGW010000063.1:0-4616 GCA_964230255.1 Alteromonas sp.
GGCAGCTTGCGAGCGATTTAAGCAAAAGTTTAAGTAACGTGTCTCAAAAAACTGGAAATTTCGAAAAAACATGAAATATGCTTACCAGAGTCTAGGAAATTAGTGTAAATTTTTAGACTATTTTAGAAAGGCGTGTCGTAAAATAGCTCGTGTGGTGAATTTGTGGTTATATTTGGCTAATAGAAAGCCCCTGAGTTATGAGTGATTAATGATTTTTTGAAGACAAATAATGACTAGAAACCTCATAAGTGCCAAAGACTCGGTGATACCGACTTATTTTCAAAAGGTGGTTATTTACTAGAATTATTTGTCACCATATTTGTCTACTGCTCTAAACAGGCTATACACCGAATGTAGGTATATCAAGGTCTGTATAGCCTATATAGACTAAATATGGCGGAGAGAGAGGGATTCGAACCCTCGTTAGGTTTAACCCTAAACACACTTTCCAGGCGTGCGCCTTCAGCCACTCAGCCATCTCTCCAAATTCGGTGCTTTTACAAAGCGCGCGTATAGTAGGTAAAAGTGCTTGGCTTATCAAGCATTACCTTTGACTTTTAGCTTTAGCTCCGCAGCGAAATCCAGCATGCGATTGAGGGGTTTCATTGCGTCCACGCGCAATGTGTCATCCACGTGAATTTCGTGTTCGCTGTGATTGCCGGTTAACGCGCTGTAGATGGCCTCTAAGCCGTTCATTGCCATCCAAGGGCAATGTGCACAACTTTTACACGTCGCGCCGTTACCGCCCGTTGGCGCTTCCAAAAACGTCTTATTTGGCGCTAGTTGCTGCATCTTGTAGAAAATGCCGCGATCAGTCGCCACGATAAACTTCTCGTTTGGCAAGTTTTGTGACGCAGTAATCAATTGCGTGGTTGAGCCAACAGCGTCTGCTATTTCAACCACACTAGCGGGTGATTCTGGGTGAACCAGAATGGCAGCATCCGGATGTAAGTGCTTCATGTCGCGCAGTGCTTGCGATGAAAACTCATCGTGGACAATACACTCGCCCTGCCACATGAGCATATCTGCGCCGGTTTCCTTTTGAATGTAGCTACCCAAGTGCCGGTCAGGTGCCCATATAATCTTTTCGCCCAAACTGTCTAAATGCTCAACAATCTCAAGCGCTATACTTGATGTGACAACCCAATCAGCACGGGCTTTAACCGCCGCTGAGGTGTTGGCATAAACAACCACGGTGTGGTCCGGGTGTGCATTACAAAATTCGGTAAACTTATCAGCTGGGCAGCCTAAATCCAGTGAACAGGTAGCATCCAGTGTCGGCATCAACACGCGCTTTTCTGGGCTCAAAATCTTCGCCGTCTCGCCCATAAACTTAACACCAGCAACAATCAGTGTTTGTTCTTCAGCATCACGCCCAAAACGCGCCATTTCCAATGAATCAGAAATACAGCCGTTGGTTTCTTCGGCAAGCGCTTGGATTTCGGGGTCAGTGTAATAGTGAGCAACCAACACAGCGTTTTGCGCTTTTAACAACTGCTTTATTTCCGCTTTTAAGAAGGCTTCACGATCCGCGGTTAAGGCTTTCGGTTTGGCCGGAAACGGATAGTTGATTTCGTCAATTCGAAGAGTAACTGCCATGCTTTGTAGTCGCTTTTATCACTGGTTTTAAATAACGCGCGAATTATACAGGCTTGTCATAAAAATTACACATTACTGCGCTGAGAAGTTTGAATAATGTATACAGGGAAATCATTGTTAATGGTGGGTCGTGCTGGATTCGAACCAGCGACCAATTGATTAAAAGTCAACTGCTCTACCAGCTGAGCTAACGACCCTTAACAATGAGATGCTTTCGAAATGCGCTTAAATGGTGGGTCGTGCTGGATTCGAACCAGCGACCAATTGATTAAAAGTCAACTGCTCTACCAGCTGAGCTAACGACCCAATCAAGCGATAACGCCGTGCCAAATATATGTGTACTCGGCAACGGCGGCATATAATACTTATTTCGCCGCGAGGTGCAAGTCAAAAATCCCAAAATTTTCAACTATTCGACGTCAACACGACTGCTTGTTCGTTATCTGAACAAATTCGTGTTAGCTTTTAACCGTCGATTTGCGCCAAGCGAGAATCTGCCAATTTGCGTGCAGATGAATCAGGGTATTCTGCGACCACCTGATTAAAGCGCTGACGGGCTAACGCCACATTACCTTGACGCTCGGCAATAATGCCCAGTTTCAAGATTGAATCGGCGCGCTTGCTACTATCTGCAAATCTATCTACTACTAAACCAAACTGTTGCTGTGCATTCACCAAATCTTGTTGATTAAATAACAGCTGCCCTAGCCAGTAGTGCGCATTAGCAGCGTACTCGCTATCTGGATATTGGCTAATAAACTGTTGGAAAGCAGGCACTGCCGCGGCGTAATCGCGATCTTGCAAGATCAAATTAACGGCATCTTCGTACGCTTGTGTTTCAGAGACCGCAGTTGTCACAGGTTGTGTTTGTGTCACTGTCGGAAGCTCAGTGGTGGCATCAGTTGTTGTTACCGGCTGTTGTACCGGCACAGCTTTCAGTGCCTCAACCCGCTTATCAATTTCGAGATACAACTCGCGCTGACGCTGGAGAATTTTCTCGAGTTGATTGGTGTGAACTTCTACGGCACCGCGTAACTCATCGACTTCTGATTGCAGAGAGTCCAGTTGCGACTGCAAACGATGCTGACTCTCGGTACGACTTTCAAGGATGTTCTCCAGGGTCGCTAAACGAGCCTCAAAATCACCGTTATTGGCATCAACTACAGGCGCCTGTGCAGCAACGGCTGCACTGGCTACTGTGAAGATGCTGGCTATAACCAGAGGTGATTTACGCATTATTGATAAACAACAACCGCACGGCGGTTTTGTGCAAATGCGTACTCGGTTGCCCCCATAACAGCAGGATCTTCTTCACCGAAAGATACCACTGAGATTTGTGCACCTCGAACACCGGCATTTAGGAAGTATGTCTCAACTGCCTTAGCACGACGCTCGCCCAACGCAATGTTGTACTCTGGCGTACCGCGGCTGTCAGTGTGGCCGTTGATCACAACGTTTTGGTCTCGGTTAGCAATAAGGAAATCTGCATGACGCTTAAGTACGTCCATAAATTCTGCTCTAACCGTTGCGCGGTCGAAATCGAACAATACTGTGTTTAGGTTTTTAAGTGCGTTTAGTTCAGCGTTTTTCGCATCTTCAGCCTCTTGTGCTTTTTTATCAGCGGCAAGCTCAGCCTGACGAGCAGCTTCTTTACGGTCAGCCTCTTCTTGAGCGGCTTGCTGCTGAGCCATCTTATTGCGCTCGTCTTCAAGCTCTTTCTCAGTCGGGCCTGATTGACAAGCGGCTAGCGTTGCTACTGATAAACCGAGGACCAACGTTCTCAATAGTTTGTTCGTTTGCATCTTCTTTTCCTTATTGTGTGTAACATTTAAAACAAAAATGGTGACCAGCTGGGCGATTTAACCTGGCCATCGGCTGCAGGCAAACGCGCTTTGAACCGTCCGTCTAGCGACACTAGAGATAATACTTGTTTTCCCTCGTGTAGCGTACTGTATATGATCATACTTCCATTTGGCGCGATACTGGCCGACTCGTCCAAAAAGGTTCGAGTCAGAATTTGTATCGCACCATCATTAATTCGCTGGCGAGCGATGTGGTAATCACCGTTAGTGCGGTTAACTAGCACAAGGTCTTCTCCATTCGGAGTAACCGATGCACCTAAATTCATTTCACCTTCATAGGTTAATCGGTGCACTCTCCCAGTTGCCAAATTTACGCGATAAATCTGAGGTTTACCACCCCGCTCTGAACTAAATATCAAGCTTTTTCCATCTGGCGTCCACGATGGCTCGGTATCGACGCTCCGATGACGGGTAATTCGACGTAGATCCCGAGTGGCAATATCCATGATATAAATCTCTGGATTACCGTCTTTCGACAGTACCATAGCAAGTTGCTTGCCATCCGGAGAGAACACTGGTGCACCGTTAATACCTGGGAAGTCAGTCATCCGCGTGCGGCTGGTTGTATAGATATCCTGAATAAAAATTTGCGGGCGCTTATTTTCAAAGCTTACATAGGCCAGTTGCTCACCGTCAGGCGACCAAGACGGCGACATCAACGGCTGTGGCGAAGATAGCAAACGCGTTTCATTGGCACCGTCATAATCCGAAATTACCAGTTGGAATGGCAGTTCATGCACTTCGCGGTCGCGCACTATCACATAGGCTAACCGGGTTTGGAACGCGCCGCGCTCGCCGGTTAACTGTTGGTAAATGGCGTCACTAATCTGGTGGGCGTGTTGACGAAAGTCGTCTTCACCGATAAACGAACTACCGCGGGCAATGATATGGTCATTGTTGTATTGCAGTTGCCCATCAATTAATGCTTGCGCATTGCCACCGGTAATTTGACCGCGCAACACATCTATTAATTCATAGGTGACTTGATAACGGCCATCCGATTGCATCTCAACCGTCCCCACCAAGATGGTGTCGACACCGGTAGCCGCCCATGAGGCATAATTTACGTCTGCATCTGAGGCAGGAAACTGTGGCATGGTGCTCATAGTGATTGGGTTGAACTTACCACTGCGACGCATATTGTCGGTGATCACC
>CAXRGW010000064.1:0-18929 GCA_964230255.1 Alteromonas sp.
GCAGGGTCCGTGGTGTGATAGAGCAAATCAACAATCGCTGATGCCATATATTCCGTCGTCTTAAAGCCTTCATTGAAAGTTGCTGCGGCTTTAATTTTCTCTACTAGACCGGATGGGATAGGGGCACCAGTTTCATGATGGACCAAGAATTGATTGATGACCTCGTCAGTCAATAGCCAACGTTCAAGTAGCTGTGATTGAAACTCAGTGTAATCGCGCACACCGCTGTGTGAAGTTGGATACGCTACGTCGGAAGCCAAGAAGTGCAGGGCATGACCAAATTCGTGGAAATAGGTCTCTGCATCATCCCAAGATATCAAAGTTGCTTGGCCTTCAGGTGCCTTTACAAAGTTGCTATTGTTTGACGTCAATGCCGATTGCTCACTGTCAAAACTAGTGGGGCGACGGTACATGGTAGCCCATGCTCCAGAGCGTTTACCTTGACGAGCAAATGGGTCTAGATACCACAAACCAATGTGTTTTCCAGTTCTAGAATTGGTTACTTCCCATACTTTAACATCTGGGTGGAAAACGGGTACTGAGCCATCAGGTACGGGCTAAAACGTGAAGTTAAATAAGCGATCTGCAACGTAAAACATCGCATCCCGTAGTTTATCTAGCTGCAAGTACTGCTTAACTTCATTGGAATCTAGCGCATACTTAGCTTTGCGAACTTTTTCTGCATAGAAACGATAGTCCCAAGGCTCGATGGTAATATCTGCACCTTCTGCATCTGCGATTGCCTGCATGTCGGCAACTTCTTCTTCAACTCGCGCAATGGCTGCCGGCCACACACGCATCATCAGCTCCATGGCGTTTTCTGGTGTTTTGGCCATGCGATCTTGTAAACGCCATTGGGCATAGTTGCCAAAGCCCAACAGTTGCACGCGCTCATGTCGTAGTGTTAGTAGCTGTTTAATAATCGCATTGTTATCGAATTCATCGGCATTATCGCCACGGTTGTAATACGTGTTCCAAACTTGCTCACGCAACGGGCGATTAGTTGAATAGGTAAGGAATGGATCCATCGAAGAGCGGGTGTTAGTGATTGCCTACTTACCTTCATTGCCAAGCTGTGTGGCGGCAGCAGCTGATGCATTGACAAAAGACTCAGGGAGCCCGTCAAGTTGATCAGCGGTCAGATAAAGTACATAGTTTTCTTCGTCGGCGAGCACGTTGTTAGAAAATTGCGTACTGAATTTAGACAGCTCTTGGTTTATAGCGGCGTAACGAGCTTTGGCATAGGTATCTAAGGTTGCGCCATTACTAGCAAAACGGTTGTATATAAGCCAGGTTATGCGTTGTTCTTCTGGAGTTAACGAAGCCAATTCTTCACTTTCATAGACCGCTTTAACACGTGCAAATAACGCCTCATTTTGAGTGATTTGCGAGAAAAAACGGAAAGCTTAGGGCTCATTTCTGTTTGAATGGCGCGAAACTCTGGACTAGATTTGTTTGAACTCCATATACCCCAATAGGTAAAAATACGATTGAGGGTTGAGCCCGCACGTTCCATTTCTGCGATCGTATTGGCAAACGTTGGAGACTCTGGATTATTCGCGATTGCTTCGATCTCAGCTAAATTTAAGGCCATGCCTTGTTGTAGGGCTGGCTTGAGGTCATCAAGCTGCATCTGATCAAACTGCGGTACACCGCCGTACGGGCCTGAATATTCTTGTAACAGGGGGTTTTCTGTAGGCGCTGTAACTGTTGTTTCGGTAGCGGGTTTAGGGAACTGAACTTCAGTTTGCGATTGTTTGTTGTCACTACAGGCTGCTAGAGCGAATGCAACAGCAATTGCCAATGAGCGAGTAAGAGCTTTCTTCATGAGTTTTCCAGAGTCTTATGTTAGGTGATTTATTATCGTTGTTCTGCACGTTATCGCAGGATACCTAAGCATCACACGCAACATCACCTGAGTGTAGCGCATTCACTCAAATCCAGATACGCACAGGCCTTGAATACAGTTATTCAAAAACGATGGTTTTATTACCATGCACAATCACACGATCTTCTAAGTGATAGCGCACGCCATTGGCCAATGCGGTCTTTTCACAATCCTTGCCTTTGCGAACCATGTCTGCAGCGGAATCGGAATGAGTGATACGTTTAACGTCCTGTTCGATAATCGGCCCTTCATCTAAGTCAGCGGTAACATAGTGGCAGGTTGCACCAATGAGCTTTACTCCGCGTTCATAGGCTTGCTGGTATGGTTTGGCACCAACAAAAGACGGCAAAAAGCTATGATGAATATTGATCGCGCGTCCCGCCCATTGCTCGCACATTGAATCGGGCAAAATTTGCATAAAACGGGCAAGCACAACCAAGTCGGTATTGTATTGCGCTAAAGTTTCTTGAACAACGGCAAATGCCTGTTGTTTGCCCAGTGCTTTAAAGTCAACGTAAACAAAAGGAATTTTGTACCACCGGGCAAACGCGGCAATTTTCTCATGATTAGCAATTATGCATGGAATATCGCATTGCAGTTCACCGGTATGATGACGATGCAGCAAGTCAACTAAACAGTGTGATTCATGACTCGCCAATATCGCCATCCGTTGCTTTTGCGCTGAATCGGTGAGCTGCCAGCGCATGTGATACTCCAAAGCGAGTTCAGCAAAAGCTTGTTTGAAATCAGAGTGGCCCAGCGCCAAGCTGTCTGCTCTAATCTCATGGCGCATAAAGAATCGACCCGTTTGCAAATCGGTATGATGACTGGCTTCAATAATATTGGCTTGGTGTTCTGCTAAAAAAGTAGCCACAGCGGCGACGATCCCTACTTGATCGGGGCAATCAATAATTAGGCGATAGGTTTGTTGCATGCTCTAAATCAGGTCAAAAGAAAGTCAGGATAGCATTTTACGATGAGCGAATAATGATTTTTTCACTCTATGTTATTTCTCCCGATTGGGGCTTTTCATTGAATATCAGGCAGTTGAAGATGTACTGATAGCTTATAGCTAAAAACCATATATAGACTGCGGTTATTGAGTGGTCCGAAGCTACTTCTAAGGTCGTATACACTTTATAGACTGCACTGGAGGTGCATCGTGGAATCATACTTAATTCGCGCTGCGGAAATACTAAGCGACCCCGACGAAACGATAGCGGCGAAACAAACAGCGCTTGAAGTCCTGCGCAAGGCGGGATACTCAGATGCTGACATTACTGCGCTAACAACACAAAAAATTGAGTTTGAGCAGTTAACGACCGTAATTTTCCTCGCCTAAGGTCCACGTCTCGACAATCGGATATCTGACGCCATTTGCGCCCGAGTGAGATTCAAACAAATGCACCTGTTCAACCCTACACTGCCAATTTTTCGGAGGTTGTGGATATTTTGTAAGTGATTTGAATTTGCGTAATAAGGTTACATGAGGCTGATAACTACGGATTAGGTCAGGTGAGGCAATGCCTAAGGCACTGCACTGCTGGCTGACTGACTTTTGAAGTGTTAACAACTCAACCGAAGGTTTTAAATCTGATAGCCAAGCAATAGCGGGCTTTTGCCAATGATTGGTATAATCCAAATGAAGGGTAAATGGTTTGATGCAACTGACATCCAATTTTTCTATGAAGGATTTCTGTACATCCAAAGAAAGCGCCGGAATAAACAGCAAGGTCATATGCAAATTGCACGCTGGAACTGGTTTGCTTGATTCTGCGTCAGGCCAATATGTGTCACGCCAAGTGACAACCTCGGTTTTCAATGGCGGCGGTAAGTCAATTCCAATAAAGCAGCGCATGAGCATTGTTTTCAGCATTCATGGTTCACATCATAGGTTATTCAAGGAATAATCCAACTTATTCCTCTTAGCACCTTGGCAGTAAGCAGGCGTTCAGTTGTCTAACAATTTACCTATTCACGGATTTCTTGAAACAATCCAAAGCGCATTGGTCAGCGGCGATGTCATTTTGTCCGCAGCGCCCGGCGCCGGTAAATCAACAGCCCTGCTTTTGCACTTATTAAGAGTACGTAGAAGCAAGGGCAAGATTCTAGTGTTACAGCCACGACGCGTTATCGTTCGAGCGTTGGCTGCCTACCTAGCTGCGCAACTCAATGAGCCGGTAGGTAAACGAGTGGGCTATCAGGTTCGAGGCGAACACAAGACCAGTCGAGAAGTCCAGTTAGAGTTTATCACTGAGGGGATCTTGGCTCGGCGGCTATTAAAAGATCCCGAACTTTCTAATGTCGACGTTATTGTGTTCGATGAGTTTCACGAGCGCAGTTTGCATGCAGACTTCGGCTTCGCTTTGATCCGCGAGGTTCAGCTCGCATTACGTGATGATTTGCGCCTGATGGTGATGTCAGCAACACTAGCCGCAGAGGACTTACAACGCGCTTTACCTGAAGCGCAGCTTATCCAAGTTCCAGGACGTCAGTTTGCGATTGATTACCGCTACCGGCCGATTGGACTTAAGCCTATACAACTGGATGAGTTAGTGTCTGTTATCGTTGAGGCACTGCAGCAAGAAAAAGGTGATGTACTGGTGTTCTTGCCAGGCCAAAAGGAGATTAACCGCACAATTGCTCTGCTTGAAAAACGCCTGTCTACATATACGGAATTGGCCGGCGCAACATGTATGCCACTCTACGGTAGTTTGAGTAAAGAGCGCCAGACCAGAGCGCTAAAGCCTAGTTCAAGCGGGGAGCGCAAAATAGTGCTCGCTACAAACATTGCCGAAAGTAGTCTGACCATCGATGGCACCCGAATTGTCATAGACACAGGGCTTGAGAGGGTAGCTGAACTCGACCTCAGCACTGGTATTGAGTTTATGCGTACACAGAGTATTAGTCAGGCTTCAGCCACTCAGCGAGCGGGCCGCGCCGGCAGAACAATGGCAGGTGTTTGCTATCGTACGTGGTCAAAGGAAGTACAAGATCGCCTGCGTAAGCAGTCTGAACCAGAGGTGTTAACTCGTGATGTCAGTGATATCGCTTTGCAGGCATTAGGTTGGGGAAGCTCTCTAACCGAGCTACCGCTATTGACTCAACCTCGGCAAGCACAACTAGACGCTGCAATGGGTCTATTACTGCAATTAGGCGCCGTAAGTGATTCACAAAAGCTCTCATCACATGGGCGCACATTGGTCGATATGCCAGTGAATGTTCGTCTCGCGAACATGCTAGTCAGGGCTAGATCGCTGCAATCTGATTATCCTTCTTTACTTCTCGCAGCTGCCGCAATAGCTGCCTTGCTGTGGGATACTTCGGCACCGCAGAACGGGGTGCTACGTGAGCACATAATGAATAGCTTACAAAGCAAAGATAAACGCGTTATTAACAGTGTGAGTCGCTATTACAAGCAGTTATCCTGCAATATTGGCCCTGAGCAATTAACCGAGCTGTCATCGGCAGATGTGGCACACGCACTAACACTAGCATTCCCAGACTGGCTGGCCAAACACCTTGGTGACGGACAATACAAAATGGCCAATGGTAAACAAGCGAAATTGCTCAACGCCGAGCGGTTTGGTATTCCTGAATGGCTGGTGGCCGCAGATCTATTTGGCAGTAATCAAGGCGTAATTAATATCACCCTCGCAGAGCCAGTGGCAGCTGACGAACTGTTGAACTGGTGTGCAGATGACATTATGAGTGAGATTAGCTTTACTTGGTCCAATGAGCGTAAGCAGTTTGAGTTGCGTTCCATCCAGCAATTGGGTGCAATCATTTTGAGTCAAGCGCCGGTTGATAAGCGATTGGCTAGTGAAACTCTCAACCTTGAACAACTTCGCAGCGCGTGGTCGGCCATCATACGCAAGCAAGGGCTTGCGTGGCTACCTATGTCGGCAAGCACTTGGCAGTTAATTTATCGAGTGCAAATTGCGACACAACTTTGTACGCGCGAAGACATTGGTACATTCCCCAATTTTTCTTCGGCTTATTTATTGAATACGTTAGATAAGTGGTTGCTACCTTTTATCGATAGCCATTTGGGTTTACGACAGTTAGGTGAATTAGATTTCAATAATTGCCTGAAATCACTATTGAATTGGGACCAACAACAGTGGCTTGACCGTGAGTTGCCAACCCGAATAACGCTGCCAACTGAAGAACGTTTACAACTGGAATACTCTGCACTCAATCAGCACGCTGAGCAAAAAATAACTGCGCCGAAAATTGCAGCACGGATGCAATGGTTTTATGGCTTGGCTGAAACACCAACATTGGCCGAAGGCAAGCTGCCGATTCAAGTAGAGCTGCTCTCTCCCGCTATGCGGCCATTACAAACTACCACTGATCTTGGCGCTTTTTGGTACAGTGAGAGTTATCGTCAGATTCAAAAGGAAATGAAGGGACGCTATCCCAAACACCTTTGGCCAGACGACCCAGCCAATACTGCACCGACCAAAGTAACCAAACGCAAGATGTTCTAGTTGCTTAGTCAGCATCAAGTTGTGTTAAAACGTGTTGACGCAGTTCGTTACTGGGGAAGCCATCTGCAATTAATTCATGTTGTGCTTGATAAGCGCGAATACCGGCACGGGTGCCGGGCCCCATTATTCCATCTACACCGCCAACGGCAAACCCAAGCTGTGTCAGTGCGCGTTGCAATTGCATGATATCAGCACGGGATAATGGAGGTAAGTCGGGTAACTCGGCACTTAATGCCGGCGCATTAATGATGCGGTCCGCAAGATGACCCACAGCAATAGCGTAAAATTCAGAGTTGTTCCAACGCATAATTATACGGAAGTTTACGTATGTCAAAAACGCCGGCCCAGCGTGCCCCGCCGGAACTCTTAGAGTCGCAAGTAAATCACTGTTTGGCAGAGCGCTTCCATCTGTCATGGTGATCCCTGTACTTTGCCATTCAGTTATGGTGCGTCGATTTTTGTAACCCGCTTGGCTATAGTCGAAACTGTCGTGAAGCTTGATCTCGCGGCCCCAACGGCTACCCGATTGCCAGCCCAATCGCGCCAAAAAGTTAGCAGCAGAAGTTAGTGCATCAGCTTCGCTATTCAACAAATCAATGACACCATCACCATCACCATCAACTGCGTATTGGGTGTAAGTCGACGGCATAAATTGTGTATGTCCCATCGCGCCTGCCCAAGAACCTCGCATAGTGGCAGGGTCGAGATTTTCGCGGTCAACAAGCAACAGAGCAAGTAGCAGCTCTTCAGTAAAAAATGCTTGGCGGCGCTGGTCACACGCAAGGGTAGCGAGTGAATCTAGGGTTGGCATATTGCCTTTATAACCACCATAGTTTGTTTCTAATCCCCAAAAAGCCACAAGGTAATGACCTGGGATCCCATAGCGAGCGGTTAATTTCTTAAGCAACTCTTGGTGCTCAGTGTACTTTTCTCGGCCTTTGTTGATGCGCCAATCGTTTACGCGTTTAGAAAAATAGGACGGGAAGGTCTGCACAAATTCCGGCTGATTACGGTCAAGCTCAATGACTTTGGCCTGATATTCAAGTGCACTTAATACCGCGCGAGTATCTGCGCTTACTCCTCGGTCTTCGGCTAATCGACCTAGGTTGTCTAAGCACTGTTTAAACTCTGAAGTTGCAGATGTACTGGCGGTGGCGGCAAATGAGAAGAGGGAGCCACACACTAACAAGGAAGAAAAAAGACGGCGGAACATAAAAAAAGCATTCACTTAGTAAAAAAATTCATGCTACCCGAAGCGCTGCTGACCGCCTAGACTTAGTCGCTGTATTTGTGAATAAACTCGGTGACTAACGGTCGACAGTGATCGTTCTAACAACATTTGGATTTGCTTCTAAAGCCTAGAGCAACACTATACCAGTGCTGGTTATTCAATGGTGAGCACGTATAATCGATTTCAGCACCTTTCATTGAGCAGTAACATTGGCCAAAAAGAAGCAAACAAAGACAAAAAATAAAGCACAATCCAAACGCGCTAAACAACCGATAAAGAAGCACTGGTTCAAACGCTTGCTGCCGATTGCGGGAAAATTAACACTGGTTGCCTCAGTAGCGCTCGCTGCCTATTTGTTTTACCTTGACGCGTCGATTAAACATCATTTCTCTGGTAACAAATGGCAAGTACCAGCACAAATCTATGCCCGCGCATTGCAGATTGACGTAGAGCAAGAAATCACGCCCGCGGAAATTCTAGATGAGCTCGATTTACTTGGCTATCGCCAAGTGCCAAATGTGAAAAATAGTGGTGAATACCACTATGCCAACCGTCAGCTGACCTTTATGCGACGAGCGTTTGACTTTATCGATGGTAATCAAGCCATGCGCTTAATTCGTTTAAGTTGGCGTGGTGATCGTATAGCTGCGATTGAACAAGCATTGCCGCGTCAGTTAACTTTTGCCTCTGCTACAACATTGCAACAGATCCGTCTCGAACCATGGCTTGTCAGTCGCTTGGTGAGCAGTCACCGTGAAGACCGTATGTTGTTGGATATTGACAAAGTACCACCCATGTTGGTCTCAGCATTGACCTTGGTTGAAGATCAAAACTTCTATAAACACCATGGCGTAGCTCCGTTATCCATTGTACGTGCACTGATCGCGAACATTGCTGCAGGACGTACCGTTCAGGGCGGTAGTACGTTGACCCAGCAGTTGGTCAAGAATTTATATCTGACCCGTGAAAAACAGATTATACGCAAGGTGAAAGAAGCACTGATGGCGATAGTAATCGATGCTCGCTACAGCAAAGACCAAATCCTTGAAGCCTATCTCAATGAAGTGTTCGTTGGTCAAAATGGCGATCTTGGCGTGCATGGTTTTGGGCTTGGTAGTCATTTTTACTTTGACCGCCCAGTAGCTGAACTCGATGTGGCTGAAATCGCATTGTTGGTTGGCATGGTCAAAGGGCCTTCATACTACAACCCACGCCGTCACCCAGAGCGCGCCACTGAGCGCCGCGATTTAGTGCTTAAAGTATTGTTTGAGAACAACGAGATTTCTGCAGCTGAGTATGAAATGTACGTGAATCAACCGCTGAATATCGCCTCGGGTGCGAGTATAGCCAGTGGCAAACATCCAGCGTTTATGGATAAAGTCCGTCGCGAGTTAACCGACATTTTGGCTGACCCTGATATTCGTGAGTCTGGCGTACGGGTATTCACATCACTAGACATCAATGCGCAGCGCCGCGCAGAAAAAGCACTTGCAGAAACTGTTGCCACTTTGGCTGACCAACGTTCTATTTCTGGCCTCGAAGGGGCCATGATGATCACCGATATCAAGAGCGGTGAGATACGCGCCATAGTCGGCAGTAAAAACACGACTTATAGCGGCTTTAATCGCGCTCTAGACGCAAAACGTCAAATAGGTTCATTGGTTAAGCCCGCGATTTACTTAACGGCTTTGGAGCAACCCGCGCGGTTTAATCTTGCTACCCCTTTACTCGATGAGCCCATCGATTTAGCGGATGAAGGTGGTAAACGCTGGCAACCGCAAAACGCCGACAAAGAGTTTCGTGGACAAGTAGCGTTAGTATCAGCATTAACTCAGTCACTTAATGTTCCAACAATTAACTTGGGATTAGATATCGGTTTGCCCAATGTTATCGATACGCTACAACGTTTGGGTGTGAATACGCCCATTAAAGAGGTACCGGCACTTACGTTAGGTGCGATCGATTTGTCGTTGTTACAAGTCAATCAAATGTATCAGACCATCGCCAATACCGGTGTTTATCGTCCGCTAAGAACAGTTAATGCAATTACCACAGCCGGCAACCGATTATTGTGGCAACACAGTAATTATGCCGAGCAACGCGTTGATGAAGCGGCGACTTATCTGACCAATTACGCATTACATAAAGTCACGATTGAGGGCACGGCACGACAAATTAACAGTCAGTTTCCACGCATTAATATGGCAGGTAAAACGGGTACAACTAATGACTATCGCGATAGCTGGTTTGCCGGGTTTGACCGCAACATATTAGTTACCACTTGGTTAGGTGATGATGATAATGCAACGACTGGCCTAACTGGCGCTAGTGGCGCACTCAGTGCCTATATTGCCTATCAAAAAGCGCAGCAACCCAAGTCATTATCACGGCGTTTTCCAAACGGTCTTGGTATTGCTCACTTCGATCCATTATCTGGCGAGGCGATGGTAGCAGGATGTACTAATGCCTTAACCGTGCCGGCAATATTAGATGTGCTGCCGAATGAGCGACATGCCTGTGATATTAAGACTGAAGGCCCACAACAAGAAGAGCCAGAAGAAGAGCGCTCCTGGTGGGAGCGCTGGTTTGGTGATTAATAATAATTGAGAGCTTGGGCTTTACCTCTAAAGGCAAAGTAAGCAAACACCGTGTAACCAATGATCATTGGCAGCACGAATAAGCTGCCGACAAGCATAATCCGCAGCGATTCAGGCGCACTCGCAGTGTCGAAGATTGTGAGTTGCTGCGGTACCACATACGGATAGAAGCTCAATGCTAACCCCGCGAAACAGCAAATAAACACTATGGTTGTCATGGAAAACGGTAGCCAGTCACCTTGATGATCCGCCAGAGGCAAGCGTTTCAGTACTTGATACCCTAAGGCAAACATTGAAAAGCACAACAATGGTATAGCACTGACGAAGTACCCCAATGGTGGCGTCAACCAACGTTCGTATACAAAGGGATTGATTAGTGGGTTAATAAAGCACACTAATAATATTCCAATAAAACTAATAACCCCCGTTTTTTTTGCCCAAGCAATAGCCCTCAACTGCAAGTCACCATTGGTTTTCATGATCAGCCAGCTTGCACCAATGAGCGCATAGGCGGTGGTAACACCAACACCGCCGAGCAAGGCAAAGCCAACGCTAAGCCAATTGTAATCGAGCCCCATCACATACATACCCAGCATAAAGCCTTGGCTCATGGAGGTGATAATTGAGCCTACTTTAAAGGCGCGATCCCAACGATGTTTTTCAGTAACAGCAACCTTAGCGCGAAAATCAAATGCAACACCGCGTAAAATCAAACCTATCAGCATCAAGGTGGCAGGAAGGTACAAGGCACGTAATATTTCACTGTGCGCTGCTGGGAAGGCGACCAGTAATAAACCAATCGCCAGTACTAACCAAGTTTCATTGGCATCCCAAAAGGGTCCAATTGAAGCGATTGCGGTATCGCGCTGCTGCGCTGTGTCCATCGGCAGTAAAATACCTACACCTAAGTCATAGCCGTCTAAAATTGCGTACATTAAGATGGCAATGGCCATTAGAACCGCAAATACGACGGGCAGATTTTGATCTGCAAATAGCCAATCAATCATGCGTGTGCCTCCTGCTGGTTGGGTACTGGTTTAAAGTATTTCTGATTAACTCGCTCATGTGGCTGAATATCTTCGAGCTCGACAGCCCGACGTGCCATTAAGAACAACGTGCGGACGTATGCAACTAGTAATACAGCATAAACAATCAAGTAAACGACTAGGGTTAACAGTACATTTTCAGATGCGATTGTCGTGACAGCATCAGCAGTTTTTAATACGCCGCTCACTAAGTAAGGTTGACGACCAATTTCAGTCACATACCAACCGGCAAGCGTGGCAATCCAACCACTAAATGTCATACCCATTAGCACCTTGAGTTGTAACTTACTCAGCGAACGGCCGCCACGCATACTCCAACTACACCACCATGCGATCATTATCATTAGTAGGCCAATGCCGACCATTAAGCGAAAACCATAGAAGACCGGCTTCACTGGCGGATGAACGCCTTCAAAATCATTGAGTCCTTTTATTTCACCGTCCCATTCATGGGTTAAAATCAGACTGGCAAGATTAGGAATACCTATGGCGAATTTATTCTCGCGGGTTTCTTCATCAGGAATAGTAAACAGTAGTAAATCAGCGCCCTTTTGGGTTTCCCATACTCCTTCCATTGCCGCAACTTTTTGTGGCTGATGTTCAAGGGTATTTAAGCCGTGCAGATCACCGACGAAAGCTTGTAATGGTGCAAGCAGTGCTGCGCTGAAAATAGCCGTTTTTAAGGTAACGCGAGGCGCTCGCTTTTTATCGCCACGCCACAAGCGATAGGCGCTAATACCGGCAACCACAAAACATACCGTCAGAGCCGAAGAGAGCAGGGTATGGCTAAAGCGATAGGGGAATGATGGGTTAAAGATAATGGCCAACCAATCTGTAGCATGGGCCACGCCATCGCGCATTTCAAAACCTGCAGGTGTTTGCATCCATGAGTTTAAGACCAAGATCCAAAATGCTGACATGGTTGTGCCAAACGCCACCAAGAACGTACTTAAGGTATGTGCCCAGGCTGGCACACGGTTAAAGCCAAACAACATGACACCGAGTAACGTTGCTTCAAGGAAGAACGCCGTAAGGATTTCATAGGCGAGTAATGGGCCCGCAATATTGCCTATGGTTTCCATAAAGCCTGGCCAATTTGTACCAAACTGGAACGACATGGTGATACCGCTGACTACACCCAATGCAAAGGTCAGGGCAAACACCTTTACCCAAAAACGATAGGCACGCATCCAGACTGGATGACCCGATAGGTCGAATCGCACCTTAAAGTAGAATAACAACCACCCAAGAGCGATGGTAATAGTGGGAAACAATATGTGAAAACTGATGTTAGCCGCGAATTGGATCCGGCTGAGCATGAGCACATCTAACATGACGATTTTGGTTACCTCAATGAATGTTTAATTCGGTAAAAAAACGCGCTCCTCAATGACTCTTTATTTTTTTAGTTATCCTGTCTTATTGATTAGTTTGTCTTTGATATCCAGTACTTTACCAACACCAGCGCCAAGCTTCATAAGCGTATTGAGCTTTTCTGGGCTCAAGCTCTGTAAGCTTTGCGTCCATTCGGTGATGTTTTCCAGCAGATCATGGATTTCATTTATTTGTGTCTGGGCGTAGCGTTCTTCTTCATTGCTTGGGTTGTCGAGCAAGATGTCGCGCAACATGCTAAGGGTTGGGTCGATTTCTCGTTTGCGACGTTCTTCAAACACACGGTTGGCCATATCCCAAATGGAGCCTTTGCTACGGTAATATTCTTTGCGATCGCCGGGCACGTGTTGGGTTTCAATCAACTGCCAAGCATTTAACTCTTTAATACCCATGCTGACGTTGCCGCGCGACGCGTGCAGTGCTTCACCAATTTCAACTGCGGTAAGCGCTCGGTTACTTACAACCAAAAGTGCATAGATTTGACCGACTGTGCGATTAAAGCCCCAGCGGCTACCCATTTCGCCAAAGTGCATTACGAAGGCCGTGATCATTGGTGTCATATGCATAATGGTTTTTTCTGAAGTTTCAGTAATTACTGAAAGTATAATAATTAATTGATTCAGATCAAGTGTTTTTGAGGAGAAATTTGCCGAGCCGAAGCCCCAAAATGCGTATGACTGATTTAACTTTCAGAATCGGTAAAGGAGTATTAGTTAGTTAACCTTAAGGCTGATATACACCGACTCTATTCAAAGATAGAAACTGTGAATATGAACCACTTTATTTTAACCGTAGTTGTTAGTTTATTAAGTGCATATGCTGGCGCTTATAAGCTATTGTCAGATTCTGACTTACCGACCTTTTTCAAGAAGCAATTGTCTTAGAAAAAAACTAACAACAACTGTTTCTCCAGAGTTGATTGCATTAACGTGTCACTGACGGCCTGACAGATACTCAACCAAGTAATGATTGGGTTGGGTGTCTGTCAGTGTGATATTTTTCGCCGCTCATCGCTATTCAACGTTAAATGACATTCCAGCATTTTGTTCTAGTCGGTCGATTAGCTGTTGTCCAAACGCCGAAGCTGATGTCCAAATCCCACCTTTCGTCGGTAAGTCATCTTTAACCAGCGATGCAGCCGATTCAGCGATCATTTTCGATGTACTACCATAGCCGGGATCCATCGTACCTTTAACTGACACTGTGACAGTTTTGTCGTCTTCTTGGGCATGAAAAATAACATCAAAGAATCCATTTTCACGCTCTTCTTTGCTTGGGCCTTCACCAGGCTTAGGTCCTTTGTCACTGCTCAAACTCTTATCTGAGGCAACGGCATTCGCGATGGCTTCGCCTTTGTCGCCTGGCCCGGTGAAGATCATTTCGTCATACACAAAATCTTCGCCGTACACATGGCCGAGTAACATATTCGAGCGATGAATATTACGCGTATTAATGGCGGCCATGATAAACGGGGCCGACCAACTATTGAATTCTGCTTCAAAAATGGGTTTATCACCGCGAGGTTGTTCCACACCAGTAAATCCAGGCGTCAATGAAAATGGGTTTAGTAACACGCCCATCACTGAGGGGTCTTTCTTCGCGGCTACCATTGTTGCTTTTAAACTCGCTGCCGTACCACCAGAGTACGTGCCTTTCATACCGCGCACGCGACCTTTGACCTTATTCACTGTATGTCCAAACTTTTGTTTAGCTTGCTCTTGTAGGAAATAAATCCCAAGGTCAAAGGGAATAGAGTCAAAACCGCAAGAAAATACAATGCGTGCGCCGGATGCCTCAGCGGCTTGCTGGTGCTTGCCAATCATTTGATGCATCCACGCCGGTTCACCACACAAATCCACGTAATCAGTACCGCTATTGGCACACATTTCAACGAGTTCGTTACCATATAACTGATATGGACCGACGGTCGTTAACACGACTTTGGCAGAATCAACCATTGCCTCTAACGTTTCTAATTTTTCAGCATCGGCTACGATTAACGGAGTATCTGGAGCTGCACCAACGGCGTCTCGAATGCTTTCTAGCTTGCTTAAACTCCGGCCCGCCATCGCCCAATTCAAATCAACCGAAGCTGGATATTGTTTGGCTAAATACTCAACTACGAGTTGACCAGTAAAACCGGTTGCACCATAAACCACCACGTCATATTTTTTTGTACTTGTCATATTGTTTGTTCACTTATTGCCAGGTAATTGGATATAAGCTTAGCGCTAAAATTGAGCAAAGAAGAGTTTAATTAATGAACGAGACACTATAGATATCATCAATAGTGTAAAGGCTCTTTAGGCAGTTCTATGGACTTCATTTGTGATCATTGAGCAGCGCTGTTAAAAACCTTCAGAGCAGTGCTCAATGTTCACTTTAATAATTCATGGTCGGCAGGCAGTTGTTTTATGATCCACATGACTAAGCGATGTTTTAGACTGGCCAAATCTTCTTTGTTTTCTGGTAGTGGTGTTAACAGCTTGTCATGGACTAATAAGCGGTAAAGGCTTTCGACTTTGTGTTTGGCTGAATCTGTTGCGGAGAATGGTTTATACCCGCGTTTAACCGCATAACGCTCAGCAACAACCATGGCTGTCTTTAGCAGCGCAGCCTCATTTTTAATTTTCTTCATGTGAGGGTATGTCTTCTTTTCGTCAATCCTGATTGTGTGCAACTACTATAGCGGATTTGCCAGTTATTCAAAGGATTTGGTAGCTGTTACATCAGATGTCTGAGCAGAATTAAGAATTCTGAAGTCTAGAATTCAGATAAATTCAGCCTATACAAGTTGACTATTTGATAGTCACAGCCACTTTGAATAAGAAGACAAGGCAAA
Organism: Alteromonas sp.; assembly: GCA_964230255.1. Lineage (GTDB taxonomy): Bacteria > Pseudomonadota > Gammaproteobacteria > Enterobacterales > Alteromonadaceae > Alteromonas_E. The sequence continues at coordinate 15,490 of CAXRGW010000064.1, forward strand.
GAACGAAGAACATATCATGACACGTGCATGTCGCACCGCAGAACAAGGGACTAATCTGGCAGACCAAAGCCGCTCGCTGTGATACCCCAATTGGGGTAATCAACAACGCGGCACTAGTTAAAGTAAAGCCTTTAATGAAATGTACTTGTTGCAGTGCACGCTATACCTCGGTAGGCGTGTGCAGCATTCCATAGCCGTGTACCACTATGGTCACTGGTATTAGAAACAGAACCAGTAGCCAAGCGCCGAGATGCAGTCGCCAATTACCTATACATCAGCGGCGGCAATCATAGAGACTATGGCCGGCGCTTCAAACAATTGTTTGTCAGTTCCAGTGGCAACGTTAACCTGAAGGAAATCAGCTAAGTCCAACGAGAACGCTTACTTGGCAGCTGCTTGGAAAATCAAGAATGTGCTTAGAATAGATAAATGATAGTTTAATCTAAAAGGGGAAATGAACAAATCAAACCTAATAAGTTCCAGTAAGTGTTTTTTAGTCTATACAGCGAGATCTCTAGCTCTGGCGTTTAACCTCAGTTTATCAGCAAGTCATCAATGATTGCGTAAAACTGCTCTATATCCTCAATAGGAGCTAATGCGCCGAAAATGGCTACACCTGCATAACTATGACCATTGGGGACTGCCCAGTTCCAATTACCACCTAGCCCTGTTTGCGCTAACCACCGGTTTTCATTTATGGCCAACCCTAAGGCATAGGGAGGTAAAACTGCATGACTATCATTGGGATAGCGCCTGTGTATTTGTCGCCATGTTTCGAACTCCCGAGCAAACTGACCCAACAGCGCAGCAGTTTCAGATAGTTCAGCCCGAACCGTAAATTGATGATAAGAGGTACTCGCAAATACCACTAAAATAGCAATTATTGCGACCACAATCATTGATTCGATCAGGCTGAAACCTTTGCGAAAACGTCGACTAATTCGAAGCGCTTCAAACCCCATGATGCGTTGATAACACTTCAACATAACGCTACTACTCTTTATGTCACGTTACTACGCTAATACGGATTACAGGCTTAGTTCATATCCCAAGTTTTACCTAAGTATTTGCTATCTAAATTAGGCCTTCAATGATTCCATTTCTGCTATCAATGCCTTTAATTTTCGCATTTCCTCGCCGTAATAGAGCTTCACGTCGGCTCGATAAACCCTTTCAGCAGCTAGTGCTAGTAACACTGCGCCAAGAGCAATGCCAATAAAAACAATAACAGGTACGTTAAAGATTGTGGTAAAGGGCATAGACTCGGCGAAGAATTGCGCCGCTATTGTTGAGTAGCAGAGCCGAATAGCACATACCAGGAATAAGCTGGGGTAAAACCAGCGGTAGACGTAAACATATTCTTGAATGGAGCACTCTAGCCAGTTGTCGAAAGATTTAAGATAATCAAAGCTGCTAGCGTCTTTATTGATCCCTTTTAAAGCCTTTAATTGCCTTTTGCCCACAACCACTAATCCGATAAGCATGAGTCCCACAACTACACCTAATAATGGCGCCCCCATAACAATAAAAATGGCGAATATCACCAGTGCACCCAGTAGGACGCCTCTTTGATTGACGGCAAACATTTTCTCAAACTTGTCGATTAAGTTCTGTGATTTTTGGTTGTATAAGTCATTAACTTTTGGGGCAATTAGTGCCATATCATCAACAAAACCTTCTTTCCACAACGCTTCAATTGACCTCGTCATTGTGAGTATCTCCTGCATTCATTAATTTCGTTAGTCGTTGTTTAATTCGCACTATCCTTACCCCAACGTTATTCGCTGAGATACCAATAATTTCTGCGATAGTCTGATTTGACTGCTCTTCTAAATAGAGCAGGATGATCGCCCGATCGATTTCTGACAGATGATGAATGGCTTGATACAGTGAACGCACTGAATTTTCTGATAGGCCTTTACTATCTTGGATCACCTCTTCGGGCAGTGAATCGGAAGCGAATGTTAAGGGCGAGTGCTGCTTTTTCTTTAAGTAAGTTAAGCAGACATTGAGTGCTATTTTGTATATCCAAGTAGTCCATGCACATTGCTTTTTAAAGCGCTCATGACTTCGCCATATCTGCAAGCACACTTCTTGATAATAATCTTCGAAGTCTTCCTGACTGTTGGTATACGCTCGGCACACTTTGATAATGATCCCTGCGTAGGGCAATATCATGCTGTTGTAATAATCGCTACCCAATGTTTTCCCATTTTTAGTAAAAGTTACTTTCGTCTAGTTAGTGACAGGGATTCGGAATTGTTACACTTGTGAAGAAAAAAAAACGAATTAATTTGCTCGGGGCGAACGGGTTTGTAATTGCGATTATAAAAATATTGTTGAAATTGATTCCATTAATCTGCTGTTTATCACGCTAATTGATTGGATTAAAATTCAGGTAATTTAATTATTGGGTTTTACCCGAAGCGATTGTTTGCATTCGCGCAAGCTCGGAATATCAAATCGATCCATGGTTAAAGAATTAGTTTTTTTGCCAGATGTGAATTGAAAAATCTGCTGTCACGCGCTGCAGGCTAGCTAGGATTTTAGCTTTCTTGTCTTCAGGTACATGCCAGTAGTACGGAGTCATCATTAATAAACTCTCGCGTATTTCAGACGAGTCGAGGCTGATTTCATAGGTTATGCGATGTTCTGCTAAATGCTGAAAGCCTTCGGTATCGTAGGAATTGGCCTGATGAGCAACAACTTCATCGTAGATCATCGCTTTGATCTCAGCCAAGTGTTGCGGTGCGGGGTCAACAATGAGCCATAGGCCTTTGGTTTTGAGGACTCGAAGTATTTCAGTCGCGCTACTGGGAGCAAAAACTTGCAACACAGCGTCTTGTTTACCATCGTTCAGCGGTAACGCAAAACTACTACCGACAGCGAAATGATGATCAACACTTCTCTTCGCCGCTTTTTGAATGGCTGGTTTGGCGATGTCAATACCACTCGCCAGTAGTTCACGAGATTGCTCGGTAAAATGTTGGGCAATGGCGCGTAAATAGTAACCTTCTCCGCAACCGGCATCGAATAGCTTGAAAGGCTCATCCATTCCGCTTGATTGGTTTTGGGTTAACAGCGTTTCCGCAAGCTTAGCCGCCAATGGCGCATATGCACCGCTATCTAAAAACATCCGACGCGCATTCACCATAGCTTTAGAATCTCCAGGATTCTTACTTTTACGGTGCTGAGCCAAGAGCAAATTGACGTAACCTTCTTTGGCGCGATCATACATATGCCGATTGTCGCACTGCCAAGTTCTGTCTTTAAGGTTAAGCGGCAGTTGACATGCAGGACACAACCACTGATGTTCTAATTCATGCTTCATAGTCGTCATTCGTTTTTTTCAACGCGAGTTCGGTTGATTCAAAGAGTAATTAACAATCAGGTGAAATTGGTTTGGAGTGTAGAGTAACTGAGATACATGGGAAGGAAAA
>CAXRGW010000065.1:0-5442 GCA_964230255.1 Alteromonas sp.
AATCTGGTACCACGGTTATTTATGAGTCAACGGTATACCCAGGTGCAACGGAAGAAGTTTGTATTCCAATTATAGAAGCGCAGTCAGGGTTAGTGTTTAATCGTGATTTTTATGCCGGCTATAGCCCTGAGCGAATCAATCCAGGTGACAAAAAGCACCGCCTAGAAACCATTGTTAAAGTGACTTCGGGTAGCACGCCTGAAGTAGCAGATAAAGTTGATGCCTTGTATCGTTCGATCATAACTGCAGGTACCCATAAAGCATCCTCGATCAAAGTAGCTGAAGCTGCGAAGGTGATTGAGAACACTCAGCGTGATTTGAATATTGCGTTAATTAACGAGTTAGCGATGATTTTTGACCGAGTAGGCATTGACACCGAAGAGGTACTCGAAGCGGCTGGGAGCAAGTGGAATTTCCTACCGTTTCGTCCAGGACTCGTGGGGGGGCATTGTATTGGGGTCGACCCGTATTATCTAACCCATAAAGCCGAAGAATTAGGCCATCACCCAGATGTTATTTTAGCGGGGCGGAGAATCAATGACCATATGGGGGAGTACGTCGTATCGCGTTTAGTAAAAACAATGCTCAACAAACAAATAATGGTTAATGGTGCGAATGTACTATTACTCGGCATTACGTTTAAAGAGAATTGCCCAGACATTCGCAATACCAAGGTCGTGGACATTGCTCATGAATTAGAGAGTTATCATGTAAATCTCGACATTTATGATCCGTGGGCTGAGTCTGATGAAGTGAATGAAGAGTATGGTTTATCGCTCGTTGACAAGCCTGAAGCGGGCAAGTACGACGCTATTATAGCCGCCGTTGCGCACAATGAGTTTAAGCATTGGAGTAATGAAGAGCTGCGCAAATTGGGCAAAGACCAAGCGGTTATCTTTGATTTAAAATATATGTTTGACAAACAGGCCGTTGATATCCGCCTGTAGAGGTTATTTATGAAAGTTTTAGTTACCGGCGCAGCCGGTTTTATCGGTTCTCACGTTTCTTTGTACCTGTTAGAGCGCGGTGACGAGGTTGTTGGTTTAGATAACATCAATGATTACTACGATGTGTCGTTAAAGGAGGCTCGTTTAGAGCGAATAAAGGCGCACCCCAATAGCGATAAGTTCACTTTTGTAAAAATGGCCGTTGAAGACCGAGAAAACATGCCGTCGCTGTTTGCCGAACAGAAATTTGACAAAGTTGTGCACTTAGCTGCCCAAGCTGGAGTAAGGTACTCGCTCGAAAATCCACACGCCTATATCGATGCAAATATTGTCGGCTTTATGAATATTCTTGAAGGGTGCCGTCATAACCAGGTCGAACACTTGGTTTATGCGTCTTCCAGCTCTGTTTACGGCGCAAATGAAAGTATGCCATTTTCAGTGCACGACAATGTAGACCACCCAGTGTCTCTTTATGCAGCGAGCAAGAAAGCCAACGAGTTAATGGCACATACCTATAGCCATTTATACGGTTTACCGACAACCGGTTTGCGCTTCTTCACCGTATACGGCCCTTGGGGACGACCAGATATGGCCCTGTTCTTGTTTACCAAAGCGATCTTGGAAGGCAAGCCAATTGATGTATTCAACTATGGTAATCACCGCCGTGACTTTACCTATATTGACGATATCGTTGAAGGGATTATTCGTACCCTGGATCACAACGCTCCAGCAAATGATAGCTGGGACGGTAAGCAACCGGATCCAGGCTCGAGTAAAGCCCCTTGGCGAGTCTATAACATTGGCGCTCAAACCCCAGTGCATTTGATGGAGTATATTGAGACGCTCGAATCGGCATTGGGCAAAACAGCTGAGAAAAACCTGTTGCCACTACAGTTGGGTGATGTACCTGACACGTTCGCTGACGTGGAGGCGCTCGTGAATGACGTGGATTATCGCCCTAAGACTACAATCAAAGAGGGTATTGGTAACTTCGTCGCTTGGTACCGTGAGTTCTATAACGTCTAAATTGCGTATCTTGGTAACAGGCGGAGCCGGTTTTATCGGCTCTGCTTTAGTTCGCAAACTGGTCCAAAGCCCGCATTTCCACATTCTAAATATTGATAATTTGACGTACGCTGCTAATCCAAACGCGTTAAGTGGTGTTAGTGGGTTAAGCAATTATCGATTGGAACGAATGGACATCTGTAACAAGGACAAACTGCTACAAGTCGTTAACGACTTTGACCCAGATGTGGTGTTTCATCTTGCTGCTGAATCTCATGTTGATAATAGTATTGCCGACGCGAGTATTTTCGTGCAATCCAATATTGTTGGCACTGCTGCCTTATTAGATGCTTGTCGTCAAACATGGCGTGAACGCAAGTTACAACCACGATTTATCTTTGTCGGTACCGATGAGGTCTACGGCGCAAATAAGAGTGGCTCACCTTATTTGGAAATCCAGGCATTTGCGCCTAGCTCTCCTTATTCGGCATCTAAGGCTGCGGCAACTCACCTAGTTCAAAGCTGGCAAATAACTTACGGTTTTCCTGCAATCATTAGCCACAGTACTAACAATTATGGGCCTTTCCAGCATCCGGAAAAGCTACTGCCAAAAGCCTTATTAATGGCTGCTCAAGGTCAAAGCATCCCCATATACGGAGATGGTAATCATCAGCGCGATTGGTTGTATGTTGATGATCATGTGAACGCTATGATTTTATTGATGAAAATTGGCGTGCTCGGGGAAACCTATCACATAGGTACAGAACAATTACACACCAATAATGAGTTACTTTTAGCGCTTAGTAATGCTATCAAAGCGAGAACCAGTGACCGTTTGGAAGTGAAGACTCATTTTGTCGAAGACCGGTTGGGGCATGACAGCTGCTATTGGATAGATACTAGTAAAATTAGACAGTTGGGTTGGTCACCCAAGGTGAGCTTGGAAGAAGGGATCAGTCAGTTAGTGGCAGCCTATCATTTAGATTGACTTACAATCTCTGACTAACCTTATTCAACTTCATGGGTAAGTAGTTTTTTACAGTTTCATAACCGGCATCGTAGAGTTGCTGTTTTTTATCAGCAGAGATATCAAAGTCGACTGCAGATGCGTCACCGGTGTTGATCACCAACGTGTTTTGCCAATAATTTGCGTGCACATACTCTCTTGATAATGCAGTCATAAAGGTCTTTATCAATAACCCCACATATTGGGGTAAATATAGTGTTCGTTTTTGATTGAGTGGTTTCTCTCGCAGTTCACTTTTCAGCCGAAAGCAAACGCTTGGTGTGCCATCGCCACGCCAATCTTCAAATAAAGCGTCCTCGGATAATATGGCACCGTCTACCATTACGTGTTGCTTGTAGATCTGAAAGCTAAAAATAAGTGGTATTGACATAGAATAGCGAATTGCTTTTGACACTTTAAAATCAGGCGTGTGTTTACGGTTAAAAACAACAGGACCACCACCATTGATGTCAGTTGCGAGAATACTTAAATCAAGCGGCATATCTTTAAAGCATCGTCCGTTTAGTTGGTCATCCATCCAACGTTCAAAGCGTTCACCAGATGCCAACCCACCTTTGCACAGTAAGCGGATTAAGCTGAACTCACGAAACTGTTTGAAGTCGGTATCAACCGCAAGAGAATGAATATCATCTAATGAACGCTGTGCTGCGAATAGAGCAGCTACTATTGAACCGCCTGAAACACCCACGATAGTATCGAATTGAATGTTTAAATCTTGCAGTGCTTTGAGTATACCAATGTGGGCTGGAAGCCTTGTGCCGCCGCCAGAAAAAATGGGAACTATTTGCTCTGTTGCCATGGCCAACTCTTGTTACTGCAATAAACAAAGCGTAGTTGGCATCAAAGTGTTACGCCAGCTTGGGCTGGCGTGATCAATACCTCAAAGTAATTAACTAATTACTCAGTTGCGCTTTCATCTCAATGCGCTTGGCATGCAAAAGCGGCTCTGTGTAGCCGTTTGGCTGTGAGCAACCAGCAAAAATGAGTTCACTGGCTGCCTGAAATCCGATGGCATTTTCTGGGTTTGGTGTCATTGGAATATATTCAGCATCTGCAGCGTTTTGCTGGTCCACAAGCACCGCCATTTTTTGCAATGACGCTTCCACTTGCTGTTTAGTAATCACACCGTGTAGTAACCAATTGGCCAAGTGTTGGCTAGAGATGCGCAACGTAGCGCGGTCTTCCATTAATCCGACATTATTAATGTCAGGCACTTTTGAGCAACCAATACCTTGGTGAACCCAGCGCACAACATAACCTAAGATACCTTGAACGTTATTATCAATTTCGCGTTCAATATCAGCAGCCGTCAGCGTGTCGTTATCGGTCGCCAGCGGGACAGTCAAAATATCGTCTAGACTGTCGAAGCGTTGACCGCTAAATTGAGCTTGTAACGCAAATACGTCGACCTCATGATAGTGTAAGGCGTGCAGCGTAGCGGCGGTTGGTGATGGTACCCATGCGGTATTGGCGCCAGCTTTAGGATGACCTATTTTGGCATTCATCATGTTGGCCATTTCATCGGGAATTGGCCACATGCCCTTGCCGATTTGGGCCTTTCCACTGAGGCCGCAGTCTAACCCAGTCATTACGTTGGCGTGCTCATAGGCTTTTATCCATGGCATATTTTTCAATTCCGCTTTGGCAGCAAATGCGCCGGCATGCATCGAAGTGTGAATTTCATCACCTGTGCGATCAAGGAAGCCAGTGTTAATAAATACCACACGTTGTTGAGCGGCCTTAATACATGCTTTGAGATTTACTGAAGTGCGACGCTCTTCATCCATAATACCCATTTTAAGCGTGTTGGTGGAGAGGCCTAACACATTCTCTACAGCGGCGAATAAGTCGTTAGTGAAACTCACTTCTTCAGGACCATGCATCTTGGGTTTAACAATGTAAATGCTGCCGTGCCGTGAATTCTTCAGAGTGTTATTACCTATTACGTCATGTTTGGCAATTAAGCTAGTGATCACACCATCCATGATCCCCTCAAAAACGGCTTCGCCTTTAAACAAAATGGCATCGTTTTGCATTAAGTGTCCAACATTGCGCACAAACATCAGACTGCGACCAGATAAGTTATAATCACTACCATCAACGCCGGAATAGATGCGGTCTTTTGCCATCGTTCGCGTAAAGGTTTTGTCGCCTTTCTTTACTTCGATACTCAAATCGCCTCTCATCAGACCTAACCAGTTGCCGTAAACAAGCGTCTTGTCTTCAGCGTCTACCGCGGCAACAGAGTCTTCGCAATCCATGATTGTGGTTAATGCGGACTCTAAGAGAATGTCTTTTAAATTGGCAGGATCATCTGCAGCGACTGGGTGAGATGGGTCAATTTGAATTTCCGCGTGTAAGCCATTGTGAGCAAGTAGAATTGAACTCGGGTTCGCCGCCTCACCAGTATAAGCCACACATTGACTGGGGGCGGCTAAAGTTACTGTTGAATCACCAGTTAGA
>CAXRGW010000066.1:0-13852 GCA_964230255.1 Alteromonas sp.
GTTGTTCAATGCTAAAATTGGTTGCAATATTGCCATAACGATAAACAGAACAATGCCCGCCATCGATACAATAAGTAAGGGTTCAAATACCTTAAGTGAGACACCAATAAGCGCTTCAAATTCCCTATCTTGATTATCTGCGGCGCGAGATAGCATTTGCTGTAGCTCGCCGGATTTTTCACCTGACGCAATCATATGCATCATCATTGGTGGAAACATTTTTGTATTATCTAGCGCGGCGCGCAAGCTGGAGCCTTCTTTAACGTTGACTGCGGCTTCGGCTACTTGATTTTTAATATGCTGATTTTCCAGTACATCACCTGAAATACGCATAGCCTCAAGTAGCGGCACTGCGCTGGCACTTAGAATACTCAAGGTTCGTGCAAAACGGGCGGTGTTAAGCCCGCGAGACACCCGGCCTATCAATGGCAAGGTTAACAGCGCTCTGTGGTAGCGTAGCTTCATGTGCTTTTGCTGCAGCACGCGCTGAATAATAACGATAAGCACGCCTATACCAACAAGCATAAACAAGCCGTAATTTTGTAGCCATGTGCTCACCGATATTAGGAATTGGGTGATGCCCGGCAGGTCTTGACCCATGTGGTCGAACTGTCCAACAATTTTAGGCACTACCACCGTTAACAATAGCAACACGATACCCATTGCAAAAAACAGCATTAACGACGGATAAATCATCGCTTGTGTAATTTGACTGCGGGTCTGTTGTCTGCGCTCTGTGTAGTCGGCAAGACGATTCAGCACGGTATCAAGATGGCCTGATTTCTCCCCTGCTGCGACCATAGCGCGATACAGCTCATCAAATACGCTGGGAAATTGCGCAAGCGCATCAGCAAGTCCGTGACCTTCTACCACTTTACTGCGTACTGCCATCATCATATTTTTTTGACGAGGCTTTTCGCACTGTTCAGCGACGGCAAGTAGCGCCTCTTCTACAGGAAGAGCTGATTCAACAAGAGTAGCAAGCTGGCGTGTAAGTAGCGCTAAATCTGACGCTGAAATACGGGGTTTAAATAAAGAAAATGATAGGCCTTTGCCTTCACTTTGTGCGCGCTCTGCGACCTGCTCGACTTCTAAGGGAATTAAACCTTTTTCGCGCAGCTGTTGGCGAACCTGACGGGCATTATCGCCTTCAAGTACACCATTTGTATTCTTACCGCGGGCATTAACCGCTTTGTAAGCGAATGCCGCCATTTAGTCTTCCCTCGTTACTCGAAGCACTTCTTCAAGAGAGGTTTCACCCGCTAAAACCTTGCTGCAGCCATCTTCACGGATGCTTGGGGTAGAGGTTCTGATATAACGTTCAATCGCTTGTTCGCCGACACCTTCGTGCATCATTTCACGTACTTTTTCGTCAACTAATAACAGCTCGTGAATACCGGTACGACCACGATAGCCCGTTTGGTTACACGCGGCGCAGCCGTGCGGCTTATAGATAGTGGCGTCGCTTGTGGCATTCTGCCCTAGTATTTCCAGCTCAGAGGCGTCAGGTGAATGTGGCTTTTTGCAATCTGGACACAGGGTACGAACGAGTCGCTGTGACAATACGGCCAATAAGCTCGAAGACAACAGAAATGGCTCAATGCCCATGTCTTCTAAACGGGTAATCGCGCCCGCTGCCGTATTGGTATGCAGGGTAGAAAGTACCAAGTGACCAGTTAAACTGGCTTGAACAGCAATTTGCGCGGTTTCTATATCACGAATCTCACCCACCATGACTACATCGGGGTCTTGACGCAAAATAGCGCGAAGGCCGCGGGCGAAGGTCATATCTACGCGAGGGTTAACCTGCGTTTGTCCAATACCAGGAAGGTCAAATTCGATAGGATCTTCAACCGTTAAGATGTTTCTGTCTCGCGAGTTTATCTCGGTTAACCCTGCATACAAGGTGGTACTTTTACCCGAGCCCGTTGGGCCGGTAACCAAAATAATGCCGTGAGGTTTTCGAATAAGAGACGAAAAGTGATTACGGTTTTGCAGCGTCATGCCTAAATCTTCTAGATTTAAGCGCGCATTGTTTTTATCCAGTAGACGCAATACCACACGCTCGCCGTGGCTTGAAGGCATGGTCGAAACACGCACATCTACTGCTCGCCCAGCAATACGCAATGTAATACGGCCATCTTGAGGCACGCGTTTCTCGGCGATATCTAACTTCGCCATAACTTTAATACGCGATACCAGCATGGAAGAAAGTTTGCGATTCGGGCGCAAAATTTCGCGTAACACGCCGTCTACCCTGAAGCGAACCACAAGCTGGTTTTCAAAGGTTTCAATGTGAATGTCTGACGCACCTTCTTTAATCGCCTCGCCCAACATGGCGTTGATAAGCTTAATAATAGGCGCATCGTCTTCACTGTCTAACAGGTCTTCAGTGTCAGGCAAGTCTTCAGCAAGAGCGAACAAATCACTCTCGTTGCCAAGGTCTTCCATTAGCTGTTTAGCCGCAGAGCTATCGCGTTGAAACGCACTGGTAAGCAGGCTTTCAAATTCATTGGCAGGAATAGTTTTCGGCACAAAGGGCTCGCCGTAGAAACGTCGCACTTCAGCGAATACATCAAACGGCGTATTCTCTGTAAAATATAAAACCGCAGGGGTTTCATTGGTTTCCAGCAATACCTGATTGCGCTTCGCAAAGCTAAAAGAAAGCTGTCTTGAACCGGCCTCCTCTTCAGGCAAACCTGCGTCTTTACCCATGGCTTCTAAGGCTTCTTCTTGCGCCTCTAATGCCTGAGTAATTTGTTCGTCCTGCCCTGCCATGCTAGTCGTTACCTTCTTCTTGTTTCTGCTTCTCTTTCTCAGAAAGGTACTCTTCGAATGAAGGTGGCAACGCTAGCGCATCATCCCATTGTGGAATAGTCGGGGTTTCTTCGTAAGGCATTAGCGATACACCTTCTTGCTGGCGTTTTAGCTGCAGTGCACGAATGTAATTGTATTTGCGATGGCTGATTGTGTTCATGGTTGCACCGTCACGGACAATGGTCGGTTTCAAGAACACCATCAAGTTACGCTTACGCTTGCTTGTAGACGTCGTCTTGAAAAGATGACCAAGAACAGGGATATCGCCTAAAAGTGGCACTTTAGACACACTTTCTTGTACGTCTTCGTCAATCAAGCCGCCTAGTACGATAGTACCACCATCGTCAACAATCACTGTGGTTTTGATTTCGCGCTTGTTGATAGAGATGTCTACTGATGTCGCACCGCTAACGCTAGACACTTCTTGTTCAATAAGAAGCTGAACGGCATCGCCTTCGTTAATTTGCGGCGTAACTTTAAGTTTAATGCCCACTTCTTGACGATCCACCGTTTGGAACGGGTTAGAGTTGTTCGAGCCGGTTGTCGTACCGGTAATAATCGGTACTTCCTGACCCACAATGAAAAACGCTTCTTCGTTGTCCATAGTGGTAAGGTGCGGTGTGGCAAGGATATTGGAATTGGTATCGTTACTGACCGCTTGTACCACAGCGCCCCAACCATCTTCTATGATCCCCGCAATAAGGCCATTGGCGCCGCCAAGAAGATTCGCCAGCGGAGTAAGGTTACCTTCAATGGTATCAGTGGTTTGGACTGGATTACCGTTAGCTGAGGTTGTCGTGCGTGTCACCTCGCGATCTTCTGCTTGACGTAAGGCAACCCCAAGGCCACCTACCGGTACAACACCATTGGTAAATTGTGTACCGCCACCGCTTTCAGAGATCCATTGCACCCCTAATGTAGTGCCATCGCCTTCAAAGATTTCCACGATAATTGCTTCGACTTGCACTTGTGCGCGGCGCACATCTAACTGGCGAATAACTTCTTCTAATGAGCGCATCATGTCAGGCTCAGCTGTTATTACCACAGAGTTTGAGTCTTCATGGGCATCAATGCTGACTTCACGGTTGCTGCTGCCACGACGATTGCTGGCACTGCCTTGCTCTTCAGCTTGAATACTGGCGCTCACACCTTGCAGAACTTTCACCAGATCTTCTGCCTTGGCGTAGTTTAAAAAGATCACTCGAGTATTACCGCTGGATTCTAATTCTTGATCCATGCGTGTGATCAAGTTAATTAGGCGTTGACGTGCTTTAATATCGCCGCTGACAATGACGCTGTTGGTGCGGTCATCGGCAACGACTCGCGGATCAGACTTAGCACCTGAACCGGCAGCCTTACCTTGTGACTTGTTGATACTTTCTATAATCCGCACCATCTCCGAGGCTGATGCGTATTTCAGTTTGATGATTTCAACTTCTTCATCGCCGGCGCGGTCAACGCGTTCAATGATTTCAACTAAGCGGTTCACGACCGCTGCACGGCCCGTTAGCATCATTACGTTGGACGGATCATGGCTAACCACGTTCCCGCCGCCAGCTTGGTCATTTAATTGGCGTAAAATGGGGGCTAATTCGCGCACTGGCACGTTATAAACTGGCACAACACGGGTAATGAACTCATCGCCGTTCATTAGAGCGCCTTCTACAACTGGAATATTTGATGCCTTCGCATCTTTTGAGCGGACAACCTTCAAGATGCCACTGGGCATTTCAACGACGGCATATTCATAGACTTGCAACACGTTCAAAAAGAACTGGTAGTACTGTTCTTCGGTGAGTAAGTCATAACTACGGACTGAAATTTTCCCGCGTACATTCGGATCAACGATGATGGTCTTTTTAAGATTCTTACCAACTATATTGATGAATTCGCTGATTTCAGTGTCTTTGAAATTGGGCTGATATTGCTCTGCGGCTGCACCAATAGAATATGATAATCCTAGCGATAACAACGCCACGAAACAAAGTCGCAATTTAGCTCGGTGCATATAGCCTGTATTTCTCATCCTATTCCTCGTCGCTTGGTTCTGGCAGATCCAGATACAGCGTTAAATATTGTTCTTCCCGAAGTACGGTCAATTGCAATGATTCAGCAGTTTGTAATTCACCCATGGCTTCTCGCGCCTGTTGCGGGTCGGTCACATCCAACCCATTGATTTCGGTGATCACATCTCCAGCGGTCAAACCTGCAGCTTCAAACAGTGCTGGATTTTTGCCTGGTTGAACTCGATATCCTAGCAGTTCTCCATTGGCCTGCGCCGGAGAAATCGACAGGAAGTCGGTAAATTTGGTTGGTTGGGAGCGCAATTGCTGGGTTGCTGCTACGGCATCGTCAGACAATGCTGGTCGGGGCGTTGAAGAGCGCGCAGAACTGGTTGCCGGGCGAGCGGCTACCTGACTTTTACGCTTATTGGCCTCGTCATAGTCAATACCGTCAAGCATTAAGGTTTCGTTGCGTGGCCCATTGCGAATGATCACGCGATCACTGAAAACTTCACGTAAGGTCGCATTAGTGCCGTCGATTTTATCACCAATACCATAGGTTTGCTGGGCATTGCGATGTTCAATGATGGCTGCGCCCGCATCCGCCTCAGTGCTAGCTACCACTCCGGTCAACACTAGACTTAGTGAGGTTTCTGGCGCATCAGTTATGGTTTCCTGAGGTTGTGTCTGAACCTCTGGGTTAAACCGCCCGAATAAGTCTAACTGCTTTATGCGATTCACATTGATGCGCGAACTGCTTGTGACGTTACTTGAGATAGGCTCGGCTACAGTATTAGTTTGCCCGCCGTTAGGAGCAGGTATCACGCGCCATGTCAGCTCGGCCATGAAAGCCAATAGATATAACGCTAACAACACCACGACGACCATGCGGATCGATGTTTGGCGTTGTTGGACAAACTGTGTGGCTGATTGCAGTGTTGGCATTTGATATTATTTTTATTCGGTTAACTCGCAGCTCTCGAAAGAGCCAAAAAGGTTACTACGGCAGCATTAACGCTAAGTTTCGTTCTTGAGTAATTAATAACGCGCCCCATAATAGCCTAGTCTAGGTCGCGGTCACAACTCTAATGCGAGGGTATGAAACATTTATGACGATAATTAAGGCAATTTAGTTCCAATGACAGAAATAAACAGTGCAGTACGCTTAGATAAATGGCTGTGGGCTGCGCGTTTTTTTAAAACCCGAGCACTCGCTAGAGATGCTGTGCAAGCAGGTAAAGTGCATTACAATGGGCAGCGCAGCAAACCGGGCAAAACGGTTGAGTTAGGAGCTATGGTGCGGGTGCCCGCGGGGTATGATGTTAAAGAAGTAGAAATTATCGAGATCTTTGATAAACGCAGAGCCGCTCAGTTAGCACAAAAGATGTATCGTGAGACAGCACCCAGTATGTTGAAGCGCCAACAAAATGCAGAAGCTCGAAAAGCACAGGCGTTTCACAATCCGCACCCCGATCAGCGCCCAGACAAAAAGCAACGCCGACAACTGATCCGAATTAAGCACCAGTAATCGAGCGTAGATGTATTAAAACGATGGATCCATTATGAATAAAGACCAATTACAACGTTACGTTTTCCCAAACGCGCATGTACGTGGAGAGCTGGTGCAACTTCAGGATAGTTTCAGTGAGTTATTAGCCTCGCACGATTATCCAGACCCAGTGAAGAAACTGTTGGGTGACATGTTAAGCGCGGCAACATTACTCACTGCCACATTGAAATTTAAAGGTGAAATTAGCTTACAAATTCAAAGTGAAGGCAAAATACGCTATGCCGTAGTCGATGCGACGCATGATCAAAAAGTAAGAGGTATCGCACGCTGGGACGACACCGATAGCAGTTGGCCAGAGGCATTTAGCGGGTTGTTTCGCAAAGGTGTGCTCGCGATTACCATTACGCCGGAAAAGGGGGAGCGTTATCAGGGGTTGGTTGGGCTTGACCAGGATTCACTTGCGGCTTGTATCCAAAGCTATTTTGAACAGTCTGAACAATTGCCCACTCGAGTTGCTTTGTTTACAGAAACATCCTCTTCAACATCGAGAACGGCAGGACTGCTATTGCAAGTACTACCACAAAGCAGTGCGGCAACATCTGTACAAGATCATGCGACTTTTAATGAGCTCGCCATGTTGACAGACACAATGACAGCAGAAGAAATATTGTCGTTAGAAGCCAATACATTATTGCACCGTTTGTATCACGAGCATGATGTGGAATTATACCCAGCCCACGATGTTCAGTTTGCGTGCACCTGTTCACGTGAACGTAGTGCCGAAGCATTAAAAAACATTGATAAGGCCGAGCTGCTTTCAATTATTGCCGAGGAGGGAGTTATTGCCATGGATTGCCAGTATTGCCACACAAAGTATGAATTTGATGGCATGGATGTGGAAAGTATTCATGCCGGGTTTGCTAATGCAGCGTCAAACAATACACAGCAATAGTGAGTGGCCGAAACAGCGCGCCCACACTCCTTATTGCTGCTGATATTTTTGGTGCGACGCCCGCGCTTCATGCGCTGGCAAATAAGCTAGGCCAAGGTGTATCTGTTATTGATGCATACGAGGGCGATGCTCCTCCATTTGAGAATGAGTCAGCAGCTTACGAATTTTTTTGTCAGCAATCATCAGTGCATGATTATGCGACGAAAATTTACTACGAAATCTTACAAAATACCGAGCTCAAGCATGTAATCGGTTTTAGTGTCGGGGCATCGGCACTGTGGCAATGCTTAACGCAACACCCTGAAACCCCAGTGACACGCTTTTTCGCTTTTTATGGCGGTCAAGTTCGGCATTTACTACCGGATGCGCCACGAGTACCTATCGATTGGTTTTCCGCCAGCGATGAGGCGCATTTTGATGTCGCTAGATTGAATGCGCGATTACAGCAATTGCCTAATGTTCAGGTACATAAAACCGACTACTTACATGGCTTTATGAATCAGCACTCTATGCATTTTGATAGCGCGGGCTATAACCAATATTTGCAGCTTATGGTTGAGCAACTGAAGTAACTCCTGTTGATTTGTAATAAAATTACAAAATTATTGTAATTGATTCGGGTTTTACTCCTCCTTTCGCAGCTATTACACATCAGAAAACCAATGCGGTGAATAGCTATCTAGATATCATGAATAGCGAGTATGTCTTTTATCTATTGGGTTGTGCGCTGGCTGATCAGTTAAACTTGCAGTCTGCGGCAAAGCTCTGTATTGTCGCGCCCGAAAAGCGCATCTGGTTGTAAGTTGTGCTGAAAGTTTACAATTTTGGAGCCCACATTATGAACGCTGCCGTCGAAGCATCAAAACTCAACAGCCAAGCTGTAACCGAACAAGCACCTACCATTTATCATAATCTGTCACATGCTGAGCTGATTGAACATGCGATCCGTCGTGGCGAAGGTCGTTTGGCTGAGAATGGTGCTCTGGTTGTCGAAACGGGGGCGCGAACAGGCCGCTCACCGGCTGACCGTTTTATTGTTAAAGAGCCATCGACACAGGCAGAAATTGAATGGGGCAAAGTAAACCGAGAATTTCCAGCCGAGGCGTTTGCTGCACTTTGGGACCGGGTAGAAAGCTTTATTGCTGAACGTGAGCACTTTCACTCACTTATGCAGGTTGGCGCTTGTGAAGATTTCGGTCTACCGGTCAGCGTGCGCACTGAAACCGCGTGGCAACACTTGTTCGCTCGCAACATGTTCATTCCATCACAAGATGCACATCGCGCCGACAAGCCGGTATGGCAAATTTTAAACTGCCCGGGCTTCGAATGTGTTCCTGAGCGAGATGGAACTAACAGTGACGGCGTGGTAATCATCAATTTTGCGGAACGTAAAGTATTACTTGCTGGCATGCGCTATGCCGGTGAAATGAAGAAAGCTATGTTCTCGGTGCAAAACTTCTTGTTACCAGCAGCTGAAGTGCTGCCCATGCACTGCTCAGCGAATGTGGGCGAAGCAGGCGATGTAACGCTTTTCTTTGGCTTGTCTGGTACCGGTAAAACTACGCTGTCAGCTGATCCAAAACGTTTCTTGATTGGTGATGATGAGCACGGCTGGGGCGTTGGTAGCGTATTTAATTTTGAAGGCGGCTGCTATGCAAAATGCATTAACTTGTCGCAAAAAAACGAGCCGGTTATCTGGGATGCAATCAAGTATGGTGCGATCCTAGAAAACGTAGTTTTAGATGATGCGCGTAAGCCTGATTATGATGATGTGTCTTTGACCCAGAATTCACGAGCGGCATACCCGCTAACGCATATTAATAAACGGATAGAAGCTAACCGTGCCGGCGAGCCACGCGCGATTGTCTTTCTTACCTGCGATGTGAGTGGTGTTTTACCGCCAGTATCGATTCTGGATGAGCAAGCAGCGGCGTATCACTTCTTAAGTGGTTACACAGCGAAAGTTGGCTCAACTGAGATTGGCTCAACCGCAGATATCGAATCTACTTTTTCTACATGCTTTGGTGCGCCATTCTTTCCGCGTCCCGCGCGTGTGTATGCTGAATTGTTGATCAAGCGTATCCGCGAGTTTGGTACCAAAGTTTACTTGGTGAATACCGGTTGGACGGGCGGCCCATACGGGCAAGGCAAACGTTTTGATATTCCAACCACACGTGCTGTTATTGACGCCATTGTAAATGACACGTTGGATGTGGCTGACACTACGTTGATCGATGGTTTGAATTTGCGTGTGCCAAATACTGTTGAGGGTGTTGCAACTGAGTTGTTGGTGCCACAAAAGACGTGGCAGGACCCAACGGCATACATCGCTTATATGGATAAGCTAATCGGTGAGTTCAATCAAAACTTCGCTAAATACGATGTTGACCAAGCTATCGTTGATGCAGGCCCCAAGAAAGCCTAAGTTTTGAAGTCATAATTGCGCCCGGTAACGTAGAGTTAACCGGGCTTTTTTATGTGAAGTAATAGAACTTAACAGTGCAACGGTGTATTTGTTTTCGTGATGCCGATCAAAAGGCCCGTGTCAGAGAAGGCGAGTTCCACAAAGTCGCCCTGATGGGCATCTAATGCTAGGGCATTGTTTGCGGCCAATTCCGCCAGCAGCAATGAACTGATTTGCAGAGACTTGTTATCACACATTTTGACTTCCCACCCCGCCTCAGAATAAGCCAGCTGCGCGACCTGTTTATGGTGAATGGCGGTGGTTAATTGACGCTGCGCTAGCCTATTGGTGGCTTGGCGATAATCCTCATTGAGGGTTTCCCTAATGCTGTGTGGTACAGTTGATAGCCGCGTAATTTCAACCACTGTTTCGTCTCGCTTGAACTCGCCCCTGTCAGACATTGTATAGTTGACCAATATACCCAGCATAACTATACAGGCAAACCCAGTTGCCAGAGATAATTGGCGGCCAAAATTCCACCACACAGTTTCAGGATTTGCCGTCCGCTCCTTTGCATGTTTCAAGGCTACGCGACGGATAGAATCTGGTGTTTCAATCTGCAGTTTGCGTTGACGGTATAGCGAGGTTAGCTTGTCGTCTTGTGGATTATCCATCGCTATCTCCAAAATGTGTTGTATCGGTCATATGTTGACAAAGTTTTTGTTTTGCGTAACGCAGTCTGCTCTTTACCGTTTCTCTTGAACAGTGGGTTATTGCCGCAATTTCCTCTAGAGAAAAGCCTTCTTGTTGTAAACAGAACGCCTCTTTCTGAGCAAACGGCAGAGAATTCAACAATTGATTAAATAGGACTAATTCGTCAGTCCGATCAATATTGATATCGGCGCTCTCAGCATCGCTAAATGACTGTAAGGTGAGCTTTGCATCGCGCCGTAACTCGTCGAGTAATAACCGCCGACCAATAGTAAACAGCCAAGATTTAAATTGTCCATTGGGTTGATAAAGATGACTTTTCTCAATGACTTTGAGCCAAACTTGCTGCGCTATGTCTTCGGCCTTTGCAGGGTCTGAAAGCGTTAACAAGAAATGGTAAAGATCGTCTCCACAATTTTCGTACAACTGAGCCAGCAGCTGCCGTTGACGATCTCTCGCATACTGCTGCATCAGTTGTTCATTGCTGACTGATTTGCTAAACCAGCCTCTGATTGCAATTGATAGACTCATCCACTTCCTTATTGATTATCTAAAGTAAATTCTAGCACAACGGTCAACCCTGCTTGATAAACGGTGACACCATTTTCTTTGCGAGGTTGGTACTTCCAACGAGTCAGCGCTTGCTTAGCTGCTTTGTCAAAACGACGCTTGGGCTGAGCATCTATTACATCAACATTTGTCACTGAACCAGTATGATCAACGTCGTAACTTAGCTTGACCCAGCCTTCTATACCATCTCTGGCAGCATCCGCCGGATACTTTGGATCCGCCCTTACGATGGGGCGTAGCTCTGAGTCCATATTACCAAAAGTATCAGGCCCGCTTATTTTGACAACTGGTGCAGTCGGAATATTAACCGTAAAGTGAGAGCCATTTGGTGCAATAGGATCTTCTGGTACTTCCCGCGGTAATTCTGGGAGTTTCTGTACCTTGGGGGGCGGCTCAACTCTAGTATTTTCAATCAGTGTTTCATCGGGCGCTTGGAAAACCGGATCGATGATAACAGGTGTAGCTTGACTTACAGTGGGACGGCCTTCCTGTTTGGTCATTAGATGCATTAATACAAAAAGTCCAAATGTAAACGCGCTAGCGATTACCATTGATAGTAAGGTTCGGGTTGAAATTCTAATTAGCGACTCAGGATATAATGTGGCGACTTGATTCATAATATTTCCTCTTTTTCTACACTAACGAATAAGAGGAAAGAAAGGGGTTAAGGGATTTGGTTACAACCGAAATACCACTTTCCCTCGGTTGTTATTTCTTTGATTAATCAAGTAAGAACAGGAATTACTGTTTTCTACTCGAATTTTTTTGTGATCTTGGGACATAGGTATAAACATAACAATGCAGGTGTGAATTGGCTTCCTCATATTTAAGGAGTAACCTGTACGAATGGAACGCATAGTTTAATGGAATTTCATGTTTCCGGTATTAACCCTCCGTAGCTTTACTTTCTCACTTCTTACTATCATAAGCCTTTCGTGTGCAAGCACTGTTGGTAATTCAGCTGTAATGAGTAGCCAAGAGCATACTGCTGTTGTGCAAGAGATCTACACGCTGATGAAGGACAATATTGTTACCAAAGATCAAGTTGATTGGCTGAAACTAGAATTAACTACGGCAGAAATTATGGGGGATTCTCCCACTGTTGAAGACCGGGATTTAGCCATATCACATTTACTTCAACAGACTAAGACCAATCACTCATTTTATCGCGATATGCAAGCAAAGAACTTGATTTACGAATCAGAGCTTAAGTGCAAGGTAGCTATTGCAACAACAAATGAACCTAAAGATGATATTGGCTATATTCGCGTTGACCGTTTTTCCGGCTCCAACAAGCAAGCGAGTAAAGCTTTTGCTACCGCCATCGAACAGCAAATAATCGAACAAGACGCATCAATATTAAGAGGCTGGATTGTCGACTTAAGGCACAACAGCGGGGGAAATATGTGGCCTATGCTCTCTGGCCTATCATCGTTGCTTGGCAATGGTGTTCATGGCTATTTTATCGAGCCTGATGGCAACTCGACGCAGTGGGGGACTTATAATGGCAGTAGCATTCTAGGTAATCGCAAGATGATATCTTTGGACGGTGCGTATCAACTAAAGAATATTCGCAAACCGATTGCCGTTCTAGTCAGCAAGCGAACGGCTAGCTCGGGTGAGGCTATTTTAATCGCATTTAAAGGACGAGAGGATTCACGATTTTTTGGCCAGCCTAGCTGCGGACAGTCAACAGCCAACAGGCGATTTACTCTCAAAAATGGTGACCTTCTATTCTTAACAACAGCGACTTTTGCGGATAAAAACAGTAATCCATATGGAGGTTCGATTTTGGTCGATGAACTCACTGATTCGCCGGTAACAAGCGCGGTTGATTGGATTTACCAGCAAGCTGATGCTAGCCAGTGAGCTGCAAATGTTTCGATTTCGCTACCGACGTTTTTTACTTAGCGTGCATTCATTAGTTAACAGCCTTGCTTTTTACTATCAATCTGGAAATTGACAGCAAGAACATTCAAGGCTGTTGATTGTTCTGTAATTTCTCGATTGGCACATAATCAAAGTCGAACCCAAAATGTCTGGGCCCAATGAGTTCTATACCTTTCTCTGATCGCCATTGGGTTGGCGCTGGTACCACGACAATAGCGACTTTTTCACCAACCACATACCCGCCATAACCAACGCCTAGTGTTGATTCTCCAGATGCCGGGTCAAGATTGTAGATATAGTCAGGAGACATGGCATTGAGATCACCATTTTTCCAGCCGACAATGTTTTCATTCTTAACAAACATTCGATAGGTATCGCCACTATATTCTTTGGTTCCTTCGAACCTTGCTTCGACCCAATTAAAGCCCCGGTCACCCTTTTCGTTGCTGGCAATTACTGTACCTTCAAACACTTTATAACCGCCACTAACCTTAACCAGTTCGGCAATTGGGTCGAGCCCTTTATCTCGCGATTCTCGAACAGTTCGGCCATATAACTCTGCCTCCATAATGCTTCCGGTTAGAACTCCGACACTCAATTGCTCACCAGACATTGGCGTCATGCTTATCCATGCATCACCAGCACTCGCAACGGCGATGGCGCGGGCTAAATCTTCAACCCGATATTCATCTGCGGCGCTGGCAATCACGATTTGGTCACCCCAAGGCGTAATTATTGCGGTGGGGACAGACGAGATGCCATTTAACCAAGGGATCGACTGCTGGACTTCCGGCACAGCTCGCCCGGTGATCCCAGCATCCAATAGTGGAATACCCATTTCAGCACTTAATAGAAGTGCGCTAGCTGTGGCGTCGGCAGCTTCAGAGCGAACTAAAGCCTTGACTGGTGTTTGGGTATATTGGCTGAACAGCTCGACGACTGCTCGGTTAGGGTTGTCAATTTTAGTCAGTCCTTGTTTTTCTGTTCGGTCAATT
>CAXRGW010000067.1:0-6624 GCA_964230255.1 Alteromonas sp.
CGCAGATTTTGGTATTTACACAGAGAATCAATCGGATCTCAATAAACCCGAAAACCTGCAAATCATAGCCGCATTTAGTGCCTGGCTGCGCGCCCAACCTGAGGTTGATCACGTAACAACCTTATCGGACACAATGCAGCGACTTAATAAAAACATGCATGCTGATGATCCAGCCATGTATAAGCTGCCGGATGACAAAGAGTTGGCGGCTCAGTATTTGTTATTGTTTGAAATGTCGCTGCCCTACGGCTTGGATTTGAACAATCAAATCGACATCGACAAATCAGCAACGCGAATCATGGTTACTATGCAAAACCTTGGCAGCAACGAATTTGTTGATTTTGAGCGGCGTGCCTTGGATTGGTTTGCCCAGCTTGCACCGGATTTGCGGATTACCGCCGGCAGCCCGCCTTTGATGTTTGCGCATATTGGTGAAACCAATATGAAGAGCATGATTGAAGGCACCCTACTCGCTTTAGTACTGATCTCAGGATTACTCATTTTCGCCTTGCGTTCTCTGCGAATGGGGGTTATCAGTTTAATTCCGAATCTGTTGCCAGCGGGTATTGGCTTTGGCATATGGGCGCTTATTTCAGGTCAAATTAACATGGCACTGGCGGTTGTGCTGAGCATGACTTTGGGCATTATTGTTGACGATACGGTGCATTTTTTAAGTAAGTACAATTACGCTCGACAGCGCGGTGATTCTACTGAAGAAAGTGTCCGCTACGCATTTAAAAGTGTTGGCCGTGCGTTGTTAATCACGACAGTAGTTCTGGCACTCGGTTTCGCAGTTCTGTCATTCTCAACGTTTGCGTTAAATGAAGACATGGGCCTATTAACCAGCATCATAATCGTTGTCGCACTGGTTGTTGATTTGATATTCTTGCCTGCTGCCCTGCTGTTTTTTGACCGCGCTAAATCGCGTTCAAAAGCGGCTTAACCTTACACTAGATTGAGTAGTAGTGGATAAACAAGAATTTATTCAGGTCCGCAAATTTATCGTTAAGCTCGGTAAAATGTTGCACAAGTACGGTGCCCCAGCGTTTCGTTGGGAAGCCCATTTATCCGAGGTTGCTGCCTATCTAAGTGTCCATGCGGGATTTTTAAGTACTCCAACATCGTTAACATTTGTCATTTGGAGTGACAAACACGAAGACGAGTACAACCACGCGGCTCGTGTAGAGCCGGGTGATATCGACCTTGGTTCATTGTCGCGCACAGATGAATTGGTTAACAAGTTACTCTCTGGTGAATACTCTTTAGATGAAGCCAATAAAAAGCTCGACGAAATCGATAAACTGCCCGACTTTTACCATCCACTGTTAACCTGTGGGGCCTTTGGATCGTCCACTGGTGCGTTTGCAATTGTCATGGGAGCTAGTTTAATCGATGCATACGCGTCTGGTGCGATTGGCCTCATAATGTATATGTTATATGCCTGGGCAATGCGCAGTAAGCGCGTAAGTCACATGCTAGAAGTTGCCGTCGCATTAGTCGCCGGTGTATGTGCCTGTGCGATCAGTAGTTTTATCGATCCGGCGATTAACATCCGTCTCGTTGTTCTCTCGTCAATTATTATATTTATCCCTGGATTGGCATTAACCATTGGCCTTGCCGAACTATCATCCAGACATTTGGTATCCGGTACCGCGCGAGTTATGGATGCGCTGATGCAGCTATTTAAACTCTATTTTGGTGCTTTTTTAGGTATCGCATTAGGCTTCACCTTGTTTAGTGAAGTGGCGATGACAACCACTGAAGCTTTGCCTAAGTGGGCAATATTTGTCGCCGTGCTAATCCTGTGTTCAGCGCTAGTAGTTATTTTTAAAATCCGGATTAAACATGCACCTTGGGCCATCGCCTGTGGCTTTATCGGCTATTTTGGGACCTATTGGGCATCGAAATATCTAGAGTTTGGTTTGGGTACGTTCGTCGGTGCATTTGCCGTTGGCGTATTTGCTAATTTGTTTACTCGGGTTGCCAATGCACCGGCCAGCATAGTGTTAATGCAAGGATTAATTGTATTGGTTCCGGGCTCAAAAACCTACATCGGTCTGAACTCTTTTGTATCTGGACAAGACTTTGTGTCAACCGATCACATCGGCCAAGAAACCTTCGTGATTTTTATGTCGTTAGTCGCAGGGCTCATTCTCGCTAACGTAATAATGCCCACTAAAAAAGCGCTGTAAATAGCAGCGCAAAGCCGTAAGGCTATTTAACCGCAAACAGAACAGTCGTCTTGCTTAGCCAGATTAAACTGTTGCCAGGTGAACTCACGCGCGTCAAACACTTGTAAGACATTGCAATTGAGTTGTCCCAAACTCAGCATTACTTTAATTGCTTCCAACGCTTGTGCTGCGCCAATTACACCGACCACTGGTGCAAGTACCCCGGCCTCTGCACAACTCAATTCAGATTCCGCAAAAAAGCGGCTCAAACATGCGTAACAGGCCGAGTTTTGTGCCGGCACAACAGTGAACAATTGCCCTTCTAAACGAATGGCGGCGCCAATAACCAGTGGTTTAGATGCCTTTACACAAGCGAGGTTAATCGCATTTCTACTCAACAAATTATCAGTGCAATCTAACACAACATCATGCTCTGTTACTTGCTTAAGTAGGTTTGTTTGTTTAAGCCGCTCACGAAAAACCGCAATTGATAAGTCGGAACGCAATGCAGCCAAACTTTGCTTGGCTGACTCGACCTTATACATCCCCAGCGTGGCATCAGAATGCAATACTTGGCGCTGCAAATTCGAAGCCTCGACGGTATCGTCGTCAACTAAGGTTAAATGTCCTACCCCTGATGTGGCTAGGTACTGAGCGGCGGCACAGCCTAGACCACCTAAGCCGATGATCAGAACTCGACTGGCCAGCAAGCGCTCTTGCCCGTCAAGATCGAACCCAGGCAAGTTGATTTGCCGACTATAACGCAGTGCTTGAGCAGTAGAGATTTCGCGAGTCATGAGAAAAAAGATACTGATTAGTTAGCAGCGAGTTGTAGCATTCCTGATGGTTTGCTGCAAATTTTCCGATTACTTAAGACTTAAAATTCGTTATGCTCAAACCTAAATTTTTACCGCCTATTGGCACGCCTTAGAGGTCTTCATGCGCAATACCGCTGTTACTTTATTGTTCCTTATTGCTGTAATAGGGTGTTCACAACCTAGTTCGGATACAACTGTGGAGAAACGCCCGACCGAATTCGTACCACCACAGGGATCTGTGCTTGAGGCCAATGTGCAGGTAACCATGCGCGACGGCGCACGTCTGAATACACTAGTAATTTTGCCACCTGCGGCACAAACTGAAAAAGTGCCAGCTATCATGATCAGGACTCCGTACAGAACCGAAGTTCGCTCTGGCTCAGTTCTTCATGAAACACTGTTAAACAAGGGCTATGCCGTAATAATGCAACACGAGCGTGGCCGCTATTTCAGTGAAGGTGAATTCAGTATGCTGGGCGGTGCTTTAGAAGATGGCTGGGATACCATGGACTGGATTGTTGAGCAATCGTGGTCAAACGGCGCTATAGGTACATACGGGTGTTCATCTTCCGGTGAGAACCAATTGCAACTGGGCAATGCCAATCACCCTGCGCATAAAGCCATGGTAATTGGCTCATCAGGTGTTGGTGTGGCTGAAGCTGGGCCGTTTCGCGAGCAAGGCAACTTTTGGCGCGGCGGTGTTTGGCAACAAGGCTGGATGAATTATTTCCATCAAGCGATGCAACAAGAGTGGCCGCAGTTCTCTCCCGAATTAAGCAACGAAGAGCGGCAAACCATTATTGGTCATTTCAGCTTGAGTAATGCCGGTTACAAGATCCCTTCAAGTACCTATAACGAAACACGCATGCACCTGCCAATGATTGACATCATGGGCGCGCTTAACTCCCCTCGCAATGAAGTGCCGGGCTATTTACAAATGGGTCCGGTTGACCCTAGCTGGGGCGTAAATCGCATCAGTGAAGGTGAGGCAATCAATATCCCTGCCTTATGGTTTGAGAGCTTGTACGACATCTCAGCGCGTTCAACCTTGGCCTATTTTGAATGGAATCGCGCCGCTAACGGAGCCGCTGGACACGATAACCAAAAACTGCGCTTAACCCAAGGTGGTCACTGTTCATTTGGGCGCGCGAGCGTCGAAACCGAAACGGCTAAAATCGGTGAGCTTGAGCTGGGCGATATGCGCTATGACTATGTAGCCGAAGTAACCGGATGGTTTGATCAATGGCTAAAATCAGCACCTGAAGCCCAATCCCAGACGGCTTATACCGCTTACCTTGGTGACGGCCAATGGCATCAAACAGACAACATGCCAATGAGCGGTAATCAAACATGGTACTTAAATGGTGATGGTTCGCTAGCCCAGCAGCGCAGTGATGATGTTAGAACAATAAGTTATCAATATGACCCAGCCAATCCCGTACCTAGCGTTGGTGGTGAAATCTACGGCGAAGGTGATGATCACGAAGATGGTAGCTTTGATCAAACTAAATTGCATAGTCGTCAAGACGTACAAGTATTTACATCTGAGCCGTTGGCACAAGCCCTTAGTGTGTTTGGCTTGGCCGATGTCCGATTAACGGTTTCCTCAGACCAGCCTGACACCGACTTTACGGTAAAGATTAATCAAGTATTACCCGACGGACGCGCGTTTAACTTGGGTGATACTATTTTGCGTATGCGCTTCCGCGAAGGGCTAGAGCAAGAAGTGTTGATGACGTCAGGAGAAGCCTACGAGATTGAGTTACCACCTATCCCACTGTCGCGCACAGTTGCAGCTGGTCACCGCTTACAAGTGGAAGTTTCATCGAGTAACTTCCCCGCTTATGCGCGCAATTTAAACACCGCAGCCAACCCTTATACGTCGGTTGAAACCGCGATTGCGACTAACAGTATTCATCTTGGCAAAGGCGTTACAGCAGAGATTGTTTTACCGGTAATTGAATAAGGGAGAGCTGACCGTTTTGGTCAGCTCTCTTTATGGGATTAACCATAAAAAATATCGGCAGCAAGAAACGCAAAGAAATAGCCAATCAGGTATATCGCAATTGAAAATAGCAATATGTACCAGCTTACTTTACGTAGCCTAGTACAGGCCTTCGCTTTGGCAGGATCGGCTGGACACGGCGCATAGCGGCCTCGCCATTGCATGTAAGCCGATGCCGCCAGCATTATACCGGCACCGGCAAATAGCCACTCTTTGTGTTCAGTCAACGCCGTTAACCACGGTGCCGCACTGACTATCCCCGCTAGAGCAGCTCCCATGCCTAAGGTCACCAATAAGGCCGGCAACGCACAACAAATTAGCGTCCCCATACTGGTGAACAAACTCATGGTTGGCAGCACAGTTTGCTGCCACGTTGAGGGCTCTTTATTCTGCACGCTCTATCCCTTCAACGTTATAACCAGAATCCAAAACAAGCTCCGTAACGCGGTCATCACTTAAACTTTGGCCATCATTGAAGTTAATCGTAATAATTTTTGTATCTAGATTAACGTCAATGGCCTTAACTGCCGCTTCTTTGCTGAATACTTTTTCAAGTGCTCGGGCACAGAAGTCACAAACCAAACCATTGACGGTGACTAGCGCATCGCCAGTTCGAGTAGACGTTTCAGCCACTGCTGAAAGTGAAACAAAAGCAGTGATAAAGGCTAATGTTAAGATGATTTTTTTCATGATCTATCTCCGGTAATTAATATCTGTATACGTAGTTAAATAAAATTTCGCCGTGATTGTTTATGCCTGCCTCCATAAGATGGAGACCTTTAAACAAACGAACTAAAGGGGTAATGGTAAAATTGTCTTGCGCTTCGGGGGTGTGATCAACTTGCAACATCAACCAAGTGTGTAAATCGCCGTAGTCACCTTCATACGGTGCCCAGCCAGCACGCGCAGATTGCGTGAAAAATTCACCACTATTACCCGCATGGGTGTAACGATTGGAATAAGCTACGAAATAGCGCCTGTCTTCCCAATCCGTGGCAATGCCGAGAAAACCGCCCAATTCGTTACCGCTGCCACTGCTTGATGCGCTTGAATTAACGACACCTACACCAGACTTAAAGTAAAAATTGGCTTGACTGTCGCGTTGATTCCAACGCTTTATGAGGTTGTTGACTTGTACCGCATGCAAACTGAAATCCATATCCCGCCAGTACTCAAACTTATATCCCACAGACACTTTTGCCGTAGGTGAATAGTGAACATGGGCGGTATTTTTCATACCGTCGTTCATCAGCATATAAGTCCAACCACTGGGGTAAGACACAGGTCGTGCGTCTACAACATTCGGAATCAATAACCCTATTCCGATAAGGGCAACCCATAAATATCGCATTGATATTTCCTGATATGTACAAAACTGCATCGCACTTTTGGTGCGATTGTGAAGCCATGGATGGCCGTTATATCAGGCGAATGATTTGGGTGGCGGTGACGGCGGAGCTAGTTCAGTAGAAGGATAAAACGCACGGGTATAGGCTACTCGCTCCGCAGGTGTAGCGCTGAATATCGACCCTTGATTGTCGCCAAGGTAAGGCGTTTGATTAACTGAAATGTGCAAACACAAACAAGCGCCATCGCAATGCTGATGCGATTCATCAACTTTACTGTGCAT
>CAXRGW010000068.1:0-8032 GCA_964230255.1 Alteromonas sp.
TCAGTCAACAAGTGTTGAGAAATTATGCGCGCAATACCAGTAGGGGAGTTGCTGAAGTGGTCTTGCATACCGATGCCATCAATCGGTACGCCATTGTTAACGCGGTAATCTGTAGTATCTTCATAGTCTTGTTGAGGTGCTGCATCTAGGCTCCCGCCGGCCATATTAGAGTAGTCGTTAAGCTAGCGTTTCTGTTCAGCAAGGATTGCATTGCTGGTGGTAAGCCAATCCGTCATCACTTCGTCACCGAATGCATCCATCAGATAATGATTGTCGTAGGGTTCATTCAAAATATCCCATTCACCTATGAAAGCGCTCGTTTTGGTTAAAGCTCTCGATTCATTCTCCAATCCGCGGTGCCCACTTTAGGTCATTTTCTTGACCGGCCTGATTGAAGTCGCTTAGTAAACGATCGCGATAGGCGTCACTATCAGCCGAGTCACCCATAATAATATCACTCACTATGGCGGTGCCAAAATGATAGTGATGGTTCGTCAAGTCGAAAGTAATGTTTGCATCAATCAGGGTCGATAAAACGTTAAGTCCGCGGGTTATAAATACTCCCTGCGCATAATAACAAACCGTTAACATACGCTAGGGAATTGCGTATCTAGCGGTCATGTAAATTTTGTCGTCGATTGTGAAATATTCGGCGTGACGCTTTTACCAGTTGTCACGCAACTTGGGCTTTTTGTTGCATTTGTTCTCGTAATACTGAGGGCAAAGTGCCAAACATGATTTTAAACTGACGACTGAAGTAACTGTGCTCTGAAAAACCACATTGATAGGCGATTTCGACTATGGGGAGCTTGGTTTCAATCAACATTCTACGCGCATTTTCAAGTCTAATTTCGTTAATAAATTGCTTTGGTGTTTTACCCAAGTGCTTCTTAAACCGGCGTTCTAGAGCACTTACGGATAGAAAAGACATTTTAGCTAAATCATCGATCGTGATTTCGCGATGATAGTTTTCTCGCACATATTCAACCGGTGCCTTAATTGCCTCAATACTACTAAGCGCTTGAGAGGTTTGCTCTAAATGGTGAGTAAAGCCATAGGTGCCGATTATGTCTCCATTGTCATTGTGCAGTGGACGTTTTGATGTTGAGTACCAGCCAAACTCGCCAGAGGATAGCATGTTCAGTTCTATACGATTGGTGACTATTTCGCCGGCCATGACCTTTTGATCATCAAGGATGAATTGTCGTGCCAAGTGTGGCGGCGATATAGCGTAATCCGTACGGCCTACTATTTTAGATAAGCAACGCATGCCGCTATGCGCGATAAATACTTGATTTGCGTGGATAAATCGGCAGTGCTCATCCTTTATCCAAAACAGTGTGTTAGGCACTAAATCAAACATACCTATTAATTCAGTCACGTGAATGTTAGTCAGCAACGCGACAGCGTCACTCTTAGTTTCAACACTCATAGTTGACTCCTTCAGAAAACACTTGGATTTATATTACGCCGAAAATGTTGCATACGAAACCGATTTTGTATTAACGCTTTTTGCAACTAATTCGCAATACTTATTACATAATATTTACAAGTGTTAGTGCCAAACACATGTTTACAGAACATTGACAAGCACAACACAAATGCAGTGAAAATAGAAGAGTAAATGACAAGAAAAGTACGCATGGGAATGGTTGGTGGTGGACACAAAGCTTTTATTGGTAACGTGCACCGCATGGCCTCGCGAATTGATGGCGAGATTGAATTAGTCTGTGGCGCCTTTAGTTCGGACCCGGAGCGCTCGCTTTCCTCAGGCCGTACATTGGGCTTGGATGATTCGCGTTGCTACTCTGACTTTAATCAAATGTTAACATTGGAGTCGCAATTGCCCGTCTCGGAACGAATGGACTTTGTTTCCATAGTCACGCCGAATCATTTACATTTTTCCGTCGCCAAGGCGTCATTGGAAGCCGGTTTTCACGTATTGTCAGATAAGCCTGCTACGTTCTCATTAAACGAAGCATTAGCACTTGCTCCGGTGGTTAGTAAGAGCGGAAAGCTTTACGGTTTAACGCATACTTACACCGGTTACCCGATGGTCAAACAAGCCCAAGCTTTAATCGCTGCTGGTAAGCTCGGTAAAGTTGTAAAAGTTATTGCAGAATATCATCAGGGTTGGCTAGCAGCTAGCGAAGATGATAGCGGCAAGCAAGCGAGCTGGCGGGTAGATCCTAACCAAGCCGGTATTAGTTGTTGCATGGGTGATATAGGTGTACATGCTGCCAATCTAATGGAATATGTTACCGGATTGAAAATAACCGATTTGTGTTCAGATCTTGCGGCAGTTGTCCCTGGCCGTCGTTTAGATGACGATGGCACGGTGTTAACCAAGTTTAGCAACGGCGCTCGTGGCACCTTGATGGCTAGCCAAGTCGCAGTAGGTGAAGAAAATAATCTCACTCTGCGAGTTTACGGCGAGGACGCTAGTTTGTCTTGGCAACAGCAAGAACCCAATAGCTTGTGGTTGAAATTCAATAACCAGCCTAGTCAGCTATTCCGCACCGGTGTTGGCTCTTTGGCCGACAATGCATTAGCCGCTACTCGGACACCTGCCGGCCACCCGGAGGGATATTTAGAAGCATTCGGTAATATCTACAGCGATTTTGCCAAACAAATAATCGCCCATGAAAACAGTAGCGACAGTCAGTGCAGTGTACCTGGAATAGAAGATGCAATTCGCGGTATGGCATTTATTGAGAACGCTGTAGCAGCGAGTCATTCAAATATTAAGTGGCATCCATTTGTGGTTGAACACTCGCCATTCGATAACTAAAGAGAGCATATGAAACAGATCAAAGGCCCAGCAATTTTCCTAGCCCAGTTTGCCGCTGATGAAGCGCCATTCAATGATTTCGCTAGTATCTGTCAGTGGGTAGCTAGTCTAGGCTTTAAAGGCGTTCAGATCCCGAGTTGGGATGAGCGTTTTATTGATTTAGAGCGTGCTGCACAAAGTACCGAGTATTGCTCAGAGTTAATTGATATCGCGCGTCAAGCTGGCGTGGAGATTACCGAGCTTTCTACTCATTTACAGGGGCAACTTATCGCTGTGCACCCAGTTTATGACGGCATGTTTGATGGCTTTGCTCCGGACGCAGTCAAAAACAACCCTGCAGCACGCACAGATTGGGCTCATCAGCAAATGTTATGGGCTGCACAAGCGAGCAAAAATCTAGGGCTAACAGCTCACGCTAGTTTCTCTGGTGCGTTGTTGTGGCCCACGATGTATCCATGGCCGCAGCGACCGCCTGGATTAGTTGAAACCGGTTTTGCCGAATTAGCCAAGCGTTGGCTACCGATCTTGAATAAGTTTGATGAGTGCGGTGTTGACGTATGCTACGAACTGCACCCAGGTGAAGATTTACACGACGGTGTGACATTTGAACGCTTTTTAGAAGCAACCAACAATCACAGCCGAGCCAACATACTTTACGACCCAAGTCACTTTGTTTTGCAGCAACTGGATTACTTAGCGTTTATCGATATTTATCAC
This sequence comes from Alteromonas sp., assembly GCA_964230255.1. Taxonomy (GTDB): domain Bacteria; phylum Pseudomonadota; class Gammaproteobacteria; order Enterobacterales; family Alteromonadaceae; genus Alteromonas_E. The sequence goes on from CAXRGW010000068.1 coordinate 3,509, forward strand.
GACCGTATAAAAGCTTTCCACGTCAAAGATGCAGAGTTTGTCCCGTCAGGGCGATGTGGTGTCTATGGTGGCTACGAGCCATGGATTAATCGCCCTGGTCGTTTTCGTTCACTCGGTGACGGACAAATCGACTTCACTCAGATTTTTAGCAAGTTAACCCAATATGGGTTTGACGGTTGGGCGGTAATGGAGTGGGAGTGCTGCATGAAGCACCCAGAGGACGGTGCCGCTGAAGGAGCCCCGTTTATTGCTAAGCACATTATTCGTCCAACGGACAAGGCCTTTGACGATTTCGCCGGTGGTGACACTGACGAAGCAGCCAATCGCCGTACACTAGGTATATAGAGGTAGGTATGTCAGAGAAAACCAACGCTCAAAAAGTATTCACCTTATGCTGTGTTGCACTCACTGTAACATCAATGACCTTTGCTATTCGCGCGGGTATCCTAGGTGAACTTGGCAGCCAATATGGGCTCAATGGTGAGCAACTAGGTTGGGTTAACGCCATGGCCTTTCTTGGCTTCCCACTTGCAACCATGTTTGGTGGCTTTTTATATAACGCGATGGGTGCTAGAAAGCTCATTACATTAGCATTTGCGTGCCACCTTCTGGGTTTAATTTTGACCATAATGGCCGGTGGCTTTTGGAGCTTGCTGATTTCGACATTTTTAATTGGCTTTGCCAATGGTTCAGTAGAAGCGGGCTGTAATCCGCTGATTGCAGAAATTTATAAAGACAATAAAACCACTATGCTAAATAAGTTTCACGTGTGGTTCCCGGGTGGCATCGTGATTGGTGCACTGATTTCAAACGCGATGACTTCTGCCGGATTAGGGTGGCAGTTACAAGTTGCAGTGATTATTGTCCCTACGCTGGTTTATGGCTATATGCTGTGGACCAGCGCTTTCCCGACATTCGACCGCTCCGAGCATTCGACCATGGAAAACCTGCGATATCTGTTTACGCCGTTATTCCTATTCTTGGTTGCTTGCATGACACTGACTGCAACCACTGAGTTGGGTACGCAACAATGGATATCTGGTATTCTAGGAGCATCAGGTGCTTCGCCAATGATAATCCTCGCATTGATGACCGGTATTATGGCTGTAGGGCGTTACTATGCAGGTCCAATAGTGCATCGCCTTAATCCTGCTGGTGTACTCTTAACCTCCGCAGTTTTCGCCACAATTGGCATGATCATGATGACTCAAGTGAGCGGCAGTATGATATATGTTGCAGCGATAATCTTCGCCGTTGGCGTCTGCTACTTCTGGCCAACTATGCTGGGATGTGTGTCTGAATATACGCCGAAAACCGGCGCATTGGGTTTATCGATGATCGGTGGTGCCGGAATGTTCGCAGTCAGTATGTGGAACCCGGTTATCGGTAGTTGGATTGATGAGGCGACCGCGAAAGCTGAAGCGCAAAACCTCGATGCAACACAAGTTGAAATTGCAGCTGGACAGGCGGTACTGGAAAACTTGCTAGTATTCCCAGTTGTTTTAATTGTGGCGTTTGTCGCGCTATATTTAGCTATTCGAAAGATATCAGCGAAAACCGCTTCGCCAGTCGCGGAGCAATAGGTAACCGATATGTCAACGAGCAATAACAACTTAACCCAACAACTTAATGAACGCCGTTGGTTTATTAAGCGACTAGGGCAGATCATTGGGGCTACAGGCGCGGCAGCTTTAGCAACCACTGCTGGTGTAAGTTCAGCATTGGTATACACGCCACGTCCTGACAGTGCCGCAAAAGATGGCGCAGTACTGAACAAGCAACAGTTAACAACGTTGCGCGATGTATGTGCGACTGTATTGCCAAAAACCGATACACCAAGTGCGGCAGACGTTGATTGCCACGGTTTTATCGATAATCAACTGAGTAAATGTCATAGCGCTGAAGAGCAGCAAGCTGTGATTACAATCTTAGCGGCAATTGACGCCCATAGTGTAAAAACATATGGCAAAAGCTTCAGTGAACTATTACCCGCTCAGCAAACCCAAATATTAGTCGATTTAGAGGCGCTAAAAGGTTTCAGCGACGAGCAAAAAGGTCAATTTAAATTTGTTAAACACCTGCTGATTTTCGGCTATTTTACTAGCGAAGTTGGCGCAACACAGGCACTGGTATATCAGGCTGTGCCAGGTGGTTACAAAGGTTCTATTCCAGCAACACCAAGCACTCGGTCTTGGGGTTCTTTGAATTATTATTAGGCAGTAAAGATGCAATTAAACGATATTTTTATCACCGATACACAAGACGAGTATGATGTCATCATAGTGGGTTCTGGTGTGACTGGTGGTTGGGCTGCCAAAGAGTTTACAGAGCGTGGGTTTAAAACGCTGATGATCGAGCGTGGCCGCAAGGTGGAACATCGCAAAGATTATCCAACCGAAGGAAAAGGTCCGTGGGAGTTTCCCGAGCGAACTAAAGTCGATAACTTACTCATTGAACAGCAGTACAAGCAGCAATCGCGCTCGTACGCCTTCAACGATACTACGAAGCACTTTTTCGGCAATGATCGAGATTTACCCTACACCACGGAAGAAGGCACCGATTTCAACTGGATCCGGGGCAATCAACTGGGCGGTAAGTCACTGACATGGCATCGTCAGTCATATCGTATGAGCGAGTTTGATTTGAATGCAAATAAAGCGGATGGTTATGGCAATGATTGGCCGATTCGTTATGCTGACTTGGTACCTTGGTACAGCTATGTTGAGAAGCACGCCGGCATTTCTGGCAACCGCGATGGGTTACCCCAGTTACCCGACAGTGACTCTCTGCCGCCGTTTGAAATGAACAGTGTGGAAAAAGAAATTAAGCGTCAGTTTGCCGAGTTATACCCTGATCGTCCAATGGTTATGGGGCGTTGTGCACACTTGTCAGTGCCAACCGAATATCACATGCAACACGGTCGTGTAGTATGCCAGGCGCGCGATGAATGTCAGAAAGGCTGCTCATTTGGAGCTTATTTCTCTACCCAAAGTTCAACGCTGCCTTTTGCTGCTGCCACAGGTAAATTAAACATCGCTGTTGATAGCATTGTGCACAGCGTGATTTACGATGAGAAGACTAACCGAGCGCGTGGCGTTCGCGTAATTGAAGATAAAGATCTATCGACACGTGAATATTTTGCCAAAGTGGTGTTTCTATGTGCTTCGACATTAGGCACTACCCAAATCATGTTGAATTCTATATCTAAGAAGTTTCCCAATGGGATCGCCAACAGCTCGGGCGTGCTAGGTCACTACTTAATGGACCATTGTTACAACGCCGGTGCAGGTGGTTTCGTTGAAGGGTACGAAGATGAGTATACGTCAGGTCGCCGACCTACAGGCATTTATGTACCGAACTTCCAATACGAGCCGAGTCGCTACAAAAAACATTACGTTCGTGGTTACGCGCTTGGTGGCGGAGCGAGTCGTGGCAATTGGCGCGGCCGCGCCCATAGCGATGGCATTGGCGCAGATTTTAAAACGAGTTTGACCCGTCCTGGCGGCTGGTACTTTGGTTTATATGCGCAAGGGGAAATGTTACCCCGTTTCGAAAACCATGTGAATTTACACCCTACGAAGAAAGACAAATGGGGAATGCCGCAACTGCATTTCAACGCATCATGGTCTGATAATGAACGATTGATGATGGAAGACTGTGCAGAAGAATGCGAAGGCATGCTGAAGAAAATTGGCGTGCAAAATATCAATAGTTTCGTAAATACTGACAATAACCCACCGGGTTCGGCCATCCATGAATTGGGCACCGCGCGGATGGGCCGAGACAAGAGTGAGTCAGTGTTAAATGGCTATAACCAATGCCATGATATACCTAATTTATTTGTGACTGATGGCGCGTCGTATTGCTCATCAGCTACTGTAAATCCGTCTTTGACGTTTATGGCACTTACCGTTAGAGCGGTTGACTACTGCGTAAAAGAGATGCAACAGCGTAGAATTTGATAGCAACAAGCTAGGTTATGTAGCGATCTAAATAGTCAGCCTTTTAGCCCAGTTTTACATGCTTGCGATTACGGTGTTATTCGCGTGCAACAAACGCAAACTAGTTCGCAGTTGCGGTTCTATCCAAGCAAAGCAGTTCTTGCCCAATGTGGTAAATCGGTCAAAATACCAAAAGTTTCACGTTTGCAACCAATGTCACCGGCTCTGCCATTTAACTGGCAGGTATACAATTTTGAAGTAAACAATTCAGTTTGATGCAGTAACGGCTTTACAAGCGGACTTGGGACTAGATTCTTTACACACATTATTGAGTTGTTTGGTGCGTCGGGATGTCTCCCAAGTTATGAGCATTACCCCGCGAAATTACCGGATTGGATAAATTTATTTTGGCGTTACTGTAAAAATATGTCTATTCCCGATAACTTGCAGAACAAGATTGAATTGTACCGTGCTAATGGGCGGATTTACCGCCAAGACATTGAGTTATTTAATGAAACGAGCTGGTTAGCCGTTATGCACGGGCAAGGGATCGTGCCGAAAGGTTATCATCCTCTGGTGGATG
>CAXRGW010000069.1:0-16588 GCA_964230255.1 Alteromonas sp.
GCCATGTCGGTTTCGACGATGGCCGCAAGACCGTTGATGGACTTTCTGAAGTCGACAAAATCACGGTGCAAATACACCTGAGGCGGATCAACAAAAAGCTTCATGCCGGCAGGCCATTGAGCAAAGTGAGCAGGTAATCTGCCGGTGTTTCTGCTGGCAGCGATAACCTAGCGGCTGAAAGTTCAAGCACAATCGGTTCCTTAATATCTCGATGGACTTCTGTCGTAGTATGTTTGGTAACTTGTGTACTGACAAAAGCGGATGTCGTGGCATTAACTCATCCATGCTTCTTTCGTTGACTGAAAAAACAACTCACAGAAATCTTATGCTGGCGACAAAATTCTGAAATGGTTAAGCCACTTTGCTGTTGGTCTTTCAGTATTTGCCGCCACTGGTCCGGGCTTCGAAATTTTCACAAACACACTAGACTAGTGCTTCCAGTGATATTTGTGCGCTTTAGCATCGATTTGCTGCGCTGTTTCGGCCGGCATAAACATGCGATTATTGCCTTCGAAGAAGAATGCATTACGCTGTTCGTCACTGCCAACTTGATTCATCGTGGCAGCCTCATACACGCGGCCATTGAGCACGGTGTAAGTTATATATTCACTGCGCTTAAGGTCGTTTAATACGTCGCCGCTGACTATGACTAAGTCAGCTAATTTACCGACTTCAATACTACCGATATCGCCCTACATACCTAAGTGCACTGCACCGTCGATGGTGCCGCCACGCAATGCTTCCCAAGGGGTAAAGCCGCCTTGTTCCATCATCCATAGTTCCCAGTGCGCACCTAAGCCTTCACGCTGGCCGTGGGCACCGATATGCACGCCGACGCCATTGTCGCGAAGAGTTTTGGCATAAGTAGCAATATCGATATGGTTATACTGATTATCAGGAGCCGTTGGGCGACGAATCGCACGGCGTTCAATCAAATAGTTTGGCGTGTAGCGCATAAGGCGTTCATTTTTCCAGACCTCGGTGCGATCGTACCAGTATTCTTCACCCATCAAACCACCGTAAGATACGACAAATGTAGGTGTGTAACCGAAACGCGTAGCACCCCACAATTGGGTTAGATCGCTGTAGCCATGAGCAATCGGAATCGAGTGCTCGAGACCGGTGTGACCATCTACTAGCATAGATAGGTTTTGCTGCAGTTTTCCGCCACCTTCAGGTACTACCATCATCTCTAAGTGTTTTGAGGCTAATAGCACTTGTTGACGTTGGTCGCGACGCGGTTGGTTATAGCTCTTCACCGAGATGGCACCAACATCTTGTAGACGCTGAACGTGGAAAAAAGCGTCGTCATAATTATTGATGATCGCTTTGTAGCCCATAGCTTCGGCACCGTACAAAATCGTACCGGTTGAATAAATACGTGGCGCAACGATTTCACCGGCACGTTGTAATTCAGCAGCTGCCATGATTTCCGTTGTATCGTTTGATGGATCGTGAATAGTGGTCACACCAAAGGCAACATTTGAGTACTGGCTCCAGTTTTGTTGCGGAATGATTTCGTTGCGACCTTGCGCACCGTGGGCATGAGTATCAACTAAACCAGGAATAACCGTGTGTCCAGCGGCATCAATAACTAACGCATCTTCCGGTATTTCTACACTCGCGGCAGTATCAACAGCGGTAATGCGATTACCTTCAATCAGAACGACACCGTTTTCTATAACTTCTTGTTGCTCATTGGCATTGCGCATGGTTACCACTTTGCCACCAACAATCGCGGTAACTTGGTCTGGATTATCTGTAGCACGAGTAAACGACAGATTAATACCTTCAGCTTCGGCTTCGGGCAATTCAACATCTTCACCTGCTAAGAAAGCGAAAGTATCGCTAAGCTGACGATCGAAGAAATACGGGCCATGGAACCAGCCCACTGATGCACTGTTTGGTGCCCAGTTAAGATACTCACCGGCACGAGCAGATACTTGCTTGACTGGCAGTGAAGTCATTGTCGGGCCAACCGTGATCTTTTTACCGTTATCTGCAAACGGTGCAATATACGCATTGTATTGATGAACGAATGCTACCCATTGCTTATCATGAGATAGACGGTATTCGCTGACTTTGTCTGCACCGTATAGGTGCACATGCTTGTCTTCGCCATTCAGGTCAACGGATACAAATTGTGTCTCAGGATAGGGCGTGCCACCGACAGACTCAGTGTAGTACAAACGACTATTGTCGCCTGCAAAATGTGGATTCCAACCCCGTTTTGCAACGCGCTTTGTGACTTCATCATCGAGATTGAGAATGTAAATACCCGAATCAACAGAATGCTTTGGATCTAATAGGTAACCGCCACTGAACTTGCGGTATGCAATGAATTCTCCATCTGTCGAGAAACTAGGCTCTATATAATGGCCAGGTGTTAAACTCACCACTTTACCTTTGCCACCACGTGCAGATACTACGCGGATACTACCGAGTTCCTGGTCATTCCAAGTAGTATAAACAATGCGTTTGCCGTCATTCGAATAACGTGGATAGTACTCGTCATGTTCGTCTTGACGGGTTAAACGCTTGGTTTTACCTGACTTTAGATCGCGTACATAGAGTTTGCCCAGAGCCTGGAACAGGACGGACTTGCCGTCAGGTGATTTTTGCGACCAACGGATAGCTTTAACACCAAATTCTTCGGGTGCAACATCGACTGGGAAACGCAGTGCATCAGCGTACTGCAAGGTAGCTTTAACGTTGACGTTTAGCGTTGTGATTTGCGGGTTGTCTGGAGTGCTGTTGGCCACGTCAATCACGTGGAATTTACCACCCGTCCAAAAAACAATGTTATCGCTGTCGGGTGTCCAGTCAAAATAGGCAAAGTAACCTTCAGAACCAAAGCCTTCTTGCATGTCACGTTCTAGGCCTAAGAAGATTGGCTCTTCAATCCCGGTTTCAATATCTTTGATAAATAGCGCTGTGCGGTTAGTAACGCGACGGACATAAGCTACTGATCTACCGTCTGGTGAAGGCGTTGGCACAATAGCACCACCGGTTCCGGAGATGTAGCGTTCTTCCTCGCCCGTTTTGCGATCAAAACGCGTGATGGCAAAGATGGCTTTAAGCGGGTCGCGGTTATAGCTGAAAGTGCTACCAGGCGTCACATCTTGGGTGTAGTAGATGTATTTGCCATCAGGTGAAAATGCCGGGTCGGCGATGTTCTTTTGGTCTGACTTACCATGGATACGGGCTTTAATTACTAAGCCACTGCCACCGCTTTTGTGCCACATCCAGATTTCACCAGCAGGGATGCTGCGGCTCGACATTATACCTTTGGTACCCACTAAGTATTGACCATCAGGGCTCCACTTCGGCGAGTGAATAATATTGTTCTTTTCTTTAGTCACCTGACGTAAGTTGGTGCCATCTATGTCCATGATCCAAATGTTACTCAAACCATCCCGGTCCGAAATAAACGCTACTTCAGTACCATCGGGACTAATCGCTGGATGAATATTCCAAGCAAAGTCTTGGGTTAACGGTTTAGCTTCGCCGCCGTTGATATCGACAATGTAGATATCGCCGAGCATATCGAAAACGAAATGCTCGCCATTGGGGCTAACGTCCAAACTTGACCAGGTCGTTTCATCCGTCTCAATATCGATGCTCGACAAGGTTAAAGGAGGGGTGAGCACATCCCACTCAGAATAGTCGTTTCCTGGTGTTTCTTGGTGGCCGTCAGCGTAGCTGTTTGCAGTGAAGGCAAGTGCAGTAAACAGTGCCGCCCAGCCGAACACTTGGGTAAGTCGTTTAGGTGTTTTCATTAGAGTTCTCTATTGAATTTTATTAGTGAGGCAATCGTCAGGTGCTGCCTTTATATGTCACAGTGTAACATTACCACAGTTCATTGCTGATCAGTCGGTAAAGCGTTGGATGGCAGAGTCAGAGCGATTAGGTTTTAATCGGGAAATGCTGTGCGAATAGCGACAAATTGATCGATGTTCTGCAGTAAAACATCGACTAATTGCGGATCAAATTTACCACTGCGATGCGTTTCAAAGTACTCAACAATTTTCGGCAGTGGCCACGATTCTTTATAACAGCGATTACTGCCCAGCGCATCAAAAACGTCGGCAACCGCAGAGATACGTCCGGCAATATGGATCTCATCACCTCTGAGCTGATTGGGATAACCACTGCCATCCCAACATTCGTGATGTTGCTGGGCTATGACTGCACCCAACCCGAGAACCGGATTGTCATTGCGGCTTAGCATGTCATAACCGATCTGTGTATGTGTTTGCATGATCGCGAACTCCTCTTCGGTGTGTTTACCGGGCTTATTGAGGATTTCATCGGGAATACCTATCTTGCCAACGTCATGCAGGGGCGAAGCCAATTTGATCATTTCGGCGTCGTGTTCAGATAAACCGTATAGCTTAGCTAATAAGGAGCTGATGTGGGCGACGCGTTTTACATGACTTCCCGTTTCTTTTGAGCGCATTTCCACCGCTTCACCGACCACATACGATAATTCGCGTTGTGATTCTTTGATGGTTTCACGCAGGTTTAAATTTTCATGGGCGACGGCAATGTTGTGAGCAAAGAACTCGAGTAAGTGATGTTGAACTGGCTCTATCGAACTATCTCTAGACACATACAGCAAGTTTTCTGTACCGCGGCTTGTGGTGAAGTATCCAATGAAATAATCAGCGGTATGCACACTTTTCTTGATTTCTAGTGCTGCCGTTAGGCGCTGGCGTATAGCTTCTTCGATGCACTCTGAGGTACCACACTCTCCGCGGTTGTTGGCAAGTACATTAATGCCATCTTGTGGAGCCTGGCCGAATTCATGAGTGATAGCGCAACACACGATTTCTTGTGATTCGAGTCCGAGTAACGTGGCAATTTGGCCTAGGATGGTATTGGCAAATTGGGGCAGTGTTTCACATTCAATAAATTCGGTAGTAGCAGCAATGATGCGCTCTAAGCCGATCCGGTGACGTTCAATAATTTTAATGTCGCGATAGCTGCGCAATGCCGAAAATGTGACGGTTTTCAGACGCAATGCAGTCAATTCAGTTTTATTCTTGTAATCGTTGACATCGTAGTCGCGGATGACGCTTTCTTCAGGCGCTTCACCAGGTTGACCGGTTCTCAGTACAAGGCGGATCATGTGGTTGTTGGCTGTTTCTCTGACCCAGCGAATGAGCTCCAAACCTGCATTGTGTGTTTCCATTACAACATCAACAATGGCCAAGGCTATATCGTGATTATCATCGCTATTAAGAATAGCTCGGGCTTCTGTCGCCGAGTAAGCACTTAAGCAGTGAACACCGCGACCATCAAATTCCATATCATCAAGCACGAGCCGCGTTATAGTGTGAATTTCAGGCTCATCGTCAACAATTAAGACTTTCCATCGTTCGCCAGAAGGTAACAAAGGTTCTTGGTAGTCATCATCGGCAAAGAGGAGTTCGTCGTTCATTAGACCGTTTGGAAGGAAGATTATTGCCTAACTATAGTTCAAATCACTGAATTTACTAATTTAGTTGGCATAACTACACAGAGAATTGGGTTGGCTAAACGTATTCGAAACCCGTTGGACTCCAACCGGCAATGTTATTCCCACCACGTCGTTTCGCTGAACGCAGATTTTTCTGCGCTAAGCTCATAATATTGTGCTGATCAAATCCCGCATCAATCAGAGACGCTATTCCAGCGCTAAGGGTGACCTTGCCAGCCTTCGATGTGAGATGTGGAATAGCTGCATCATTCATAGCGCTGAGAACTGTTGAGCACATCTGCCACGCTTCTGCACGATTGGTTTCAGGTAAAATCGCACAAAATAGACCATCGCTGTAACAAAACACCTTGTTAATGCTATCAACAAAAACTTCACGCAATTCGAAAGCGGCATGAGATAGCATTACTTCATTGGCTCCGTTACCGTAATAGGTCAAATGTTTTTCATAATCGTCGATGCCAAACAACACCAGTGACATTTCGATGCGATTTTTCAGCGCCAATTCGGTTTGGAATTGTAAGTAGTCTTTCATCATATCGCGGCTAGGCAATTGGGTTATAGCATCTATCGACCCACTGCGGCGCTGTCCAACACTGCGTTTGCGAGCATTCAGCTGAGCGCGCACTCGATTGCACAGATTGGCTCTGTGTACCGGTTTAGGAATGTAATCGTCGCCGCCCGCATCCCAGCATTCCTGTTGGTCCTGCTCGGTAGTTTTGGCGGTCACAAACATAATTGGAGTATCGCTAAAATAGGGGTTTTTCTTGAGCGCTCGGCAGGTTTCCAAACCGTCCATTTGGGGCATATTTACATCGAGTAAAATGATGTCTGGTTCAACGTTTTCGCACTGTTGAATAGCGTCCGCACCCGATTCTGCTACGAACACATCGTAGTCGGGCTCTAAGTAGCAACGTAACAATTCTAAGTTGAGTGGCTGGTCATCCACTAATAAAATTTTGTCACGAGCACTAGATGCTGTTGATTCGTGCGCCGAAGCTGCAGACATGAAACCTAATCGAAATTGCCAAAACGGTTGAATTATATGTTAAAAGCTTAAAAAATACACTAAAAAAGCGACGTTAACAACGCTTGTGTGCCGCATAAACTAGGGAGTAGAGGAGTCTCGATCTGTTGTATTTGTGCCGCTTAAAAACCTGCTTGGCTGCTGATATTGACCTTTTAATCAATGATGGTAGTTATAATTGCAAAATCCCTAGTAGTATATCAAACACCATGACCGTCTACAGTAGACAAAGTAAGAAAGACGTTACTCGCATCAAGAATGAATTGCGTATTTTAGATGCAGCAGAAAAGCTTTCATGAGCGAATTGGATAGCACTTGTTGGCAGAAAGCGAGAGTTCTGATGTGTAACTTGAAGCTGTGGCGAAACCGAATATTCAATGAGTCGCTACTTCGTATGATATCCTCGTATGCCCTATTCAATTTGCAAAAAAACACTTAAAAGAGGTTCGTTTTTTTGCAAAGCCGCTCAGTTCGCACTAACCTTCTATCAAACAACGGCGCTTCGTAAATTCATCGATAGCATACAATTACGGAGACCGAATCGCTAGAGGAGTCGTCATGAGGTCTTATCATTTTGCTGTTATTTGTATTATTGTGTTGCTGATACCCGCCTGCACTTCAAGTCCCAAAGTCTACACCGACTATGATCCCCAGCAGGATTTTAGTGAGTATGTAAGCTACAGTTGGACGTCGGCAGAACCCGTAATCATAAACAGTGAGACTCCCATTAGTCCACTGGTAAAAGAGCGTCTCAAACAGGCTGTCAAGACTAACATGGAGGCAAAGGGCTATACATTTGTTGAGTCGCGAACAGACGCAGATATTGCCATCACAATAACCGTTGGAGCGAGAGATAAGATAGAGGTTCAACAAGATCCAAACGTGCTGTTTAGCAATGATTGGCGTTGGGGGAATCGATATTGGATGAATACACCAATGCCAGTCTATACGGATCGAGTGGTGGAATATACGAAAGGTACTCTAGCAATAGATGTGTTTGATGTTCGTCGACAAGCACCGGTTTGGCACGGTGTATCAGAAAAGCGATTGAGTAATGACCAAAAAGCCGGTGAGGCAACATTCGTGAATGCTGCTGTATCAAATACACTAATGATGTTCCCACCCCAGGGCAGCAGCGTAAGCACTGAAACTGAATAAGTAATTTCCGGGTAATGAGGTTAGTGCACGCGTTTAATGTATGATTCCAAAGCTCATACCAACTACAAGATATCCGTAAGTACTATACCGAGACCGAAACGTGTTTGGCTGTAATTATAATCAATCATACTGTCACCATACCCGGAAAATACGGTCGCATAGCCACGCAAACGTCCGAAAAGTGGAAACGTAAATCCGAGTTCGGCTGAGCCATTATGTGTTGAAAAATTTTGACGGCCCTGAAAATTAAATTCGAAGTTATGCCATTTGTAGGCGAAACCCAGTTCAAAATTTCCCATGAAGTCTTCGATATCAGGATTGTCATCGCCACTAGGGTCAAATTCAAATTCCTTTGGGTCTTCACTTAATCGAATCCATGGTCGTAAGCTTAGTCCAAAGTTCTCTTTTTCAAAAAGAATCTGCATGTAGACACGATTCCAGCTGCGCGACAAGAATTGGCTACGTCCATTTGACTGGTGCTCTATACCAAAAGCAAGCGCCGTATTGCCATCAAATGGATGCCACCCAATTGGTGTTAAGTAAAATAGTTCGGGTTGATAATTAGTTTCTCTAAAGGGCTTAGAAATATTATCTGCGTATATTTGCCACCAAGCTTGCAGGGTAAACCCGAGAAATAATCCATCACCTTCAACAAATAGACTGTTTTCGAATAAGGGGATTTTCATGCTGATCTGAAACATCGCTTCTACGTCTTCAAGATTGTCAAAAAAACCTTCAGAAGACTCGTACGCATCGCGATTGATTGAGTTTGTATTATATACCGGTAGTATATAATTCATTTTATGTGGTGTAATAACAAAAGGGTTAAATGCCGCTATCCGTTCACGAGCCAAACGCTCACTCAGCACACCTTTATGCTGGCTGGTAACACCTAATCCGTCTATTTCAACAGCCGTCTCGTTTTGCTGATGCAGGCACAGAGCTTCAATTTGCGCAACGGTGCGGTTTTGATCGCCTGTATTTATCTCGCGCAACATGCACTGCTCTAATTCGGTAATTTCTGAAGCATAGCTGGCTTGGCTTACCCCTAAAACTAGCGCGATGGTGCATAATTTAAAATCCCTCATCAACGGTCACCTTGGTCGTATAAATTTTTACTCATTGGACGGCTAACATACTAATTAACTATTTTAAGTGCATGTTATTAATAGCGCTGCTCTTTAGAATAGATGACGTTTCGTATTTTTGTAATGTAACAATCCAATGACCTCGCGTTGTCTCGTATCTGAACGAATCAGATATAGCCAAATAAAAGATGCACATCTGGCGCAAAAAAATGACAAGCGGCTAATACGTTACAGCAGTTTTAAATTCCAGCGCGCCAGCGCTAATGTTAACGCCCAGCTCTTCGACTAAGCCGGGCGCGCGATATCTTATTAAACCTCGGTTTCTGATATACCAAAGAAAATAGCGTATAGCACCGGGATTACCAGTAACGTTAATAGGGTTGCAAAGAGTAAACCAAACACTAAAACGACTGACATTGATTGGAAAAATGCATCAAAGAACAATGGGATGACCCCCAGCACTGTTGTCAAAGTCCCCATCATTACTGGGCGCACGCGGCTAGTCGCAGAATCGAGAATAGCCGTATACCTTGGTTTACCGTCGCGGATTTCGACGTCCATTTGGTCAACCAATACTATGGCGTTTTTGATCAAGAGTCCCGACAAAGACAACAACCCCAAAATTCCCATGAACTCTAATGGAATCTGAGTTGTGACGAGTCCTATTACCACGCCTATTAGTGACAGAGGCACGACCAGCCAAATGACAATAGGTTGGCGTATCGCGCCGAATAGCACAACGACTATTAAGACCATGGCCATTAGTCCCATTGGTATTGTTGACGCTAGATTATCGTTTGACTCTTTAGAGCTCCCGTATTCACCATCCCACTCTAAGTAGTAGCCATCAGGCAAAGGAATAGCGTCTATGGTCGGTCTTATCCGTTCAAGTAGGTCGGAAGCTAATTCGGAAGGATATGGATCCGATTGTGCTTTTATGGTCCATATTCGATTCTCTCGCTTGAGAATTCCGTCACGCCATACCGTTTTAAAGCCATCAGTAACTTGTTCTAATGGCACGGTTCTGCCTGTTGTGCTGCTTCGAACTTGAATATTGGCAATGTTACTTAAGTCTTGTCTCTCACCACTCGGTGCTCTGGCGACGATGGGGATCAGGTCATCTCCCTCCCGATAAACCCCTACATTAGTACCAGAGAAATTTTGCTGCAGTGCGTTTGCTACATCTTCTCTTGAGATGCCCGCACGCCGTCCTTTGGTTTCTGAATAGACGGGCTCAATAACACTTACGGGTTGCCGCCAAGTATCTTTTATTGACAATGCTCTACCATCAGCGATCATTACCGCTTTAGCTTGTTCTGCTAACCCTCTTAATACTTGTGGGTCAGGACCTTTAAAAGTTGCCTCGATTTTAGAACCACCGCCAGGCCCCAGTATAAATCGCCAAACTTTTCCTTGAGCGTCCGGGAATGAATCATCAATGTATTGTTGTGTTTCGGCTAGCAGATCGTCTAATCGCTGATAATCGTCTACCTTCGCCAAAATTTGACCATACGAACTATTAGTTGACTCACTTTCGTATATAAGCATATAGCGAAGGCCACCCCCACCGATAAGTGTCTTCACACCTTCAACGCCTTCTCTACTGGCAACAAAAGCCTCGATTTGTTTCATATCAAACTCTGTTCGTCTGATATCAGTACCTTGAGGTAACCAATAATTAATCACCAACTGGGGCGTAGTTGAGGCTGGGAAAAAGCCTGATTTGACGAACTGAAACCCCCACATTGCAGCGATAAACATCCCGGCCACAACCGCAATTGTTACCCACCTGATACCAATTGCAGTAGACACAAGCGAACGATAACCAGACATAAAGGCATTAGGCTTTATGTCATTCGACGAAGTCAGCCCCCCCTCTTTGAATAGCCAATAGCAAAATAGCGGGGTCAGCGTTACTGCAAACAGCCAACTATAAAGCAGGGAAATCATAATGACCCAAAAAAGATGGCCGGTGTATTCCGCCGTATCCCCCGGCGCAAAGCCGATAGGTGCAAAGGCTACGATCCCGACTAACGTGCCGCCAAGCAGCGGCCATTTTGTCTGAGTGACTATGTCTTTGGCTATATCAAGCTTCTTCTTTCCTTTCTGGGTACCAACCAATATCCCTTCGGTAACAACTATAGCGTTATCGACCATCATTCCCAACGCAATGATCAATGCTCCCAGAGAAATCCTATGCATTGGAATATCGATGAAATTCATCGTTGCTAAACTTGCAAATATTGTCAGTAACAAAATAGCCCCGATAACAACGGCAGATTTGAAACCCATAAACAAAAATAGAGTGACGATCACTATGATCAAAGCAGCAATAACATTCACTACAAAATTGTCTACTGCTTCCTGAACGACGACTCCTTGATGATAGTATTCGTGGACTTCTATCCCCAAAGGTCGACGACTTTCAGCGTCTTTGAGTTTGGCATCAACGTCTGCAAAAATTTTAACAACGTTACCGCCAAGCACGTTAGAAACACCCAATGCAATTGCAGGCTTTTGGTTGTAACGCACTAGTCTTGATGGCGGGTCTTGGAAGCCCCGGTAGACTTTTGCTACATCTTTAAGGTAAATCACATTGCCATCTGATGTAGTCGACACTAAAAGATTTTGGATTGCCTCAACAGAGTCGATAGCACCAGAGGGGTCAATAACGACTCTCTGTTCGCCTAAAGTAACGCTTCCTGAAGAAACAACTGCGTTTTGTTGCTCTAGAATGCTGTATATATTCGACGTAGATACTCCCAATTGAGCTGTATTTTCTCTCGAGATCTCTACAAATATGGACTCTTGTTGTTCACCGACAAATGCTACTTTTGCGACGCCATCGATTTGCAAAAGTTCGCTCTGCAATTGCTTTGCATAAGCTCGCAATTCATCGGCTGAATAGCCATCTCCGGTGATCAAATAACTGAGTCCGTAGACGTCTCCAAAATCGTCATAAACCACGGGAATTGTGGTGCCGGGCGGTAGGGAGCGCTCCGCATCTTTGACTTTGTTGCGCAACTTTGTCCAAATTAACTGAAGGTCAGCTTTGCTGGGCGAAAACTCATATTTAATATCGACCATCAATTCCGAGACACCTGCAGACGATGTCGACACAATTTCATCGACTTCCTGAAGTTGTTGTATCGCGCGCTCGAGTGGCGCGGTAACCTCTTCGGCCACTTCGAGAGGACTGGCCCCAGGATATTGGACAACAATCTGTGCGGTTCTAATCGTAAATTCGGGATCTTCGAATCGGGGCATATTTTGATACGCCGACCAACCGAAACCTAAAGTGAGTAAGATTACTACGACACTGAGCACAGTATTTTTAATCGAGAATTCAGCGAAGTTCATGTGAGTTTTCCTAGTTTTATTCAATTATTGTGAGTCAAATATTTGTTAAGATTTGACCCACTCCCTCACTTTCATTCCTTCTGCTAAATAAGTCGCTCCAGCCCCAACGATACTCTCACCCATAACAAGCCCTGAAGTAATGACAACTGATTCACCAACGCCCTCGCGAATAGTGATTTCGCGCTTTGCTACCGTCATAGTCTCTGGGTCTACGACCCATACGAAATGCTGACCGTTTTGATACAAGATAGCAAAAGTTGGCACGCTCAAAGCAATACCATCCTCATTGGTCGAGGGGAAAAAAGATATACTGACAGATGCTGTCATACCAGGCAAAACATTGAGATTTTCTGGATGGTTAAAAGCAAATCGAACCTGATAGGTCTGAGTGGAAGGATCAGCCTCTAGATTTGCACGCCTGAAGGTTGCTGGGATTGGCGAGTCAGGCGCCACATCAAGCATAACATAAGCCTCTGGATGAACATCTGCGCTTGCTCTTGCAACAACAGACGCCGGTAGGTTAATGATCGCCTCCATCAAGCCATTTCCCATTACACCCACGGCGTAGGTGCCTGCTTGGACAGTTTCCAAAGATTTGACCGGAACTTCTAACACGATACCATCAAAGGGTGCTTTTAACACTGTGTCAGAAAGTGCCTTTTCGGCACTATCTAACTGAGCTTTCGCGACATCCCTGTTAGACGTGATTTGCTCCATTTCACTGGTCGAAATCACACCGCTCTCTACCAGAGTCTTTGCTCTTGTGTATTCGCTTTGAGATGTATCGAATTGTGCTTTTGCCGAGTTTAATTTGTTTTGAAAGTCTCGCTGCTCCAACTGCATTAAGACATCGCCTTGCTTCACTTGCTGGGCCGCGATGACATTGACTGTTTCAATCAACCCTCCGACCTGAAAAGCCAACCTTGAACTTTGCACTGCATCGACTACTGCAGGATAGGTGATGGACTGCCGTTCTCCGGCTTGCTCCAAGGTAATCAATTTGACCGGCCTAGGCTTAGGCTGTTTATTACTGTTTGCCGGTTGTTCCGAACATCCCATCAAAGAAACTGCTGCCGTTAGAAGTAAAATCGAGCGCACCGTTTTGAACATGAGCATTCCTTATCGTAGAGGTAGTTGAGCGATCATAAGCATAAATGTATCTGATAAGCATTGAAATTCAAGTTCATATATTGGTTATGTTAGCGCAATTTGTTTACATTTATTAGTTCTGAGGCGCTCCGGCTTGATTCAAGTACTGTTTATAAACTGTTTTATGAAAACGCTAACACCGGTCGGAAGCTGGTTTGTGTTAACGGTTTCTGCAGCAAGCCGCAAGCCTACCATCGATGAATCTAATGATGTTTTCCGCCTTGCATAAAACGATAGTGGGACAGGTAAAAACGTTCTAGTAGGCTCGAAACCACTTTCACTGAGGCAGGGGGATTTTCTTAAATAATATAAAAACTGGCACATCTTTATTTAGTGAGCCACACTATTTCAAATGAAGATTGAGTAATTAATAACACCAATAAACATGAGAGTTTTACGTATGAAGCGTCTGAACAACACTCCTAGTTTGATTCAAAAATTAACATATCTACTCGTTGTTTATATTTTTACAGCTCAGACGGTACTAGCCTGCACGGGGATTGTGTTGCGCTCGACAGATGGTGCCACTGTTGCCGCTCGCACGATGGAATTTGCGTTTGATATTGACTCAAATTTGCTTGCCATTCCAGCCGGCACCGAGATCAACACGTTAATTTTAGACCCAGACAATTCAGGTTTTACTTTCACTGCAAAATACGGATTTCTGGGTGCCAATGGCCTCGGCAAAAACATTGTATTTGATGGCATGAATACACAAGGTCTGTATTACGGAGCGTTCTACTTTGCGGGTAACGCCGAATTCGGCACGGTCAGCGACAAAAATCGTCATCGCGCAGTATCGTCTGAGGAAATGGGAAATTGGATTCTTGGCCAGTTTGCAACGGTACAAGAGGTGGTTGCCGCGCTACCTACGATCGAGGTAGTTGGCACCTTTGTCGATGAAATCAATGGCCGTGTACCTTTCCATTACGCGGTGACCGATAGCACTGGTGCATCAGTAGTAATAGAGTATACCAAAGACGGTTTGAAGGTATTCGATAACACGGTCAACGTTGTGACCAACAATCCAACTTATGATTGGCACCTAACTAACCTGAGCAATTATGTAGGGCTTCAGTCTCGAAACGTGGAGTCAATTGAAGTGGGCAGAGAACGCATTAAGCCGTTTGGTCAGGGGAGCGGGATGCTTGGTTTACCCGGAGACATGACATCGCCATCTAGGTTTGTGCGCGCGGTTGCGTTCACGAACACTTCATTGCCATCGGAATCTGTTGATGATGCCATCTTCAAGGCGTTTCACATTCTCAATGTTTTTGACATTCCTAAAGGCGCTATTCGTGAAGCGGATCCCAATACTCCTTTAACAGACTATACTCTTTGGACGTCAGCCGCAGATACTTTGAACCAAGTCTATTATTACAAAACCTATCTTACTCAAGCAGTTGAGTCGGTTGACGTACGCGCAGTATTTAGTGATTTAAAAGCGCCCAAGATTATAGAGATGGAGAGCGGTTTTCACGTGCGTGATCGAACTGAAGATTTTGCAAAAAAATAAATGGTGCGCGGTGATTTAACAGTAGGTGTGCGGTAAACAGCACATGCTAACGGTGATTAAATCTCAATAAGCTGTCTCCAAGGTCAAATCTTGAGAAAATTTCGAAGCCCTGACCAGTGGCGGTAAATCTTCGAAGACCATTAGAAAAGCTGATTTAACCATTTTAGAATTTTGTCGCCAGCAAAATATTCCAGTGAGTTGTTTCTTCAGTCAACGAAAGAAGTATGTATTAGTTAACCTGAACCAGGAGTAAGCAAGTCAGCCCAGCAGCACCCTAAAGCCCAAACTTGATGGGTTTATATAGACACTTAAATCATGCCACTCCCACGAAATGATGGTAACAATTAGTCCACGAATAATTAGAGCGCCGATTATTCCACCGGAATTGATTGTTCCGTTGCCCATCGTATTTTTATACTAGTCGTTAAGTTCTAAAGGCGAAATGCCAAAAGCATACGAAAAGGCCATGCAAGACTCTTGCGAACAACGACCGTCTTTTTCTGCACGTTGAATTGTTAGCAGGCTAATACCGCGTATTCAGCTAACTGCTCTTGCGACCATCCGTTTTCTGCCCAGTATATCTTTAGTTTATTGGGGGAAATGTTCATTTAGTTGAGTCCAAAAGAATTTGACTATTTTTTAGCAAGTAATCATGTGACAGTGTTACGACACTCTACCGCCATTAGCCGTCATTGCTTGGCAGCATTAATGGATACGTGTTTTGACGTTATCATTTGAACTGAAAACCAAATTAAAAATCAATATCGATGGGGGTGGCTTTACAAATAGATACACTTATTTTTTTATTACGTGTTGTTTGGTGAATAACGATTAATTATTGTTGAAACGTTTAATGGGAGCTTCGCAAAAGGAATTGGCGCATTGAATCGAATCCAAAAGTTATTTTCGCTAACACTTCGAATGAGCGTAGTCTTAGTGTTTGTCTTCAGCACTATCGTTCAGGCTGCGGCCGATGAACACGAGTCGGTTGTGCGAGAGTTGCTTGCTCTAATGGAGAAAAACATAATTACCCGCACTGAGATTGATTGGCCAGCGCTCAAGACAAGCACACTGCAAATTTTGGGTGAATCACCAACTCTGGAACAAAGAAATAGGGCAATCTCACACTTGCTTATTCAAACTAAAACAAACCACTCCTTTTATCGTGATGTTAGCGCCAACAAGATTATCTACGAGTCAGATTTGAACTGCAGAGTTGATGGAGAAAATCTTACCCCAACAAACGCCGATATTGGCTATGTACGAATCGATAGATTTAGCAATTCAGACAAAGAGAAGATAAACAGTTTTGCCCAATCTATTGCCAATCAAATAATGCAAGAAGACGCCAGAGCACTTAAAGGTTGGGTTATCGATTTAACCCACAATAGCGGTGGAAATATGTGGCCAATGCTAGCGGGGCTTTCACCGCTGCTCGGCAATGGCGTACATGGTTTTTTTATTTCTCCAGATGGAAAGTCAATACAATGGGGGACGCACAATGGCAGGGGTATCCTAGGAAGCCGCGCCATGGTGTCTCTTGACCAACAATACAGTATTAAAAATAACGATTTACCTATCGCGGTGTTAGTCAGCAAACGCACAGCTAGTGCCGGCGAGGCAGTTCTTATTGCATTCAAAGGTTTCGAAAACTCGCAATTATTTGGTCAACACAGTTGTGGTCAATCGACGTCTAATCGGCGTTTCATACTGTCAAACGGTGACCACTTATTGCTAACGACGTCAATATTTGCCGACAGACACAAAACGCTCTACGGAGGACCTGTGTTGGTTGATGAAATAACTGAATC
>CAXRGW010000070.1:0-32578 GCA_964230255.1 Alteromonas sp.
CATAGGTAAGCAAACCGCTGGAGCAGGTGTATGGCTATCAGGGCGAAATCGCGTTGTCGATAATGGCATATCACGGGTTGCAGAGTATCCTGTGTTCGCGATGGATGGACGCTGGATTGTTGAAGGTAGCGGTGTAGCGCCAGATATAGAAGTGAATAACCCGCCCTATGCAACCTTTAATGGTGAAGATGCTCAACTACAAGCTGCTATAGAGTTACTCAAGCAAAAAATGCAGGAGGCACCAGTGCCAAAGCTGGACGCTCAACCCATGCCTGATTCGCCAGCACCTGCTGATGTAGTCAATTAAGTTCGACAACTAGTGGGTATGAATCCGGCTGACTTACTCGAGCAAGCTCGGCAGTGCACATTGTGCAGTGTCGAGTTACCGCATGCGCCACGTCCCATTTTAATGTTCAGCGCTCAAGCAGTAATTAACCTAATTGGTCAAGCACCTGGTAAAGTAGCGCATGACAAACAGACCCCCTGGCTAGACGCATCTGGTGATCGGCTGAGGCAGTGGTTAGGCATTGAAAAGGAGCAATTCTATCAAAAGCAATTGGTCAATGTCCTACCGATGAGTTTTTGTTTCCCCGGGTACAAAAATGGCGCAGATGCACCGCCACTTAAGGGCTGTGCACCACGCTGGCATCAACAATTCTTGACGCTGTCTAATGCATCATTGACCTTATATGTTGGCCGCTATGCCCAGCAAAATTATCTCCCTGAGTACCCTAACTTAACTGACGCCGTAGCAGATTATAAAACACTTCTTGCCCGCAACTGCATAGCGTTGCCGCACCCTTCTGGCCGCAATAACCGTTGGCTAAAGCGGCACGCCTGGTTTGAACAATCAGCTTTGCCAGCCCTGCGCAACAGAGTTACCGACCTACTGGCTCGCCAGCTTGGTTAGTATGGGGCAGCCTGGGGTTGGTTCTCGGACAAATGGAAACGCTGGTGCCATTTCCCCAATTACTTTTTCGAAGATCCAAGTTTCCCAGAAGTTGAAGAACTATTCGCCGCTGTTAAAACTCCAATTAAGGCCGTGAGAGCAGCCGGCGACAAGTGGGCTATGCCAGCGTCTTTGGATGCATTTGTGCGTTACTATCGGAATAGTCCGCTACAGCAAGTCACAGTAAAGGCCAATACGATTGGCGTCCGTCAGATGGGTCACTTGGGCTACTTCCGCAGTAATGCTGACGTGATATGGCCGAATATCTTCGAGTATTTTACTACGCATACTAACCGCGCTCATTAAGCGTGTCAGCATGTGCATATAAGCGGTCAATTAGATCACTAATTTGGCGTTGTTCAGACTCACTCAAGCATTTGAGTAACGCCTCTTCGTATTGATATGAAAGTGGCACTATTTCGCGGTAAACCGTCATACCAGTGGCCGATAAACGTATCTCCGAGCGCCGACGGTCGTCAGCAGCGATACTGCGTTCGATAAGATTGCGCTTTAACAATTTGCTGATTGCGCGGCTCAAAATAGACTTTTCTAACTGCGTTTTTGATGAAATTTCATCCGCCGAAATATCGGAAAACTCACCAAGTACCGCCATGATCCGCCACTCGGTAATAGATAATGCGAATTTATCTTTATAGGTTTCAGCAATAATGCCACTGACTTTATTGGATAAAATTGATAAGCGATAGGGTAGAAATCGCTCTAATTTAAGATGTTCTTGATTCGTTTTTGTCATTAAAACTTTACCCTCATAGGCGATATTCACGGTTCACAACTTGACAATAGTTGCACTAACAACTAATTTAGTTGCTATCACAACTATTACTGATCATTTGGCGCTAATAGTCAACCAATCATCGAAGAGGATATTGAGCAATGGCAGATTTATTTGAAAACCCAATGGGCCTAGACGGCTTTGAGTTTGTTGAATTTACCGCCCCTGAAAAGGGCATTTTAGAGCCTGTATTTGAAATGATGGGGTTTACCAAGGTTGCTGTGCACAAATCGAAAGAAGTAGAACTTTGGCGCCAAGGTGATATCAATTTCATCACTAACTACGACAAGAAGAGCCCTGCTGCATATTATGCTGAAGAGCATGGCCCATCGGCCTGTGGTATGGCATTCCGCGTCAAAGACGCCCAATTTGCCTATAATGAAGCACTGCGCAAGGGTGCTCAACCCGTTGATCTTTATACCGGACCAATGGAATTGCGCTTACCAGCGATAAAAGGTATCGGTGGCGCAGCACTTTATTTGATCGACCGCTATAAAGAAGGTGAGACTATTTACGATATCGACTTCGATTGGATAGAAGGCGTTGATCGTCATCCTGAAGGCTGTGGTTTCCATACACTCGACCACTTAACTCACAACGTATATCGCGGTCGCATGGGTTACTGGGCAGATTTCTACACCAACCTATTCAACTTCCGCGAGATCCGCTACTTTGACATCAAAGGCGAATATACTGGTTTGCTATCAAAGGCAATGACAGCTCCGGATGGGAAAATCCGTATTCCTCTAAATGAAGAAGCTGGCGGCGGCGGTGGCGGTCAGATCGAAGAGTTCTTAATGGCTTACAATGGCGAAGGTATTCAACACATCGCTTTTGCGTGTGACGATTTACCTGCGTGCTGGGATCGCTTAAAAAAGCTAGGTATGAAGTTTATGACTGCGCCACCAGCGACGTACTACGAAATGCTCGAAGAGCGCTTGCCGGGTCACGGTGAACCAGTTGATGAATTACAAGCGCGCGGAATCTTGTTAGACGGCACAACTGGAGGTGGTCAACCGCGTTTGCTATTACAAATATTCTCAGAAACAGTACTTGGGCCAGTATTCTTTGAATTTATTCAACGCAAACAAGATGAAGGTTTTGGCGAAGGTAATTTTAAAGCGTTGTTTGAATCAATTGAGCGCGATCAGGTAGCACGCGGTGTTATCGACACCAAAGAGGAAGCGTAATCATGCAACTCTCAAGAATCCATCACGTAGCGTATCGTTGCAACGATGCCAAACAAACGGTTGAGTTTTATCAGCACTATTTGAATATGGATTTTCAGTTGGCAATTGCAGAAGACAGAGTACCTTCGACTCAAGCGCCAGATCCATACATGCACGTATTCCTAGATGCTGGCTGCGGCAACGTATTAGCATTCTTTGAATTGCCAAACTCACCGCAAATGGGGCGCGATGGCAATACGCCAGAATGGGTACAGCATATCGCTTTTGAAGTGGCGAGCATGGATGACTTATTAGCAGCAAAAGCTAAGCTAGAAGCCGACGATATTAAAGTTCTGGGTCCGACTGACCATGGTATCTTTCAGTCGATTTACTTTTTTGATCCCAATGGTCATCGGGTAGAGTTAGCTACTAACACACAAACGCCAGAAATGATGGCGGAACTAAAACGCGTTGCACCGGCAATGCTTGAAGAGTGGGCGCAAACGAAAAAAGCCCCTAAGCATGCCGACTGGCTGCACAATGGTAAGGGTTTCCCGGGAGCAAAAGCATGAAATTAGCGACTTTAAAAGGCGGCCGCGACGGTCAATTGGTTATCGTAAATAGTACACTGACAAAGATGACATCAGCTCAAGGAATCGCTTCGACAATGCAATATGCATTGGATAACTGGGATTCGGTCAGTGAACAACTTGAGCATCGTTTCGCGCAATTAGAAAATGGCGAAATTGAAGGTGAAGCCTTCTTGCAGGAGAACTGTCACTCTCCGCTACCTCGTGCCTTTCAGTGGGCAGATGGCAGTGCCTATGTGAATCACGTTGAGCTAGTGCGCAAAGCCCGTAACGCTGAGATGCCAGTTAGCTTTTGGACAGACCCACTGATGTACCAAGGTGGTTCAGATAGCTTTCTTGGCCCTCGGGACAATATTGTGATGCCTAAAGACGACGGTTTTGGTATCGACTTTGAAGCCGAAATTGCAGTTGTGACTGGCGATGTACCAATGGGTGTAGATGCAGAAGATGCGCTAAATTACATCCGTTTGGTGATGATCGTAAACGACGTTTCATTGCGAGGCTTGATCCCCGGCGAACTGGCCAAGGGTTTTGGCTTCTTCCAATCCAAACCCTCAAGCGCTTTTAGTCCAGTTTGCGTAACACCCGATGTACTCGGAGACGTTTGGCAAGACGGTAAATTGAAGTTACCGTTAGTTTCGCACCTCAACGGCGAAGTATTTGGTCAACCTGATGCAGGTGTCGATATGACCTTTAACTTTGGTCAATTGATTGCCCATGCCGCCAAAACTAGGCCGCTAGCTGCAGGCACTATTATCGGTTCAGGCACGGTCTCTAATAAGCTAGACGGTGGCCCAGGTAAACCAGTTAAAGACGGCGGTGTTGGTTATAGTTGTATCGCAGAAATCCGCATGATTGAAACTATCCAAAAAGGAAAACCGACAACACCATTTATGAAATTTGGTGATAGTGTGGCAATCGAAATGTTCGATAACAATGGCCAATCAATTTTTGGTCAGATTGCGCAGCAGGTAGTAAAGCCGTAATCAGTATTTATTTATATCTAGTCAAAAGGCACGCTTCAGCGTGCTTTTTTGTTTTTGACCCTACTTGAATTTTACTCGAAAAAAGTAAGCCAGACTTTGCAAAAAGTCTGAAATAGCTATATTTTT
Source organism: Alteromonas sp. (assembly GCA_964230255.1). Taxonomy (GTDB): domain Bacteria; phylum Pseudomonadota; class Gammaproteobacteria; order Enterobacterales; family Alteromonadaceae; genus Alteromonas_E. Next base: position 4,614 of record CAXRGW010000070.1, read on the forward strand.
TTAAGTGATGAAAAATATTTTCCGTTTGCAAAAGTGGGTATCGCTCTTCGTATTATGGACAATGATGATCTCTCAGTCAGTTTTTGCACAACCTGCTGCGAGCCCCGTCTCTCTTAATGTCTGGTTTGCTTCAGGTCAACTAGATGGGCCGCTTAAGCACTTGGCAGATGTTTTTAATTCGCAACATTCAGGCATGTCCATAAATGTTGTCAGCATTCCTAATGAAGATCTAAAAACCTCAATCGTAAAAACGGTTATCAATAGCAACAGTCCCGATATCGCTATCCTGTCTTCTGATAATACGGTTTATGTACAGCAAATGGCATTATCAGAGATTCCGCTCAGTTATCTATCCATCAATTTACCAGAATCAATTAAGCAGTCATTATTGGTTGACGGCAAGCTATACAGCGTTCCGGTCCAATTGGCTAATCAACTCGTTCTTTTTTACAACAAGTCCTTGATACTCGAGCCAGCCACATCTTGGGAACAGATTCTCGGCCAAGCGTCAATATTACAGTCTAAAGATATCTTGCCGGTAGGCGTATTGTTTGCAGAAGGCTATTGGGTAGCCCATTTTTTTACCTTGTTTGAAAACCAGTTTGTCGTCGACAACAAACCTAATCTAAATACGCCTGAAGTGGCATCAGGTTTGGCGTTTTACAGATACTTAAGTGAACTTGGAGTGACCAATGCGCATTGCGGTTACGATTGTGTATCGATCGACTTCTATGCAGGTAAAGTCGCTTACGCCATTAATGGAACATGGGCTCTCGCAGATGCCCACCACGCGCTTGGCGATAACTTGGGAGTATTGCCATTGCCCAGTTATCGACAGCAACCTATGCGTGGCCTAGCATCTTCGGTCGTACTCACTTTCCCAGGTAACAGTTGGACAGGAGCTAAGGCTAAAGCAGTTAAAGCATTTACCGATTTCATGCTCAGCCATTATGCTCAGAGCTACTTGATCGAAACGACATTAATGGTACCGGCAAACCCAGCAAATATTAATCAATTGACTGACAATCCAATCGTTAGGCAACTTTGGCAAATGCATTCTGATGCTTATCAGATGCCGGCAAGCAGTGCTTTTGTTTCCATTTGGAATAGTTTGCGTAAAGGTCTAGCGTTGTATCTCAATAATACGCTCGATGTAGACGAGACCCGAGCATACATGCAAACCGTAGCATTAAAGGGCCAGCTACAACTAGAGAGAACAGATGATTAGATCAATATCATTGAAGTTCACGTTGATCACACAATTCGTATTGTGTGCCTTGATGCCTTTATTGCTATTAAGTGCTTTCTTTATTTCAAGCTTCCGAACACTGCAAATTGAGCAGCAAATTGATACTCAACGTGCAGTCGCCGAGCGCGTAATGAGCACTGCTCAATTTGCGCTTGAAAAAACCAATATTTCTCTTGAGCAATTAGCCCGTGATAAAAACATCGCCTTAGCCAGCCAATCAGGTTTATTCGGTTACAGTGCAGCCAGTGCGTTAGCAGATTTCGAGCTACAAAACCCGTTTATAGGCTCCGCAATGCTGCTGGATTCGAACGGCTTTGTTGTTGAAGCTTCGCCCTCAGAATCGTTAATCTTACCCGTTGATTGGCTCGCTGAGCTTTCACCTGCAACTGAAGGGCAACATTACTCAACGGTCGACGCAAGCTTTAAGTATCATCCCGAGCTAGCCCAGGAGCTATTTAGGATCACACGTAATGTGCCTTTGCGTAATGATATTTCAGGCCATTTATTGGTTTTATCGATACCGCTGCATTTAAGTGAAACAGAGCGGATTGACTCCCGCTCGACCTATACGGGGTCGCTGTTAGCCTTGATCTTAGTTGAAGATGTGGCTCGTTTGATTTTCCAGCGAAGCGGTGAGTTATCCCTGGCTTCGGTATCAAGCAGCGATGTTACTGTATCGTTTGACCCTCCCGACCAGCAAGTTGCAATTCTCAATACACCGGCATCCGTAACGCTTTTTAACCAACAATTAGAACTCAATGCTGAGTTTTATTTACGCGAAGACGTAGCACTTGCACCTATCGATGTTTTGACCGCCCGTTTTAGTTTATATGCCGGTGGCATAGTGCTCGCCTTCCTGCTACTTGGCTATATGTTTGTCAGAATTGAGCTCAAGCCTCTTGATGCCCTAAATAAGGTTGTACGCCAATTCCACAAAGGTGATTTTTCTAATACTGATACCAATTTACCATTTATCGAGTTTCGCAATGTCGCACGCCTGCTCAATGAAATGGGTGACAATATTCGCGATTACCGCTTCGATTTAGAAGCAAAAGTCGCAAATCGGACTGAAGCTTTAGAACAAGCTTTGACTGAAGTGAAGAAAATTAACCGTGAATTGATAAGAACACAGAATCAACTAGTTGAATCAGAGAAGATGTCGCAAATCGTTGTTCTTGTTGCCGGCGTTGCTCATGAAGTTAATACGCCCATTGGAGTCTGTGTTACTGCGACTAGCATTCTAGAAAACAGTTTAGAGACGCTTAAAGATGCCTACGCCAATAAAACTCTATCTCGCTCAGTCATGTCTGATTTTATTGATCATGCCAAAAGCTGTATGGAAATCTTGGCGAAAAATACTGAGCGCGCAGCAGAACTGATTCAAAGCTTTAAGGCCGTCTCGGTAGATCAATCAAGTGAACAGCGGCGCGCAATCAATGTGCTGGATTATATAAATTTGGTTTTACGGAGTTTACAAAAAGAGCTTGATCGCAACGGTGTTAGTGTACATTTGGAAGGGCCGGAAGACTGCTTTATCGAGACGTACCCCGGCGCTTTTAGTCAAATACTTGGCAACTTGATTTTAAATACTCTCAAGCATGCATATACGGCTGGAGAAGAAGGCAAAGCGATTTTCATCGAGTTTCACCTAACCGACAATGACGAACTCGACCTAACCTACAAAGATAACGGCCAAGGCGTACCGGCGGAGTCTCTACCCAAACTATTTGAACCCTTTTACACCACCAGCCGCCAATCTGGTGGAAGCGGTTTAGGTTTAAGTATTGTTTATAATCTAGCTACTCAGCGCTTGAACGGTAAAATTAATTGCTACTGTGAGCCGGGAGACGGCCTAACCGTTTTTGTAGAGTTCCCGGTAAACAAAGCCACTCAATTAGAATCAGCGTAAACTATGCAGTGACTACGCTGGGTAACCACACGCTTGTCATCGAAGCTAAAACTATAACTTTGTAATTAACCTGCTTTAGCACTGTTAATTTCAACTACCTCAGCGGCATCCTCAGCCAGTAACTGATCGGCAGTACTACCTTTTAGTAGTTTACCCACATTGAGTTTGTCTTGGGCTATTAAGAACGTTAATGACTCTAACTCGGCTTCAGGCATGGATACACCTTTTGCGGTTAAATACTGTTGTAAGTTGTCTGCGACGTCGAGCATTTTATCGTACTGATCGGCGGCTTTTTTATCCGTTGTGACCAATTTCTCAACCCCTTTGTAAGTAACTACGTATTGAATACTGATAGCCATATTGGCACCCTCTTTATGGATAGTTTAAATAACCTTACACCATTAATCTGTATAAATAAACAGTATTGTTAAAGGCTGGTTTTTGATGATTGATATTCGTAGCGCTCAAGGTGTTATCTTTGATTTGGACGGAACGTTAGTAGAATCTAACTTGGACTTTGCTGAAATCAGGCGAGCCATCGGTTGTCCGACAGGAGTGGATGTCTTGAAATATATTGCAGAATTGCCATCTCTCCATACGCAATCTCAAGCCCACCAAGTTGTGTTGCAACACGAACTCGATGATGCTCAAGATGCAGCCTGGTTAAGCGGTGCTAAAGATTTTGTTGAGAAACTGCACGCCCAAGATGTACCCATGGCAATCGTGACTCGCAATTGCCAAGCAGCGACGCAAATTAAGATGGAAAACAACTCAATTCCTATCGACATTGTATTAACGCGTGAAGATGCTCCAGCCAAACCAGACCCAACAGCACTATTGATGATTGCACAACGTTGGCAAATACCCTGCGAACAACTATTGTATGTAGGTGACTATATTTACGATGAACAAGCGGCGGCAAATGCAAATATGCAATTCCGCTACTCGCCCTTCGGTCGGTGATCAGGAAACCCCATACAGCACAATGGTGCGCAATCACGCAAAGCGTTGACTGTGGTCGTTCCTGTGTGCGTATTAAACGTTTCAAGTCGACTTAAACCGATACCATTGAGCAATTGCTCTCTGCCACCATTGACGATTGGCGCTAACGTTCAAATTAATCAGCAGGTTCGGTCAAGCTTTTCACCGCAATGAAGGGCGCTGTCAAACTGGTAATATACAGTTGTCCGCTATGTTCAATTGCCCCAGTGGTCAAAGGCACACTACCTAGTGGATCTTGAACACTTTGGACTATCTCACCGGCGTTATTTAATTGTACTACATGACTGTAAAACTGTGGTGCTGGTTGAAGCGACTTAGGCAACTTGGCGATCAAATTTCGCACTGAAGGCAAGCCATCTAAGGCGTCTAGTAAAGCTGAACGCGGGGCTATCAAACCCAACCAATAACCACCTTCTTGACGAACACTCAAGTTATCGGGAAAGCCAGGGAGATTATCAACGATTGCAGTGATTTTTCCGCGATGCCCACCAATTAGATCAATTTTTACCACTCTGTATTTGCCTGTTTCGTTAACCAATAAATGGGTTTGGTCATGACTGACTACAATGCCATTGGCAAATGCTAAACCCGTATTTAACAGTTCTGTCGTACCGGTTCGTGGGTGATAGGCATAGACGCTACCATGGCCGCCATGTTCCAATATGTCATAGTGGCTGGCGTAATCTGGATTTTGATATGCTCGTAGTGAAAACTTGGCACTGGCGTCAGTAAAATAGACCGTACCATCAGCACCAATAGCTACTGCGTCAACAAAACCAAAAGGCAAACCATCGTGTTGATTGGCGATTAATTCGATAGTTTTATCGCTCGATACTCTAAGTAACCCCAGGCGAGCATCAGCGACCCAAAGGTCGCCATTGGCAGCGAATCGCACACCGAGCGGAAACCCGCCCGTATATAACCAAGGTTCAAATACATTTTTATCTACATTGAGTTTGAGCAAATAACCTTGGGCTGACGGAACTACAATTTCACCATTGGGTCCAATTGCTAAGTCTTCAGGTCCATTGTGGCCATTCATCGATATTAGTTGCAGCGGTGTAAGACTTTCAGCGCTGGCAAAAATCCCTTTGAATCCCCTGTTTTGTGGGGCTTGCCAAGGGACGGCAGAAATTTTATTCGGCAGGCTGTATAGCGTTGCGATCACCAACCCAAGCAAAACTGATAGGAATAATAAGATTCGACGCATATTGACTCGTCACTCAATGTAGCCTTCCGAGATAGCAGTTAGTGTAAACGATTCAGTTCCACGGTCGAGTTTTTAAATGGTTGCAGCCTCAAATGAGGCTGCTATGCAGAATGCAGAGTTAGAACGAATAGCGCACTGTGCCGCTAATGACATCTGTACCGTCGAAATCTTGATAGCTTAACTCGAGTGCCAAGTCTTCTGTCGCTTTAAAGCCTGCACCGACACCATAGCCGAACTCCCAGTCGTCATCACTATCGCTAAAGCCATTGGCGCTTGCTTCGATTTTTAGGTTCGCATAGGCGGGCTGTGCATAAATGAAAAACGAATCATTTAATTTATAATTTGCGCGTAATGAAAGCTCGGTATAACGATCAATATTAACGTTAATGTTTGTTCCAGCGAAGCGCACATCATCATCAGACACACCGAAACCAACTTTTAGCTCTGGCATAATAGTAAATGCATCATAAGTAGTTTCGAACTCATAACCGACACCAACGGTAAGCGCGTTTAAAGAGATATCCACACCGTCATCATCGTCCGAAATATTGGTAAAACCGGCTGACCAGTTCCAATCGGCTTGTGCTGAACCCGCGGCGAATAAACTTGCTGCGGATAGCGCTAACAATGATGCTTTAATTTTTTTCATATTTAGTTTCCTTGTTCTAGTTCCATATCTGTGGAGTAGTTGCTGTATCCAGGGTGCATTTAACCCCGCGCTCTCTGAACAAAAGATGAATGAAAACTAAATCAATGGTTTAGTGAGACAAATCCTCGATTTATTTCGACCAGTTGGTTAGTCTGTTGACAGAATCATTTGTGTTGAATTTTAAACAATGCCTACCCAAGCAATGCAACGCATATGGCAAGTGAGCAAGCTAATCCCCGAAGGGTGTGTCGCAAGTTATGGTCAAGTCGCAGATCTCGCCGGCCTACCCGGTCGCGCGCGATTAACATCTAAGGCACTCAGTGCAGCGCCACGCGATCTTAGATTACCCTGGCACAGAATATTGCGTGCTAGCGGTCATATCGCCTTTCCTAAAGGGCACGAAAACGCAAGCCTACAACACTGTTTGCTCACAGAAGAAGGTGTAATCGTCAAATCTATGCGCGTAGATTTAAGAATATTTGGTTGGCAGCCCGATCTAAATACGCTTTTATATGAGTTGGATTTTTAACTAATTATACGATTGTTGATGTTAAATGCTTGAGAATTACTTGCGATTCGATTAATTTTACGAACGAGCTAAGAAACAGAACCCAATGTCGTCAGATTCGTTAACTAAAATATCCATAGATGACCTCAAGCCGGGCATGTATGTTGAAAGTATTGCCGAACAAAAAGGCAACTTGCAGGTAGCCAGTCGCGGAAAAGTGACAAGTCGCGTTATTGTCGGTCAACTGCGTCGTAGAGGTGTTTTAGCGGTCCTTATCGATCCCACCAAACAATTTGAGCCCGACCCAGAAGAAGTCGAAGAAGAACCGGTACAGGAAGAGGAAGAGCAAGCGCCCGTACCAGAGAAAAAGAAAAAAAAACTCAAATTTGACCAAGAAATTGCCGTTGCTAACAAACTGCATAAAAAAGGCAAATCGATTCAAAAACAATTACTTAATAGCGTTGCCAAAGGATTGCCCACAGATATCTCCGTTCCTGAAGAGTTTTCACGCAACTTGGTAGGCTCAATCGATCGCAATCCCAACGCATTGTTGTGTTTAACTAAGATTAGAGAGAAAGACGATTACTTGCTTGAGCATTCCTTGAATGTAGCCATATTACTGGCAAATTTTGCTCAATATATCGGTTTAGAGGAAGAGATTGTTCAAGAATTAGCACTTTCAGGGTTTTTGCACGATATTGGTAAAATTAAGATCCCCGATAAAATATTACATAAGCCAGGACGCTTGAGCGACCAAGAAATGAATATTATGCGCGACCACGTTGTTTACGGGATAGAAGCGCTAGAAGAGATGCAAATTCCCGAGCGGATGATCAAGACGGTAAGCGAACACCACGAGCGGTTGGACGGCTACGGATACCCTGAAGGTAAGCGCAATGACGAGGTGAGTTTCTTCGGACGCATGATATCAATTGTCGACGTCTATGATGCTCTAACCGCAGACCGAGTCTACAAAGCCGGCATGCCGAGCCAAAAAGCGCTGCAAATCCTACTAAAAGATACACCCGACAAATACGACCGTGATCTTGTACAGAAATTTATTAAATGCATCGGTATTTATCCAGTTGGGAGTTTAATCAAACTTAGCGATGAAACCATCGCTATGGTTGTAAAGCACAATGAAGAATCACCGCTTAAACCCGTGGTTAAAGTGTTTTATAACGCCAAAGGCAAACACTACATGGCACCGACAGATGTCGACTTATCCACAAGTACTAAGGTTACCGTTGAAAAAGCAGTATTAGCGAGCGACTACAAGATAGACTTCAATACGTTTTTTGAAGAAAAAATTGCGATCTAATGCTGTTGATCAAACAACTTGTTAACCTGGTTTTTTGAACATAACTGTAAACCCACTTGTAAGCCAAATATATTAAATACTCGGTTTAGTGTCTCTTCCGACAGATCAATTGCATCGCTTTCAATTTGAGTAAGTGAACGCCTACTAACATTAACCAACCGTGAAAAATCTGTCTGGTTCATCCGCAATACAGACTTGCGTAATTGCCGCAAAAGTTGACCACGCGTTAATTGGCCGAACATAAAACTGCGATAGCTAGCCAATAAAACTTGTTCCCTTTCAGATGCCATTTGCAAGATAGTTTTCATAGTATTAGCTCCAATTGATGTAGCTTTTGGGGGATACTTGATAACGCATAAATATGACTTACAGCCTTTCCAGCTCCGGGGTTGTCAGCCAATATTGTGGTGTTGATTTTACTGAGGTTTTCCGCTGCTTCAGTTAATCTGAAAAGCAACTCGGTAGGTTCTGCATATTCACTTAATGCAGCACATATAGCGGCGTAATCTGGGCGTCCCTGATGTGAATACTCAATAGGCCACTGAAACGCTGCTAGATATTCATTGGAATTATTTTGGTCCCAAACCACTGGAGCAAAAAGTACGTCATCCCCAGTATAAATTAGATTTAAACAAGACTGATGTAATACATAGTCAAACGTCCGACAAATTAAGTCGCGATATAACAACAGCACAATTAATTCTTCGGAAGAGAGTTTTAATAAGCCGTGATGTTTGTTGGCACTTACACACTTTGTTATATAGTCTAAAAAGTCGGAGGAGCCCTGTTCATCGATATCTAATGCGTGGGACAAGCTAGAGACTTTGCAAAATGTGTTGCTATGAATATCAATTCTAGTCAACAAGCCATTGTGCACTACCAGTTGCTTAGTCCCTTTTTGGTCGAAAGCACAGACACTGCTATTTAGCGAGGCAAAGAATAACGCTTGCACTTGTAAGTAGGCTGCTAACTCATGTGCAGAGGTACACATATTTTGCAACTCTAAGAAGCTGTTGTACGGAATGAAAACCCAGCTATCGTTTGGTTTTTGTGTAACAAAATCAATAGGATATAGGCTTTTATTGGTTAGCTTGCAAAACAAGTATTGGTTTCCTGCGTACCATCCAATTAGCCGTTTTGCACTACTGTTAAATTCTTCAGTCGCGACATGAGTGATTTCTAACGGAGTCTTTGAGTCGATGCCGTTAACACTAAGCTCATCCTCAATGTTTGTAGAAATAACTACATTGCCAAAAGTAAATTGTGGATTTATTTGTTGTATACGCAGCGGCTTGTAATGTTCTAACCAAGTAGATATTTCGTCGTTTAGAAACACTTCCATAAGTTGTAAGGGTAATCGCTTCGACAAAGAACAGCGTGATTTTTGTGACCAATTTTCAATGACAAATTCGTCTTTGTAAGCCAATACTAACTCGTGCGAATTAGGGTGAAAATTCACCTGAGAAGACCAAGTTGTTGTAATGGCAGGCTTTAATTCTGCGGTGACCTGCCACTCATCTGATACAAACGTAAAAACTCGAAACATTCAATAATGTGCATTATATTGCTCAATAATTTGCATTTTATACCATAATGAGCATTTTATTGCGCATGTTAAAATTAATTTATTGGAATTTTTAAAAATTGTGCATCGCGGTCCAAGACTTTCGCATCTCGAATGTCAATTAATGGGATCAAAGTTAGTGTATGCTCTTCAGCCACTTCAAGGCATTCAATTTTGGCTTTGTTGTAACGAATATTTATCGCTTTTCCCGTTATCTTTACAGCGGATTCTAGTTCAATTTCCAGCGTATAATTTCGCACGCACGCAGCTTCAAAATAATCGTGAATATGGCAGGCAATTGTTCTTTTCATTATTGGTCACTTGAAATGTGCTAATTGCAAAGTAGAACCGTGTGGTAAGCGAAAAAATTTCACAGTAAAAAAACGGGAGCATATGCTCCCGTTTAAAAATTACTTGATAAAAGCAATAAGTTACAAAGATTGTGGACCTGCGCTTGTGATGGCAGCGTCTACATCATATTGCTTAAAGTTTGACTGAAACTCAGCAACTAGTTTACCCAGGTAAATGTCATAGGCTTCTTGATCAGCCCAGGTATCGCGAGGATTAAGTAGCTTAGCGTCAACACCGCTAATGTTATTTGGCACACGTAAGTTTAGCCCTTTTATCAACGTGGTATCTTCTATATCTAGTTGATCGCTTACAATTGCATCGATAATTGCCCGCGTTGTTGGAATATCAAAACGCTGACCTATACCGTAAGGCCCGCCAGTCCAACCGGTATTAACTAAGAAAACTTTAGTGCCGAAGCTTTCAATACGTTCAATCAACAAGTCAGCATAAACTCGAGCTGGACGAGGGAAGAACGGCGCTCCAAAGCAAGTACTAAAGGTTGACTCAATCTCAGCAGTCGAACCAATTTCTGTCGAGCCGACTTTTGCGGTATAACCACTTAAAAAGTGATAAGCAGCGGCTTGTTCATCAAGCATTGAAACCGGTGGCAACACACCACTTACATCGCAGGTTAGAAATACAATTGCGCGTGGCTCACCGGCGCGGTTTGCTTCAATGCGTTTTTCAATATGCTGCAACGGATACGCAGCACGAGAATTTTGCGTCAGGCTGGTGTCGTTATAGTCTGCGTGGCGCTGCTCATCAAGTACAACGTTCTCTAAAATAGCCCCGTATTTAATTGCGTCCCAAATAACAGGCTCATTCTTCTGCGAGAGGTCAATGCATTTAGCGTAACAACCGCCTTCAAAATTAAACACACGCCCAACGCCCCAACCGTGCTCATCATCGCCGATCAGGAAGCGCTTCGGATCTGCTGAAAGTGTGGTTTTACCTGTGCCAGAGAGACCAAAAAACAACGTAACATCACCTTCCTCACCAACATTGGCACTGCAATGCATTGGCAGCACTTTCGATGCCGGAAGTAAGAAGTTTTGTACCGAGAACATCGCTTTTTTCATCTCGCCCGCATAGCGCATACCGGCTATCAATACTTTGCGCTGCGCAAAGTTAATGATCACCACACCATCGCTGTTCGTGCCATCGCGCTCAGGTACACACTCAAAGCCCGGACAATTCAAGATCTGCCAAGCAGGACGGCCATTCTCTAACGCAGCTGTTGACTGGATAAACATGTTGTAAGCAAATAAATGCTGCCAAGCAGTTTCTGTGGTAACACTCACTGGGATGCCGTGCTCTTCACACGCCCCAACTTGCATCATAGAATTGAATCGATCGCGTGCATCAATAAAGTCTTCAACGCGCGTCCACAACTGATCAAACTTATCAGCATCGAAAGGTCGATTTACCTTGCCCCAATCAATATCAGCGCTGCTCGTTGGCTCATCTACAATAAAACGATCAGCCGGTGAACGGCCGGTTCTACTGCCCGTTTTGACTACTAACGCACCGTTATCTGCTAACACACCTTCACCGCGTAGGAGCGCCTGCTCAATTAACTGTGCAGGGGTCATACTTGAAAAACGATTGGGTGAGGCCTGGTTGGCAACTTGGTTACTGGAAGGGTTTAATTCAGCGACAAGGGTCATAACACTATCTCTTTTGTAAGGTTACAGAATGACTTTCATGTGTTGTTATTATGCGGCGCGACGATACAGATGTTGTCGATATTAAGCAAGACAAAAACACCTGTAAAGGTTATCATTATTGACTTTTGGTTATGACCAACATTCACCAAAGGATATTATACAAGGGGTCATAAGTAATCATATCTGGACGTTAAACGATATCAACACTGCATAAATTTTCACAATATCTGTAACTTTATTACATCGTGTTTAAGTGTTTCTTAATGAAAGACCAATAATGTTGGGCCGCTGAACGAGAGAAATTGTCTGACCGCGGGTTCATAAAACCATGCATAAATAGTGTGGGTTGCACTTCTACACAAGTCGTTAGATTGAGTTGATCATTAACGGCGGTTATATCGAAATGAGACTCCATTGATGGTGAAAATACGTTAACGGGGTACTTTGATTCTGCTGACAAGTGATGCCGGATTTGCCCGCCATAGAACAAATCAAATTGCATGCGCTGTTCATTGCTGACGCTGTCGGCTATTACCCACGCAGCGGCAGCGCCAACACTAAAGCCCACAATTAACGCGGTAGACGAAGTATGGTTAACGGTACTTCATAACTTTTCTGCGTAATGTTCGACAGAGGTTTGTTGAGTGAAATATCGAAACGCATCTATTTCAGACGTGAAGGTCATATCAGTGTTTGTGTAGGGACTAACAACGATTGATTCATCGCTAACCTGACGAACTGCCGCAGCCAATTCCGGCGTAACACCAAAAATATCTGCAGCAACTATTAACCTAGCAGATGACACGGTGAGTCATTTGCCCTATGACAAGTTTTTAGCTGCCGAATCGTCATTCATAGATGCGGCAAAACCGGCGTGGATCGACTCAACATCAAGCGCATCAAAAATGTATTCCGCGTGGCAATACTGACAATCAACTTTAATTTGACCCTCTTCAGCAATAATTCCAAGCAATTCTTGTTTGTTGATATTTTTCAGAGCATTAGCGCTCCTCTCGCGAGAGCAGGTACATTTAAATTGTACCGGTTGCGCCGAGAACAACTCCATATCGTATTCGTGATATAGACGATGCATCACCGTCTGGGCATCCAATGTCAGGATTTCATCACTTGTCATGGTATCCGTTAGCACGGCAAGATCACTAAACGTGCGGTGCTGGGTTAGATCGGTAGCACTGGCGTCGCGAGGCAATACTTGCAGTAACATGCCTGCTGCTTTTACCGCTTCGTCCTTAGTATCGGTAAATAATTTAACTTTCGTCGGCAATTGTTCAGACTGAGTGAAATAATCTTCTAAACACTCAGCTAAAGTAGGCTGAATCAAGCCGACTAAACCTTGATAACGCTCACCCTTTGCCGGAGTAATGGTTATCGCAAGCACACCTTTTTGGAACAAGTCTGTAAAGTTTTCCGGCCAACTTTCAACACTCTTATCCCAACGCGCAATGCCCCGCACTTCCTGATTGTCAGTTGCATCGACAACGGCATACTTGATAATTCCTTCACTTTGAATTTGCAGGCTTATTTCGCCTTTAAACTTCAATGTTGCAGTTAACAACGTCGCTGCCGCAAGGAGTTCACCTAACAGCTGCTTAACTGCTTGTGGATAATTGTGCGACTTGATTAAGCGCGCATAACTGTCGTTTAATTGAACGAGCTCCCCGCGCACGCTGGCGTCAGGGAATATATATCTTTGTAACTGGTCGTTATTCATATCTTTCCAAGTGGTTGGCAACCGACAACCGGATTTTACTGGTGTTTAAATTTAATTAGCTCGCGGCGTTGCTTTTTATCTGGCCGCTGTTCTGGACGAGGATTGTGGAACGCCTGCGCTTTGCGTGCCTCAGCATTCTGTTGACGCTTCAACATACTCGGAGCAGTTTCGCGATACATCTTTTGCGCTAGTGGCGCGGCTCTGCGTTTGTCGAACAGTTCAAGGATTTCAATCTCCTTAATGTCATACCCGGCAGGGATCCGCAGCACGGCGCCAAGCTCGACCGCTTTGCCTGGTTTGCTGCGCTGGCCGTTATAGTGCACTTTTCCGGCTTGAACAGCGTCACGCGCGAGCGCTCGCGTTTTAAAAAAACGCGCGGCCCACAGCCATTTATCTAGTCGAACTACGGTACTCGTCTCATCCATAGGGAATTAATACACCCTTTGTGTTGTCATAATTGTATCATACCTATGCATTAGTGTTGTGACCGTGACGCACTCTGGGCTATTATGGGGTGTGTTACTCATTACTCAAGAATAGACAGTCGCACAATTTGCAGTATGTGCCTTTGCCCTCTGCTTTATGACCCGACTCAATAACGATAAAAAGACAGTATAAAATCAACCATGCAAGCTGCTATTTCATTTTTTAACCAGCGACAATCTCTGATCAATATCGTTCTCGTGGTATTGCTGGCGATTTACCTTATCGCTTATTTAGCCGAGCTTACATGGCGATTGGTGCCCATGCCAAATGTTAATAATGGTGTGATATCACAGCGCCACGTGGACCGTTCGATCGATACCAATTCTAATCAAATCAATCTAAGCGCGATTAAGCACTTGAATCTGTTTGGCGAGTCAAATCAGCAAATAGTTGTTGTGGAAGAAGAATCAGTCACTGACGCGCCAGAAACATCTTTGAACCTAGTTCTGACCGGTGTAGTCGCCTCCACTCAGGAGGCGAATGGTGCTGCAATCGTTGAGCACCGTGGTGCGCAACAGACCTACGGCATCGGTGAGAAAATTGAAGGCACCAATGCTACGTTGCGCGAAGTGTTCAGTGATCGCGTCATCATTCGCAATGGTGCGCGCAACGAAACATTGATGCTCGACGGCGTTGATTTCGATGAAGCCAATCGCACTCGTCGTCAAGCAGCACGCCCTCAACCACAAGGTTCTGCGCCAGCGCCTCAACAGCGTTTGAGTGACGAAGCATTAGAAGCCACTCAACAATTGCGCCAACAACCAGCGAATTTTACCGACTTCTTATCGATTTCTCCGGCACAAGTTAATGGTCAACTGCTAGGCTATCGAGTACGACCGGGTAAGAATCCGGCATTATTTACTTCAGTAGGTTTAGTGGCCGGTGACGTAATCACCGAAATTAATGGTTTTGATGTAACTGAACCGCAACAAGCACGTGAGGCCATGGTCGAATTGCGCACCGCTGACACATTGCAGTTAACAGTTTTACGTGACGAACAATTTTTGACTTTGTATCTGGATTTACCAGAAGCAAGTGATGAGGAATAGGAAGAATACTATGGGCTTTATGCGCCGTCTAAATCTAAGGCTCTTGTTGGTAGCAGGTTTATCGTTCAGCTTTACATACGCTATTGGCGTTAGTGCTGAAGAGTACCAACCGAACTTTAAAGACACGGAAATCAGCGAATTCATCAATATTGTCGGTAAGAATCTGAAGAAGACAATTATCGTTGACCCTAATGTACGCGGCAAAATTTCCGTTCGCAGTTACGATCTTTTAACCGAAGAGCAATACTATCAATTCTTCCTAAATGTACTGCAAGTTTACGAATATGCGGTAGTTGAAATGCCGAGCGGCATCCTGAAAGTGGTACGTTCAAAAGATGCTAAAGCGTCAAATATCCCGGTTGTTGAAGGTTCACTAATGAATGGTGATGAATTCATCACTCGCGTGGTGCCGGTATACAATGTGCCAGTCCGTGAACTTGCTCCTATTCTGCGTCAACTCAATGACCAAGCTGGCGGCGGAAATGTGGTGAGCCACGACCCCTCAAACGTAATGATGTTGACCGGTCGTGCGGCTGTAGTAAACCGTTTGGTTGAAATCATCGAGCGCGTTGACCGCGCGGGTGATGAAGAGGTCGAAATCGTTAAACTCAGATTCGCCTCTGCATCAGAAATGGTTCGCATTATTGAAAGCATTAACAAATCACAAGGCAAACAGGCCGGAACAGGCGCGAAATCTGACCCCCGCGTAGTTGCTGATGACCGCACCAATAGCGTTATTGTGAGTGGTGATGTTAAAGCGCGTCAGCGTCTGATCAACCTAATCCAACGCATGGACCAAGAGCTTGAGACCAGCGGTAACACCCGCGTTATATTCTTAAATTACGCCAAAGCTGAAGACCTAGTGAAAGTACTGCAAGGCGTATCCGCCAGTATTCAAGCTGAAGAACAAAGTAGTGGCTCTAGTCGCCGCGGTACAAGCAATCGCGAAGTAAGCATCGACGCACACGAAGATTCAAACTCACTGGTCATTACTGCAGAACCCGACATGATGCGCTCGCTGGATGAAGTCATTCGCCAGCTGGATGTGCGCCGTGCCCAAGTTCAAGTTGAAGCAATAATCGTTGAAGTCTTTGAAGGTGACGGCGCTACATTAGGTGTGCAGTGGCTATCAGAAACTGGCGGTGGTACACAGTTTACTAATGGCGTAGTGCCAGTCGGTTCATTGGGCGTTGCACTCAGACAAGCCGAGGATAGAATAGTGACAAGAAGTACGACTTCAGCCAATGGAGTACCCATAGAAACAGAAGAAACGATTGAAGGTAACCTAACGCCATTGGCTAACCTCCTCGGCGGTGCTAATGGTCTTATTGCTGGCATCATTGAAGACGGTTGGGGTGCGGTGGTTCAAGCCGTGAGTAATGACACCAATTCAAACATACTCGCAACACCGCATTTAACCACCATGGACAATGAAGAGGCGTTCTTTATTGTCGGTCAAGAAGTACCGATTATTACCGGTACCACTTCAAGTGCGAATAACAATAATCCTTTCACAACCGTTGACCGTCAAGAAGTCGGTATTAAGCTTAAAGTTACACCGCAAATTAACGAAGGTACCGCGGTTCAAATGTTGATTGAACAAGAAGTCTCAAGCGTGAGTGGCGCAACATCGGTAGATATTTCAATTAACAAACGTGAAATCAAAACCACGGTTATTGTGGATGACGGTGGGACCATCGTATTAGGCGGCCTAATCGATGAAGACGTCCAAGAAAGTGTCTCAAAAGTCCCATTGTTAGGTGATATCCCCTTCCTTGGCCATTTGTTTAAAACCACTTCTACGTCTAAGCGTAAGCGCAACCTGATGGTGTTTTTACGCCCCAAAATCGTACGCGACGGTATTACGATGAACGAAATATCGCACCGCAAGTACAACTATATTCGCGCCCAGCAACTACAACGCCAATCTGAAGGTGTGCCATTAATGCCAAATGAAGAGGGCCCATTGATTCCAGAATGGGATGATGCACTTGCGCTACCACCTTCATATGAAGAGTACTTATTGCAAAAAGAGCGCGACGAGCGTGGACAGGATGACTAATGAGCGAGTTATCAACCAATCCTGAAACGCTAGAAGAGGACTCCGCACTAGAAGCCGCTGAGCCTGAGGCGGCTGAAGAGGCACAACCCTCGCAACTGTCTTTTAGTTTTGCCAAGCGTCACAAAGTCATATTAGAGACCGATGAAGCACCCGCTGTGCTTTATCACACAGCGGAGACACCGTTTCATATTTTCGCTGAAGTTCGTCGTTTCTGTGGTGCGCCATTTGTGCTTGAAGAGATCACTGAAGATCGCTTTGAGCAAGTACTCACTAACGCGTTTCAACGCGATTCCTCAGCAGCTAAGCAGTTGATGGAAGATTTGGGCAACGAGAGCGATTTATTCTCACTCGCTGAAGAATTGCCCGATACCGAAGACTTATTAGAAAGTGAAGATGATGCGCCGATCATCAAGCTGATAAACGCCATGCTTGGCGAAGCGATCAAAGAAGGCGCTTCAGATATTCATATCGAAACCTTCGAGAGTCAATTAGTAGTCCGCTTCCGCGTCGACGGGGTGCTACGTGAAATATTGCGCCCCAATCGCAAACTTTCATCAATGCTGGTATCGCGTATCAAGGTAATGGCCAAGCTAGATATCGCTGAAAAGCGTGTTCCGCAGGATGGCCGTATTACGTTGCGTATCGCAGGACGAGCCGTTGATGTGCGGGTTTCAACCATGCCAGCCAGTCACGGTGAGCGTGTAGTATTGCGTTTACTCGACAAAAATAACGCGCGCTTAAATTTAGAAGACTTAGGCATGACCCAAGTTAATCGCGACTTGTTCTCCGGGCTCATTCGCAAGCCGCACGGCATAATCTTGGTAACCGGTCCCACAGGCTCGGGAAAAAGTACCACGCTATATGCCGGTTTAAGCGAGATAAATAGTAAAGACCGCAATATCCTAACGGTTGAAGATCCAATTGAATTCGACCTCCAAGGTATTGGTCAAACGCAGGTTAATCCGCGCGTTGATATGACCTTTGCACGCGGACTTCGGGCTATTCTGCGCCAAGACCCTGACGTGGTAATGGTTGGTGAGATCCGCGACCTTGAAACTGCACAAATTGCCGTACAAGCGTCACTTACTGGTCACTTAGTACTGTCAACGTTACACACCAATACCGCAGCTGGCGCAATTACGCGTCTGGAAGATATGGGTATTGAGTCGTTCTTACTGTCGTCGTCTTTACTCGCGGTGTTATCGCAACGCTTAGTTCGAACGCTATGTCCAAGCTGTAAGCAGCCACATGCACCCAATAGTCAAGAAGCAGCAATTCTCGGTTTAGATATTGAAACGGCAGCAAAAACAACTATTTACAGCGCGAAAGGCTGTGCTGAGTGTAATCAAACCGGTTATCGCGGTCGTACAGGTATTCACGAGTTATTGGTTGTTGATGAAACTATTCGTGATTTAATGCATGCAGGTAAGGGTGAGCAAAGTATCGAAAAATACGTACGCTCAACCACACCGAGTATTCGCGAAGACGGTTGTGCAAAAGTCCTTGAAGGCTTAACGGCATTAGAGGAAGTATTGCGCGTAACTCGCGAGGATTAATATGCCAGCGTATGCATATAAAGCCTTAACCCAAGCAGGGAAGAATAAGTCCGGCGTTTTAGAAGCGGATAACCCTCGTCAAGTGCGGCAGCAGTTGCGTGACTTGGATTTGATTCCGCTCAGTGTCGATGAGGTGAGCGAGAAAAAAGCCGCTACGGGTAAAGGGGGTAAGTTTACCCTTTTCTCACCGAAGATAAGCGTTGCAGATTTAGCGCTTTTAACCCGGCAATTAGCGACCTTGATTGAGTCAGCGCTACCAATCGAAGAAGCATTGTTGGCAGTGGCTGAGCAAAGTGAAAAGCCGCGCCATAAGAATATGATGATGGCCATTCGCTCGAAGGTTGTAGAGGGTTTTGCTCTCGCTGATGCGTTAGGCGAGTTTCCCAGTGTATTTGATAATCTTTATCGTTCTATGGTCGCGGCCGGGGAAAAATCAGGTCACTTAGATACTGTTCTCAATCGCTTGGCTGATTACACTGAGCGTCGCAATGTAGTTAAAAATCAAATCACTCAAGCACTCATTTATCCCATCATTATGTTGGTGGTGGCGTTGGGGATAGTTAGCTTACTTTTGACCTATGTAGTACCCAAAATTGTTGGTCAATTTGACAATATGGGGCAAGAATTACCTGGTGTTACCCAGTTTTTAATCGCCTTGTCAGATGCAACCAAAAACTATGGTTTATTGGTCGTTTTGGGTTTGGTGCTATTGTATGTTGGTTATCGTCAATTAATGCGTAATCAACGCTTTCAGTTAAAATCCCACAAAATTCGATTAAACTTTCCTGTATTCGGCAAGGTCATAAAGAGTATCAATACATCGCGCTTCGCAAGTACCTTAAGCATACTCACAGCAAGCGCAATACCTGTATTAGAAGGCATGCGGATTGCGGGGAATGTGTTGGAAAATACTTATATAAAACAGCTAATTGTAGAAGCTGCGGGTAAAGTCCAAGGCGGGTCAAGTTTACGCGGCTCACTCGACGGAACCAAGGTATTTCCACCCATGATGATTCACATGATCGCGTCGGGTGAAAAAAGTGGTGAGCTGCAGGATATGCTCGCCCGTGCTGCACTCAACCAAGAGCGTGAATTCGAGATGCAGGTCAATATTGCATTAGCTATTCTTGGTCCAGTGCTTATCTTAACAATGGCCGCGATTGTATTTTTTATCGTTATCGCAATTTTATTACCGATCATATCGCTTAACAATATGATCTAATTGGAGATTTTTATGAAAGCCAAAGGATTTAGTTTGATTGAAGTTATGGTGGTGATTTTGATCATCGGCATCATGACTGCGATCGTGGCCCCGAATATTATCGGAAGCCAAGAGGAAGCTCAGCTTAAGAAAGCCGCTATTGATATTCAAAATATCGAAGGCGCGCTGCAAATGTATAAGTTGCGCAATAACGTATTTCCAACCACTGAGCAGGGCTTAGACGCTTTAGTGGAGGAGCCTACAATCGAACCTCTACCGCGAAATTTTCCGGTCGGTGGATTTATTCAGCGTCTACCAGAAGATCCTTGGGGCAATCCGTATACTTTAATTAGCCCAGGCGAGTTGGGAATAGTTGACGTGTTCTCTAACGGCCCAGATTTAGAGCCGGGCACTGATGACGATATTGGTAATTGGAATATCAACGACTACCTGAACTAAAAGTAAGTGCTTACTACCTTCACCACATCAAATAGAAAAGGCTTTACACTAGTAGAGGTGATGGTGGTATTGTTTATGATTGGCGTCACAGCTGCTGTTGTGATGTATAACTCTTTCTCCGCAAGCCAGTCGGATCGACTTCACGAACAAGTAAAACGCCTGCAAGTAGTGTTCGATATGGCATCAGATTTCGCCATTTTAAATCAACAGCAATTAGGCTTGTACGTCGACGAGGAAGAGGGCACTTATCATTTTGCCATACTCGATGAAGAAGATGAGTGGCAACCGATTAACGATGTACCTACCTTCGCGCAACAAGAACTACCTATCGAATTTACAATGGAGCTCAATCTCGACGACCTTCCTTGGAATAATGAAGATAGCTTGTTTGACCGCGGTGTCTTTGATGAAAGCCTTTCGGTATCAGAAGATGGCGTTGAAATTGGTGAAGAAGAGGAGCCTCCACCACCACCGCAAATCCTAATTCTGTCCAGCGGGGATATTACACCTTTTAGTCTGGTGTTTAGTTATGAACCTGAGTTTGGCGATGATGAGCCAGCCTACTTTCGTCTAGAAGGTGAAGAATCAGCGCCATTGCAACGATTAGGCCCATTGTTACGACCGGATGAAGATCTATGAAGCGTGCAGCCGGTATGACCTTGTTAGAAGTGATGTTTGCAATCCTAATTTTTGCGATCGCAGGCACTGCTATCATGAAAACGGCTACCGACCACTTGCGCAATGTTGAGTTATTGGAAGAAATAACTCTGGCAACGTGGATTGCCAATAATCAACTCACCAGAACGCATTTGGATAATCGTTGGCCACCGGCTAACAATCGTCGTGGCAGTGTCGAAATGGCCGGACGTACCTGGCATTGGCAGCGCGTAGTGACTAAGACGAATGATGACGACTTACGCGCCATAGAAATTAGTGTTGGCTTGGACTCCACATATGCCAGCTCAATCACCAGTGTTACCAGCTTCGTGGCCAAGCCCAATGAATAACTCGAAGCGCCAGCACGGCTTTACACTGATCGAAATCATGATCGCTATTGCGATTTTTGCAATGATAGGCATTGCCTCCACCGCGCTTTTAAGTCGAATGATCGATGCCAATGGCGCATCGGGTGAACGCTTTGCCGAATTAGAGAAACTGCAACGTGCGATGTTAATTATTGAGCGCGACCTACTACAAGCCGTGCCGCGACCTGCGCGAGTCGACGGCGATTTGCAAGAATCAGTATTAACCGGTGGCGTAACGTCAGACAGTGATGCTGACGGAATTGCTTTCGTGCGGACAGGCTGGCATAACCCACAGCTGATGCTCCCACGCAGCAACTTGCAACTCATCGCCTACCGACTTCAAGATAATCGACTCGAACGTGTGTACGGTAATTTTGTCGATAATGTTATTGGCTATGAGCCAAAGGTCCGCGTATTGCTGGAGGGTGTAGAAGACTTCCAAGTCGAGTTTTTTGTCAAACGCGAAGGTGCCCCTGAATCAGAACGTGATTGGAATGAAAATTACAACGGTAGTGTATTGCCACGCGCGGTAGCTGTGATAATTACAACGAAAGCGTACGGTGAAATTCGGCGCGAATTCGTTACTAGCAATCTGGCAGACGTCGGTGAAAGCTAGTATTTCACGCGCTAAAGGCGCAGCCCTTCTTATAGTGCTACTGGTAGTGGCATTGGTTGCAGTGATCGGCACGGAAATGGTTGCTCGCTTGCAATTGCAGGCACAACGTACAGCCAACATTAAAGACAGTAATCAAGCCTATTGGTATGCACTGGGTGCTGAACAATACGCACGTAAATCTATCGAGTTTTTATTTGAACAATCCAGCGACAAAATTCATTTAGATCAACCTTGGTCACAGGAATTTTTGTATCCTCTTGACAATGGTGGCATCCAAGCCCAATTGATTGATTTACAGAGTTGTTTCAACCTAAATAGTTTGCAAGCTAACTCTCAGAGCAACGACTCCAACAGTCGCGAGCAAGTGACGGCGGCCATGGAAGCTTTCCATCGCCTAATGCTCACTCGAGACTTATTGCCCGAACTAGATTCTTTTACCGCCGATACAGTGCGCGACTCGCTAGCGGATTGGTTAGACGAAGATGATGCTCTGCGCAGTTTTGGCGCCGAAGATATCGATTATGAGTCTTTGCCTAATCCCTATTTGGCCGCCAATACACTTATGCTCAATAAGACTGAGCTGCGCATGGTCAACGGTGTATCGCCTGAGTGGATCAATCAACTATTGCCATATATTTGCGCAATTCCCAACGATGCGCGCATGCAGATCAATATCAATACGCTAACCGAAGACCTTGCGCCAGTGCTAGCAGCAGTGACTAGTTTAGACACTGATCAAGCAGCGCGACTTATCGCCAGTCGCCCCGCAGATGGGTATGATGATGTAGCAACCTTCTTGGCTGAACCTGATATTACTGCGCTGGAACTCGATGAAGAAGGTACTCAGTGGTTTTCAGTAACCACACAATATTTTATTTTATACACAAAGACCCGTTACAATAACGCTACGTTTTCTATGTCATCAGTATTTTTTGTGGGTGACGACAACAAAGTTAGTGTAGTGCGACGCGAATTCGGAGGCCGATACTAAATGGAGCAACTGATAGTCAGATTAGGCTCAGACACCAATAGCCCAGTATTTTGGATTGTCTACTCAGATGCTGAGCAAGAGATCATCGCATCAGGTGAGTTACCCAATGCAGGTGAACTAGCCACTCTTGCCGAACGCGCTGGTTCGCGACCTGTTACGGCATTAGCGCCAAGTAGTGACATATTACTCAAGTGGGTCACACTGCCACCGCGCGCAGGCAGGAAGGCAATTGCAGCTATTCCATTCATGCTCGAAGATGAAATATCGACTGACGTAAGCGAGCAGTTTTTTGCTCTGGGCCCGAAAAATGGCAACGAACAAGCGGTTGCTATTGTAAAGCGCAGCCAAATGGACTTTTGGTCAGCCGTGCTAGCAGATGCTGGCTTGTTCTGTGACAAATTGATTCCAGATGTACTCGCCTTACCTCACAAAGAAGCAGGCTGGAGCCTATTGGAAGTCGGTAACGAATGGTTGGTGCGTCAAGACCAGTGGAGTGGGATGCAAGGCGAACAAACCTGGTTAATGCCGGCAATTACTCACTACGCGAAGCAACAAGAAGATCCGCTGGTTATCCATGATTACAGCGGTATTGAAGTAGGTGCGTTGGCCAATATTGAGTGGCAACCACAGACCCTTGAAATGCCTATGCATGTGTTGGTTAAAGGCAGTCAAACTGCTAGCTTTAACTTACTGCAAAACGAGTACAAGGTTAAAAAGCAAACCAATACAACCTGGAAGAGGTGGCGCTTGGCGGCTTCACTGGCGTTTATCGCACTCTCGCTTTCGGTTGCCGACCGGGTTATTACACTAAGCAGTTTAAATCAGCAACACGAAGAGCTAAGTGCTGCGATTGACAGTGAAATCAAACGCGGCTTTCCAGATATCGGCGCATATCGTGATGTGCGTCGTAAAGTAAATAGCGAACTGAGCAAGCTTGAGCAAGGCGGCAATGGCCTGACTATGCTCGCAATGCTGGATCAGCTTTCAACCGCCTTTTCGCAGACTAATGTTAAACCGCAATCCATTCGTTTTGATGGTGAACGCAGCGAACTTCGTTTACAAGCCGTCGCCAGCACATTTGAGGCCCTTGAACAGTTTAGCACTCAAGCTCAGCAAGCTGGTTTCACCGTGGAGCAAGGCGCCATTAACAACCGTGACAATCAAGTGATTGGCTCAGTGATTATTAAAGGGTAACCCATATGCAAGCATTGTTAGACCGTTACAAAGCCCTGACTGAGCGCGAACAAATTATTTTGACGGTCGCCGCGGTATTTGTCGTGGTTGGTCTGTTTTATTTCGTTATTTGGTCGCCACTATCGACCAATATTGAGCAGCGCCACGCGCAAATTGAGCGCGACCAAGACTTGTTAGCGTGGGTGCAACAAAGCGCACAACGGGCAATTCAATTGCGTCGCTCGAACGGTGGTCAACGCACCTTCAATGGCTCTTTGCCTCAGGCCGTGAATTCCACCACTAATCGCTTCAATATTGCTATCTCGCGTATGCAACCACAAGGTGATGAACTCCAAGTGTGGGTTGATCAGGTGCCTTTTGATGCAATGCTAGATTGGATAAATGCGCTCGAAAACATGGGCGTTGTGGTATTGCAGGTCGATGTAACAGAAGCAGAAGCACCGGGACAAATTAAAATTCGCCGTTTACAGTTAGGAAAACCATGAAGTCAAAAATCGGCATTGGCGTTGTAGCGCTACTCTTATTCTTCACATTTTTAGTGGCTTATGTGCCAGCGAATCAAGTACTCAGTCGCGTAGAGCTACCTAATAACATCAGTATTAGTGGCGTAACCGGTACGTTTTGGAACGGCAACGCCCGTAACGTGGTCGTTAATGGCTTACCGATTAAAGACGTTAGCTGGAGTTTGTCTGCTTTACCTTTATTGTGGGGCTCTGTAGCGTTAGATTTGGATGCCGGAAACCAGCGTCGCGCCAACGAAATTTCCTTTGCTGGCGAGCTAACCACCGTCTTAAGCGGTGAACCGGTATTAGCCAGTGATAACTTCATCTTATATTTGCCAACGGACCAAGTGTTAGCAAATGTACAACTGCCAATACCAGTAATCGCGGGCGGTCGTTTTCGCGTTACCATAAATAAACTCGATTTCGACCAAAAATGCGCGGTACTTGTCGGACGTGGAGAGTGGTTAAATGCCAGTGTCGCCGGCACTACAGAAAATATTCCCATGGGTGTGTATAACGCAGAGCTAAGTTGCGACAACGGTGTAATCGTGGCAAATGTTACTGAACCAAATCTACTTGGCCTTAATCTAGTTGCGCGGATAAGCTCATTTCGCAATATTGCAGTCAGCGGCAAATTCAAACCCGACCCCAGCTTGCATGAAGAAGTGCATCAGGCATCAGCGCTGTTTTTCACTGATGTCGACGCCGATGGCTACCGCCTAATCAATTTATAAAACGGTTACTATGTGAACCGCGCCATCGCCATGATGGTTGCGGTCACATACACACTCTGACGCGTGGCAAGGCCTTTAGTTAGCAAGCCAATTGCTCCGCCTTGCTGTTTTATATTTACCGTGCCGAAATGCTTATCCATTACATCACCGAGCTCCTTGCCTTCAAGTAACTCGGCATAGACTGCGTGGGGAAGTGGTAAGTTTGCACTGCGCCCAACGGCCATTTCACTACCGTTGCTAATTGCTACGTAAGCAAAAGTGGCCGGGCCATCAGCAAACTTATCTACACCGCCTTCGTATGCAATGACCCAATCGAAACTGCGGTCTTGGGTGGCGAGTTCATGCAGGCAATTACGCACTCGATTAACTGCCCCTAAACGCGTTTCTGCTTCGGTCATAGGCTGATCAGCAACACCCGATGGCACACTCATACCTTCAACTGTCACGTGCTCGCCATCAAACCACTGACTAATCGACCGCTGTCCGGCACTAATTTTTACTGGATTGTGAGAGCCGACGACTACTTTCAATGACATAATTTTATCTGCTCGCTAGTTCGTTGTAATCAGGTTGGCGCGGATAGTATCAAGCAAATCCCGATAATCGCTCACTGATTCAAACTCTTTTATCTCGCGGGCAGGTAATTTGCTGTCCGGGTTTTCCACGGCCAGCAAATGCGCAATGCCGAATTCTTGAGCAGCGGATAGGATCGTGAGGCTATCGTCGACAAATAGTGTTTTAGCTGGATCAAACTTATAATCAGCTTGCAGCTTTTGCCATAACAATTGTGATTCCTTAGTGACTCCATACACATGGGTAGACACCAGTGTATCAATATGGCTATCTAATTTTGTCCGTTCAACTTTGAGTGACAAGCTACCAGGGTGTGCATTAGTGACTAAGATCACTTGGCGCCCAGTTTCCCGAAGTGCATCAAGAAAAGGCAAGGTATCATCGCGCATAGCGATTAAGTGCTCCACGTCGCGCTTGGCCGCAACGATATCCATATCTAAATAATCGGCCCAGTAATCAAGACAATACCATTCTATCTGCCCCATCAAGCGCTCGTAATGCGCTAGCATATCCGCTCGACATTGCTCTACCGGCTTACCGGTTTTCTGTGCGATTTTCAGCGGTAGATGTTCAATCCAAAAGTGATTGTCAAAGTGCAAGTCTAACAATGTGCCGTCCATATCGAGCAACACTGTTTCAATTTGACTCCATGCAAGATTAGGCAAGCGATTTTCCTTCTTTTACAGTAAGCTATAGAAAAAATACGATCAATACTTAAACCGATCGCTAAACGTGGTTTCATAGTATAGATTTGATGTCCAAGTTTAGCTGGTTCAGCACATGAGTAAAATAGATCCTAACAAACCTTTACCGACTATCCACAACCGCGAAATTGTTGCAAAAAGCCAATTTTTTCGCGTTGAACGGGTTGATTTAGAATTCTCTAATGGGGCTACTAGACAGTTTGAACGAATGGCCGGTCAAGGTCGCGGGGCGGTTATGATAGTGCCAATCACAGCAGACAACCAATTGTTGCTCATTCGTGAATATGGCGCTGGCACACATTCCTATCAGCTCGGTTTTCCAAAGGGGCTGATTGATCCAGGTGAATCACCGTTAGAAGCAGCCAACCGTGAACTGCAAGAAGAGGTCGGTTATGCTGCCAATGAATTACATGATATTCATACCGTAGGTATGGCACCGACTTTTTTTAACGCCCGGATGCACATCGTTATAGCACGCGATATGTACCCGCAAAAGTTAGAGGGCGACGAGCCAGAACCCTTAGAAGTCATTAAATGGCCATTAGCAGAAACAGAAGTATTGTTGGCACGTGAAGACTTTATTGAAGCACGCGGTATTGCCGCATTATTTCTAACGCAACGTTGGTTAAAGGAACAGTCAAAATGACCGATTACAGCACTGATGTATTGCTGGACATCGCCAAACGCGCAGCGCTAAAAGCGGGTTCTGCCGTACTAGAGATATACGACTCTGGCGATTACGAAAGCTATGCCAAGGCGGATGAGTCGCCGGTCACCAGTGCTGATTACCACGCCAACGAAATCATATTGGACATGCTGCGTAACGAAACGCCAGACATCCCCATTATGTCTGAAGAAACCAAGCAAGGCACACTGGCTGATCGCGCCCATTGGCAGCGTTATTGGTTGATTGACCCCATCGACGGCACTCAAGAATTTATCGCGCGTAGCGGTGACTTTGCCGTCAACATTGCGTTGATTGAGAACAATGTCCCTACAATTGGTGTTATCTTTTGGCCGCCAGGACAATCCTTATACTACGCCACAAAAGGTCAAGGCGCCTATAAGGAATCGCCCGAAGGAACAGAGCGTATCAATGTCCGCAGACTCGATAAGCCAGAAGACAGTGTCGTGATTATCGCCATTAGTCGTCGTCAATCGCGTGAAAAAGTTTTCTCTCGCATGAGTGCAACACGCATTTATCAAACCCTGCCTCTAGGCAGCTGTTCATTGAAAGCCTGTTTTATCGCCGAAGGTAAAGCTGACGTATTTATGCGTTTAGGCGTTACAGGCGAGTGGGACACAGGCGCATCGCAATGTATCGTTACCGAAGCAGGCGGAACGATTTTAGCCGCTGATTTTGAGCCGTTAACATACAATCAACGTAATTCTGTAGAGAATCCAGACTTTGTGGTGCTAGGCGACCAACGCGTCGACTGGCAAAACATCGTCCAATACCACTAATTCAATAATGGAGTCACCATGCGCTTAATGGTTTTGAGCCTGCTACTGTACTGCTCATCAGCATTTGCCACTTGGCAACTAGATTTATCTAACAGTTCGATTAATTTTATGTCGACTAAAAATACCCATATCAGCGAGATACATCAATTTGATAGCTTTAGTGGCAACTTAAGCGATACGGGTGAA
>CAXRGW010000071.1:0-16095 GCA_964230255.1 Alteromonas sp.
GCTGCTTTCGTTGTTGCTTCACTTTCGTAGCCACTGTGCAGGGCGATCGTTTCTGCTTTCATGTGAACCTCAGTATAGATGTTTAGACGTCTAAACATCTAGAAGTTAATGATTTTTAACTAAGAGTCAAGCGAAAGCTGACTTTAAATTGCGCGAAATGGCGTTTTAGTCTGGATAAACGAATTTCAATACATCTATTCTGGCGCGATCTGCATATCGGTTGGCACCAAATGATGTCGCCAATTGTTGTAGACACACTATTATAAGCGCCATCAAACAGAACGGTTTTAGACAATACTTTTAACTGAGGAGATTATTATGACATCTACGGCATTAATTACCGGTGCTTTCAATGGGATTGGCCTAGAGCTTGCGAAAATTCACGCTGAGAAAGGAGACAACCCAGTATTGGTTTGCCCGCTCAGAAGATAAATTACTCGCGCTTACAGAGGCATTAGAAAGCAAGCATTCAGTTCGCGTTGATGTAATCGCTATTGATTTGTCGCACGCTGATGCAGCAAAGCAAGTATTTGAGCAAACGGAGCAACTACAATTCACGATCGATGTTTTAGTCAATAATGCGGGTATCGGTGGTCATGGTAAATTCCATTAACGTGATTTAGCAGCCGATCAAGCCATGAAGCAGCTTAACACGCGCTAACTTAACTCATTATTATTTGACCGGAATGGTTGCGCGCAATCGCGGCGAGATCGCAATGTTGCGATAACGGGTTTGTGTCCCGGCGCTGTGGATACTCGCTTTGTTGCTGCCGGCGATCTCGATGGTTTAAAGGTTTGGAACAATGCTAAGCCGGCACGTTCTGTGGCGGAATGTGGCTATGTAGCGGGGCATTTGTAAGTTAAGATTTTACGACAACTCGGCAAGTGTCCGCCACGCTGCATTTGGGTGTCGCATGTTTAATCTAACAGGGCACTAAGTGCTTCATCGAGGTGTGGATATAAAAAATGGAAATCTTCTCTTAGCAAGGCTTCGGGCACTACATTTTGCCCGTATACTAACAAGTCCGCCGATTCACCCATTAGCATACGCAAGCTGAATTCGGGCATGGGCATGAAAGCCGGCCGATTAAGTGCTTTACCAAGGGCTTTAACGAACTGCTTATTGTTTACTGGATGCGGCGCAGTTAGATTGTATGCGCCCTGGCTAATAGGACGAGTCAACAGGTGGTTAATCGCATTAACCATATCTTTGATATGGATCCACGACATGTATTGCTTACCAGAAGCGATAGGACCGCCAAGACCTAGCTTGAAGGGCAATAACATTTTTGCCAGTGCACCACCATCGTCTGCCAACACTATGCCCGTTCGCAACACACAAACCCGCGTGGTGGACGACCCTGCATGTTGCGCGAGTGATTCCCACTCGGCGCATAAATGATGAGAGAACTCGTCATAAAACGCTTGGAACTGCTCGTTAATTGGTCGCGTGCTTTGCCGACCATAAAAACCAATCGCAGAACCACTAATAAATACACTGGGGGGACTTTCACTGTTGTGGATTAGCGCGACCAGTTTTTCAGTTGTTTGCCAGCGACTTTGCTCAATAATCCTTTTCTGTTTATTCGTCCAACGTTTGTCGACAATAGGCTCGCCGGCAAGGTTGATGACCGCGTTGAAGGCACTGAGATCGGTTAAGGATTGCAGGTCATCGATAAATTCACAGTTAGCTGGGAGGATTTTCTGAGCGTGATTAATATTACGAGTGATCACAGTAAACCCGTAATCGTGGTGATACTGTTCAATAAAGTATTGCCCGATTAGCCCCGTACCACCCGTAATTAATATATTCATCGCTCAACCCGCTATTTGTTGCACGATAGGCTGAGTGAAACGGAATCAGAGAATCGCAATGCATGAGGTTTATCGACCTCTACTTCTGCATAACTAACCCAAGAATGCTCGGCTGCAATAGCTAATACATCTGCAGTGAGCTTCTCCAAAAGGTAAAAACGATTATCTTCAACAAGCTTGATAATAGCCTTTGTTATCGTTTTGTAATTCAACGCATCGTCCATCTGGTCTGAGTTAGTTGCTTGCACGGCGTCATAATGGATTTTTACGTTGACAACCACATCCTGCTTATTGCGAATCTCATCTTCGTTAATGCCAATATAAGTGCGGAGGCGAAGATTTTTAATACGGATGGTGGCTTGATTCATTTGCATGATGATTTTTGTTTCCTATTGTTGTGTTCAACTTCCGTCAGTTTTGGTAGTTTGTCTTAAATTATCGTTAATTAATACTTTTATGGATACCAAATCACCCACAGTAAAAGCGCTTTTAATCATGGCATCGTTGATTATCGTGCTTGCTGGTCTAAAAGCTGCGAGTGAAATCGTCGTGCCGTTTTTGCTTTCTGGATTTATTGCCATTGCGTGTAGCCCAGTGATTAACTGGTCGGCTCGCTATCATGTGCCGAGGTGGCTCTCAGTTACCCTAGTTATACTGCTGATCATGATTTTTGGTTTCATGTTGGCCGGATTAGTTGGTCAGTCTATGTCTGATTTTCGCGAGAACTTGCCAGTTTATACCGAGCAATTGTCTCAACAGTTTGCATGGATTGTGGATAAACTTGCTGAGTTCAATATCATGCTCGATACCTCACTCATCCGCGACCATTTCAATCCGGGCATGGCAATGTCGATGACAACCAATTTGCTCGGTGGCCTAGGTGGTGTGCTATCCAACTTGTTTCTGATCATTTTGACCATTGTTTTTATGTTGTTTGAAGCGGAAAGCATGCCTCGCCGAATTCACGTTGCCTTGGCAGATCCAGACATGAAACTCAATCACATTGACCGGTTTATCACTTCTGTGAACAGTTATTTAGTGATTAAGACCATGGTTAGTTTGGGTACCGGTATTGTTATTGGTTTGTGGTTGTGGCTCCTGGGTGTTGACCATTTTTTGCTGTGGGCAGTACTTGCTTTCTTGCTGAATTACATTCCAAATATAGGATCAATTATTGCGGCAATTCCTGCCGTGTTAATGGCATTTCTACAATTTGGTTTTGATATTGCGGGTTTAGCCGGTTTGGGCTTTATTATTGTTAATACTGTGATGGGCAATATGGTCGAGCCACGATTGATGGGGCGTGGGTTAGGCCTTTCCACTTTAGTTGTGTTCTTGTCGTTAATCTTTTGGGGGTGGCTACTCGGTAGCGTAGGGATGTTACTCAGCGTACCATTAACGATGATCGTTAAAATTGCACTAGAGACACGCCCCGAAACTCATTGGTTAGCCGTGTTGCTATCTAGTGATGTTGATCCGGTAGAGACTCATCAAGAACCACAGGCTCAGGCATAATTACGACGAATCGAGCGCCGCTCAGAAGGCTGCGCTCGATGCGCAAATGACCGTTGTAACTCTCCAAAATGTCACTGACAACAGAAAGCCCAAGGCCCTGACCATCGCTGTAGGTGTCTAACCGTGAACCCCGCTGTAAAATCCGCGTAGCATCAGCTTCGTCGATGCCTTCACCATCATCATCAAAATAGATATGTATTGCTTGCTCAAAGATTTCGGCACTGATACTGACCTGTTGCTGGGCGGCTTTACATGCGTTGTCCAGCAAGTTACCAAACAACTCCATGATATCCGTTTCGTCAGCTTTAATAGCGATAGATTCCGCCATCGTATTGTCGATTGATAGTGCTTTGCCTGAGTGGATCTTATGCATCGCGTTACACAACTTTTGCGCTAGAGGGTGCAGAGCAATAGGCGCTAAACGTGCGGTATTACTTATCACAGCACGCTTTAACTGGCGCTCAATAATATTCGATATTTGCGCTAGGGGCTCGTCGGCAGTAGCCGGTAACTCTACTTCCCCCTTTATTATTGCCAACGGTGTTTTCAGGCTATGTGCTAAATCTCCCAAAGCGTTTTTATAACGCTGACGCTGGTCAGCTTCCGATTCTAACAATTGATTAATGCTCGATTTTAGCGATTCTAATTCAGGGGGATAGACTTCAGTCAATCGTTGAACTTGGCCCTTTTCGGCCGCTTCAATATTGCCAATTATACTGTTTACCGGTGCTAATACACGTTGAACAATCAGTACGATAATGGCTAATGTGACAACCGCAAGTAAGGCTAACCATTGCCTTAAGGTGCGGATAAACAATTGACGACTCTGTTGAAAGCCAAATTGCTCGTTGAAAACTAAGAAACTGACTTTTTCAAAGTCACCTTGGTTTTCGTATTCAGCGCTGAATGCATAATAAAAAGCTGGCTCGCGATCGGCACTATACTGCTGATTGCTAATCGACATGGTTCGCTGGTATTCCTGACCAATGCTAGGTAAATCAACAACATTAGGATCCATATAGTCAAGGGCAGAAAGACTGCGCCAAACTATAGTGTCTTGCCAAATGATATATCCAATGAACCCTGAGCCGGGTAAGTTAAGTTGCTCCTCAAATAGCTGTTGCGGCATAAAAGCAGCGCCATCATCGAGCTCAAACTCCGTGATCATGGCGAGGCTCATCAGCTTTAACTCATTGTATTTAGCTTGCTCAAGGCTAGATGTATATGAGCGTTCTACAGTAAAAAATATAGCCGGTACTATTACCACTAAACCTATGATGGCTAAGATAACGCTGCGAACCCTGAGCGATAATGCCAACATACTGGGTTTAGCCATTTAATGACTTATTTAGCCTATAGCCACGACCGCGTAGGGTTTCAATTGGCTTAAGCTGTCCGTCAGGATCGAGTTTCTTACGCAGTCGACCGACAAATACTTCGATAACATTACTGTCGAGATCGAAGTCTTGGTCGTATATATGCTCGGTGAGCTCGGTTTTGGATACTACCTTGGTAGGGTGCATGACTAGATATTCCATTACCTTGTACTCGTAAGCCGTTAAGTCCAAGGTTTCGCCGTTGATATATATTTCTTCAGAACGAGTATCTAAAGCAATTGGACCAAGTTCAATAAGTGGATTTGGCTGTCCCGAAGCTCGACGAATATGTGCTTTTATGCGCGCCAGTAACTCTTCATTGTGGAAGGGCTTAGTTAAGTAATCATCCGCGCCCGCGTCTAAACCTTCTACTTTTTCCTGCCAGCGCTCCCGGGCAGTTAGGATCAGAATGGGGCACTCAACTTTTTCGGTACGGACAGTGCGAATTAATTCGAACCCATCAATTTTGGGCAAACCAATATCGACAATGGCTAAATCGTAGGGGTGTTCGCGCAACAGGAACAACGCTTTTTCTCCGTCATCGGCCAAATCAACGCTATAGCCATTACCGCGTAAAAAGGTATCCAGCTGCATTAATAATCGTGCATCGTCTTCAACTACTAGCAAACGCATAGTGCTACTCACTTATCATTGGTTTGTTTGACTCGGCCTGAGCGTTTATCCACATCGACTGTGACTACTCGACCTGACTTTTGCAGTACTTTGACTCGGTAGGAATTTTGACGTTTTTCGACTTTTAAAACTCGGCCTTTAACCTCAGCGCGAGCACGCTCGGCGGCTTCGGCTTTACTAAGCTCCTGGTTTTGTTGCTGCTGTTGTGCACTAACGGTAGGGCTTATCGTTAAAGACATGCCACCAATAATTATGCATAACACCAAAAACCATTGCTTTTTCATTTAGATAAGACTCTTTCGTCGAATTACTACAAGATTGTACTGTAAACTGTAGCTAAAGCATACGGCAGTAGCATGAACCAATCCTGAATTAAGTCTTAAGTGAACAAAATTCGTACCGCAAAGATCAACACACCTTAGTCAAATGATACTTTGCCACGTAACGTTTTATTCATACCATTGCGTTTCTTAGCATCGACACGACGCTTTTGAGCCGCTTTACTGGGTTTGGTGGGGCGGCGCGGCGGTGGAACGTAAGCTGCCGACTTGATAACTACGGCTAAACGCTCCATCGCGTCTTTTCGATTGGCTTCCTGCGTACGAAATTGCTGGGCTTTAATCACCAGTACACCATCTTGGGTAATCCGGGAGTCCCTGCGTTTTAACAGTGCTGCTTTCAATCGCTCCGATAAACTGGACGCGTTTATGTCAAAACGCAGATGGATTGCTGAAGAGACTTTATTGACGTTTTGCCCACCTGCGCCTTGCGCGCGCACAGCCGAAAGCTCGATTTCATCGAGTGGTAATTCAATACTTGAGCTAACGGTTAAAGCCTCAGGCATAACTAGGGCAACACGTGTTTAAAGGGTTTTACCGTCACAGAAGCATACACTCCCGCTTCGAGGTATGGATCGGCATCTGCCCATGCTTGTGCATCAGTTAAGCTTTCGAATTTGGCAATAACTGTGCTACCGGTATACCCTGCTGAACCTGGATCTAAGCTATCGATAGCCGGGTTAGGGCCAGCCACAAATAATCTCCCTTGCGCATTCAGTGATTCTAAGCGCGCCAAATGAGCGGGACGCGCAGCTAAGCGCTGCGCTAATGAGTCTGGTTTATCTTGAGCGAAGATTACATACAACATCACTGATTATCCCTTCACAGTTGCGGCTTTCATGGTTCGAACAAACGCGTCCAGAGCCGCAAGCATTGCATCCTGATCGTCTAGGTTGGCGGCAATCAAATTAACGGTAGCCGATCCTGAAATAGCGCCCGCAGCGCCCGCATCAATAGCAGATTTCACTTGCTCCGGAGTGGAAATTCCAAAGCCCAACAGTGGTGGGGCAACGTGGTATTGCGTCAGTTTGTTGATTAGCTCAGACGCCGGAATCTCAACCGCAGTCTCTGCGCCGGTAACACCTGCTCTACCGAGCAAGTAAGTATAACCAGACGACTTTTCACCAATCGTACTTAGGGTTTCATCCGAAGCGTTTGGTGGAGCAATCAATATCTGTTGAATATCATTTTGCTCTGCCACGGCAATGAAACTCTCTGCTTCTCGCAGCGGTACATCCGCAATCAGAATTGAATCTACACCAGCGGCATGAGCATCTTTGTAGAAGGTTTCAACACCGCGTTTAAGTACCAAATTGCTGTATAACAATAAGCCCATCGGCACTTCTGGAAACTCATCGCGGACCGCTTTGATAATAGTAAAGCAATCACTTGGCGCTATTTTCTTCGCCAGTGCACGGATACTCGCGCCTTGAATTGTTGGGCCATCGGCAATTGGATCAGAGTAGGGAATACCCAACTCCAAAGCATCTGCGCCACTTATTATGAGCTGACGAATAATGGCCAGTGAGGTGTCTGCATCAGGGTCACCTAGCATTACAAACGGTACAAATGCCCCTTGATTCGCGTCGTCTAAACGCTCGAACATTGCTTCATAACGGGCCATTAGTAGTCATCTCCTAAAATATTAATCACGTGACCTAAATCTTTATCACCACGGCCCGATAGATTGAGCACGATAATTGTTTCCTCTTCTGTTTCGTCAGCCATGTTCAGTGCATGGGCTAGTGCATGTGATGATTCTAATGCTGGAATAATGCCTTCTTTGCGCGCTAGCAGTTTAAATGCGTTAAGTGCTTCATCGTCAGTCACTGCGACGTACTCTGCGCGCCCGGTATCGGCTAAGAACGCGTGCTGCGGACCTACTGCTGGGTAATCGAGGCCTGCAGAGACTGAATAAGACTCCTCAATCTGACCATCGCTGTCTTGCATTATGTAGCTGTATGCACCGTGCAATATACCTTTCGAACCGGTACAAATTGCTGCGCCATGTTCACTGGTATGAATACCTTTCCCCGCTGGCTCAACACCAATGAGACGCACGCTTGGGTCGTCGATAAAATCAGCAAACATGCCAATTGCATTAGAACCACCCCCAACACAAGCAACAACCGCATCGGGTAAGCGGCCTTCTTTTTCGAGGATTTGTGCTTTGGTTTCTTCACCGATCATACGGTGATATTCGCGCACGATGGTTGGGAATGGGTGAGGGCCAGCTGCAGTGCCCAATAGATAATGCGCTTTGTCATAGTTGGCTGACCAGTCACGCATCGCTTCATTTACCGCGTCTTTTAGGGTACCTGAACCAGCGTTCACCGGAATTACCTCCGCGCCCATCAAACGCATTCTAAATACATTCGGCGCTTGGCGCTCGACGTCTTTAGCGCCCATGTAAATACGCGCTTTTAAACCCAATAGCGCACATGCTAAGGCCGTTGCAACACCGTGTTGTCCGGCACCAGTTTCAGCGATCACTTCACTTTTGCCCATGCGTTTCGTTAGCAAAGCTTGGCCCAAAACCTGATTAGTTTTATGTGCACCGCCATGAAGTAAATCTTCGCGTTTTAAATACAGCTTTACCTTCGGGTTGCTGACTAAATTACGGCTCAATGTCATCGCCGTTGGGCGGCCCGCATAGTCTTTTAGCAAAGCCATAAATTCTTTTTGAAAGCTATCGTCTTTTTGCGCGTCTAGAAATGCTTGCTCAAGTTGATCAAGCGCAGGGATGAGTAGCTCGGGGACATACATGCCACCGTATTCACCGAATTTTGTGTCGAGTTTATTCATGTTCTACCTATAAAAAATCTACTTAATACGCTCGAAGCGCTGCAAAAAGCTGGCTAAGTTGTTGTTCATTTTTTTGTCCTGGCGCATCTTCTACACCGGAGTTTACGTCGATAAGTGCGGCGCCTGTTTGACTGGCTTGTGCCGCCGAATCAGGGCCAATGCCTCCGGCCAACACCAAACGCTCGTGATTGACCATATTGTTGATCAGTTGCCATTCAAACTGTTGTCCAGTACCACCACTTTGTGTACCGACTTTACAGTCGACTAAAATTTTATCGACCACCTGCCATAGCGGATCATGATTGTCGCTGAGTACTGCGGGTATATCGTCTTGACTTTGCGTCTCTGCATTTACACCAATGGCTTTCCATATCTGACACTTCGCCGGCAATTGGTCGCGCATTGCGCTGATCATGGTTACTGATTCATCACCGTGTAACTGCACAGCTGCGAGCTGCAATTCCTTAGCATATTCAACAATTAGTGCCGGGCTTTGGTCTACAAACACGCCAACGTAATTCAAGTTGGCTGCAGCTACTATATTTTTAGCTTGATCTAGGTCGACTGCTCGTTTGGACTGCGGAGCGAATATTAACCCAGCATATTGCGCAGGACTATCAGCTAAAAACTGCGCAGTAGCGACTTCAGTAATACCGCAGACTTTCACTTGCGGATAGACTAAGTTTTTCACAGCCTTTGCAAGGTCAGCTTCAGCCATTAAGGCGCTGCCAACTAAAAAGCCGTCACAAATGGAGCTGAGGCGACGTATATCAGCTTGGGTATAGATGCCACTTTCGGAAATCACCACATGTGGGAAAGACACCTTTTCCAGCATCGGAACTAAGCGTTCAGTGGTTGCTAAATCGGTACTTAAGTCGCGTAAATTGCGGTTGTTGATACCAATGATATTGGCTTTGAGCGCAATCGCACGGTGCATCTCTTCTTCGTTACTGACTTCAGTCAGTACATCCATTTGATATTGCCTCGCAACGTCACGCAACGCGTTGTATTCATCGTCTGACAATACAGATAACATCAATAAGATGGCGTCGGCACCGTAGTAACGCCCTAGATGAACTTGGTATTCGTCAACAAAGAAATCTTTATTAATGACGGGTTGTTTCACGCGTTGAGAAACGTATTCGAGGTATTCGAATTTGCCCTGAAAATACTTTTCATCGGTGAGCACAGAGATACAGGCGGCATAGGGTTGGTATGCGGCAATAATTTCATCAAGGTCAAAGTGTTCGCGAATTAAGCCTTTGGACGGTGAGGCTTTTTTGCACTCCAGAATAAAAGCCGCGTTAGGGGCAGATAATGCACCAAAAAACGATTTTTCGCTGCGTTGTAAACTGTTCACAAAACTCTCAAGCGGGAATGCCTGTTTACGCGCTGCAACTTCGGCGCGTTTATCGATAACAATTTTCTCTAATACATTAGCCACTTATTATTGCTCCGTGGGTGCTGTTTGACTTTGCTTGGCAGCGGCTTCTATCGTCGCTAGAGCATTACCAGAGCGCATGGCGTCGACTGCTTGCTCTGTAGCAGCAGCGAGTGAAGGCGTTTTACCGTGCAGGTGAATGAGCGCGGCAGCATTCATGGCGATTGCCGCTTCATGAGCCGGTTGACCTTGCCCTGCAAGTACGTCAGCGATCATTTGTCGGTTCACTTCTGGCTCACCACCGGTAATGGCCGACAGTGGATATTCAGTTAATCCAAAATCTGCTGGGGAAATTCTGTATTGAGTTTGCTGTTTACCGTCTATTTCGATCACCGCCGTTTCGCCATGTACGGCAATCTCATCAAGACCACTACCATGCACGATTAGTGCGCGCGGCATGGCCAAACGCTGGGCGACATCTGCATAGGGCTGAAGTAACTCTGGGCTGTATACTCCCAACACGCTATGACTCGGTTTAGCTGGATTTGCCAATGGTCCAAGAATGTTAAACAGGGTTCGAGTTTTGAGTGATGTTCTAACCGGCATCGCATGTTTAACACCAGCGTGATAAACAGGTGCGAATAAAAAACAAAAATTAGCATTGTCCAAGCATTGGCGCGCAATGTCAGGTGATGACATTAGTTCATACCCAAATTGGGCAAATAAGTCAGCAGAGCCCGATTTACTCGATACGCTGCGATTGCCATGCTTGGCGACTTTTATCCCACAACTCGCTGCAACAATAGCCGCAGCACTAGAGATATTAATGGTGTTATGGCCGTCACCGCCGGTGCCAACGATATCGGCAAAGTCGTAATCTGGACGTGCAAAGCTAGCGGCATTGGCGCGCATGGCGTCGGCAGCACCTGCAATTTCAGCTGGGATTTCGCCTTTAATTTTAAGGCTTATCAGTAATGCAGCTAATTGGCTGTGATCCAATTGTCCTTGCATGACACTGCTAAAAATCGCTGAAGCGTCGGCCTGCGATAAATCGTTTCCCTTGTACAACGCTTCTAGATGCTGAATAAGTTTTCGTGATTCCATACTCATATTATATCGCTCCCTGAGCGGTGTTAGTTCGGGTTAAATATTGTAAGGATTGCATGAGTAGTTGGCTGCCTTGAGCGGTTAGAATTGATTCTGGATGAAACTGATAACCAATCATGCGTTGCTGTGGGTGATAGACTGCCATTGGCATGTCTTCAAAATGCGCAATGACCGTTAGCTCTGCGGGTAAATTGTCACCGACTAACGAGTGGTATCTGGCGACAGCTAAAGGTTGCGGTAAATTGGCAAACAGTTCCTCGTGATTGTGCGTGATATCCGACGACTTTCCGTGCATAACATGATCCGCACGCACCACATCACCACCGAAGTGTTCAACGATAGCTTGATGGCCTAGGCAAATACCGATCACAGGAAACTGTCCCTCTGCCATATTCAATAACTCAGGCATGCAACCGGCTTCTGATGGGCAGCCCGGCCCCGGTGACAATACTAATACAATATCGCTATGCTGTTGTTGAGCCTGCATTTCTTGGATGATATGCTCAGCCGGCACGGTGTTGCGAAACACGCGCACATCTAAATCGAGCGCGCGTAATTCATCAACCAAGTTGTAGGAGAAAGAATCGACATTATCGAGTAGGAAAACGCTGATCATGATGCTTCTCCAGTAAAGTTTTGCGACGTTAAAATGGCATTGATAACCGCTTGTGCTTTGCCGCGTGTCTCGTCGGCTTCTGACTGGGGATCGGAATCGTGCACAACGCCTGCACCTGCTTGGATGTATGCTGTACCGTTGCTCACAAATGCACTGCGGATAACAATACACGAGTCCATATCACCGCGACCATTAAGATAACCGACAGCGCCGCCGTAGCTACCACGACGTTGTTGTTCAACCCCGCGGATCAGGGTGGCAGCACTTACTTTAGGTGCACCGACAAGGGTGCCCATGTTCATACAAGCTTGATAAGCGTGAAGTGCATCCAAATCCTCTCTGAGCTCACCCACTACCCGAGAGACCAAATGCATAACATGCGAATAGCGATCGACTTTGAGTAAATCTTTGACATACCGAGTACCGGGGCGACTGACACGGGCAACATCATTACGCGCTAAATCAACCAGCATAATGTGTTCAGACTTTTCTTTGTGATCTTCACGTAGATTCAATTCAATCCGGCTATCTAAATCAGGATCTAAACGACCATCGGCGCGCTTGCCACGGGGTCTGGTGCCAGCAATGGGATAAATTTCGACGATATTGGTATCTGTTGAGTACTTTAGTGCTGACTCAGGTGATGCGCCAAACATACTAAAATCGCGGTCTTTTAAGTAAAACATATAGGGACTGGGATTTTGTTGACGGAGCTTTGCGTAAGCGTGAATAGGCGACGGACAGGGCAGGGAAAACGTCCTGGACGGGACAACTTGAAATATGTCTCCCGCCAGTATGTGCTCTTTAAGACCAACAACGTCATTAATAAATTCAGCATCCGATTTGTCGACTTCAAGCTCGCCTGCGATGGCATCATGTGCCATCTCTGGCAAGCTATCAGGTAACTCTTGCAATTGCGCCTTTAGCGTTTCAACGCGTTGACTAATACGCAAGTACGCGTTGGCAACATCGGGACCTGAAAATACACTGCCAACGATATCGGTGGTACGGGTTTGATGGTCGATGCGCAGCAGCGTTTCGGCCACGTAAAAAACATAATCTGGACAGTGATTATCGCTTGGCTTTACTGCCGGAAGTTGCTCGAAGGTGGCTAACAAATCATAAGCGAATGCGCCGCCCAGGAATACCGCATGTGGAATATCTCTAATCGCAGTAATGTTGTTTAGGATTATACGTAAACCATCAAACACCGAAGGTAACTTTAAGCGCTGATCTTCGTCGGCGATTTGAGTGTCGTTAAGGCATGTAAGTAATAACGTAGTATCGCTTATTGGTTTGCACTCTATTCCGGTTGGACAAGCGTGTTCAATTAAGTGCATAAGATGCGCGCCATTATCGCTCAGTGCCTCACAACTCACTGTATTTTCGTTGCACTCGATTCGCAGTGCTGCGTCGACCAATACTAAGCTTTTGAGGTTGTCTTTGCTCTCAATTTCTGCCGACTCAAGTAACATTGCGCATTGGTGTTCGCGGCACAAATGTTCAAATGCAATAAGTGGATCACTTACGTAATTGGCCGCTTGGCAAATCGATTCGACTTTACCTATGCTAGTGCCAAGTTCGGTCAAGCTCATGATGGTTTTTTCTCCTGCCCAAAAATAAAAAAAGCCCGTGTAAAACGGGCTTTGTCTTTTCCATATACGCAAACACGCGCACCGCCCGTTAAGTCAGGGAGTGCCACCACCACGTTGTGTTGTTATTCATTGTTTGCATAAAAATCTCGTTTATTTGTGTGTTTTTAATTGAATCGCTTAGGAATTGCTGACTGACACACGTATACTATGCCTATAGAAGAAAACAAAATGCCTCTTGTGTCAACCGTAAATTCAAAAAGTCAGTTAAAAATAGACTTACACTCACATACTTTGCACTCTGATGGTCAGTTGTCGCCAACTGAGTTAGTGCAGCGCGCGCACAATATGCAGCTCGACGTCCTATCAATCACTGACCACGACTCGATTGATGGTTTGAACGAAGCACATGCATATCAAGCACAACAAAAGAGATCGTTGACTATTGTGAATGGCATTGAGTTATCAACGCGTTGGCACGGCTTCGATATCCACATCGTTGGGTTGAATGTTGACGTTGCAAACCAACAATTTCGAGCCCGTATCGAACAGCAACACGAGACGCGGAAAAAGCGCGCAGAAAAAATCGCGCACAAGCTGACAATATCCGGATTTACTCAAGCTCAGAGTGTTCTACATGACCGAACCGATGAGCAAATCACGCGTTCTCATTTCGCTCATGCGATGGTCAGAGCTGGATTTGTTAAAGATCATCAGCAGGCTTTTAAGCAATACCTTGGCAAGGGCAAGCGTGCATTTGTTGCCCCTCATTGGATAACCATTACCGAGGCGATAGAGTGGATTCACGATGCGGGCGGTCAGGCGGTATTGGCGCATCCAACGCACTACGATATGACTACCAAGTGGTTGCGTCGGTTAGTGGCTGAGTTTGCGGCCGCTAACGGTGATGGGATCGAGGTTAACTATCCAAACTTAACGCCTGAAAAGCAGAAATTACTGCTTGAAATCGCTGATCAGCATGAATTGAAAGGTTCAGTCGGCTCAGATTTTCATTACCCTAGCCGGTGGACGGAGTTAGGCCGACGTTCAAGAATTCCTGACGAAATAAAACCAATATGGCATGATTGGCCTATTGCAAGCCCTATAACGAAAGCGCAACCGTTATGAGCCAGTTTTTCTACGTCCATCCCGATAATCCGCAAACGCGTTTGCTTAAGCAGGCGTGTGAGTTAATCAATCGCGGTGAGGTGATTGTTTATCCAACCGATTCAGGCTATGCCATCGGCTGTCAGATAGATAACAAGCAGGCGCTTGACCAGATTTGCCGTATTCGTGAAATCGGTAAAGACCACAACTTTACGCTCATGTGTCGCGATATGTCTGAGCTATCTAAGTACGCGTTAGTTGACAATATCGCCTTTCGGCAAATCAAAAATAACACCCCCGGTCCCTATACGTTTATTTTACGGGCGACTAAGGAAGTACCGAAGCGGCTGCAGAACCCCAAGCGAAAAACAATTGGTATTCGGGTACCGGATAACAATATTGCGTTGCAATTGTTGGAAGAGCTTGGGCAACCGCTTATGTCAACTACGCTTATTCTCCCGGGAGAGGATATGGCGGAATCTGATCCAGACGACATTCGCGACAAGTTAGAGAAGTTAGTTGGCTTAATTATTCATGGTGGATACCTAGGCGAGCAGCCGACTACAGTGATTGATTTGTCCGACGGCAACAGCGAAATTATTCGCTATGGTAGCGGCGATCCGGAGCCTTTCCTGTAATGTCAGACAAGGTCACAGACCCTTTATCTCAACCGGTACAACAACCATTACCGTTAGCCTTTGTAAACGGTGAAGCAGTTATTGAAAAACCTGAAGATCTGTTTATTCCCCCTGATGCGTTAGAGGTGATTTTAGACAGCTTTGAAGGGCCGCTCGACTTATTACTATATTTGATCCGCAAGCAAAAAGTTGACATCGTCAGCATGCCAATATTGCAAGTGACTAAGCAATACATAGAGTACGTCGACATGATGCAGGAGCTCAAATTGGAGCTTGCTGCCGAATATCTGCTTATGGCTGCTATTCTAGCTGAGATAAAGTCTCGCCTATTACTACCCAAACACGATGATGCACCCGACGAAGAAGAAGATCCTCGCGCTGAACTGATCCGCCGGTTGCGTGCATACGAGGTGGTGAAACAAGCCGCTGAAGAACTCGAGCAATTACCTCGATTAGAACGCGATCAGTTTAATGCCACAGCTGTTGCTGCTGAAGACGTTACACCGATTAAGATCATTCCGCAGACAACATTAAAAGAATTGGTATTAGCTTTTCAAAGTGCGATGAAACGTGCGGAAGCGTTTGAACATCATCAGATCGCTCGGGAAGTGCTCTCAACCCGCGAGCGCATGGCCAATATTATCCGAACACTGTCAGCCTCAGAATTTGTGCCTATGCATCAACTGTATACTGCAGAAGAGGGGCGTAGTGGTGCAGTAGTTACCTTTTTGGCGGTACTGGAACTGGTCAAGGAGGGCTTGATTGATTGTGTGCAAGCACAGGCTTACTCACATATACATGTGAAGTTAAAGAGCGATGACGGTTAAGCGATGAAAAA
The DNA here is from genome assembly GCA_964230255.1 of Alteromonas sp. Lineage (GTDB taxonomy): Bacteria > Pseudomonadota > Gammaproteobacteria > Enterobacterales > Alteromonadaceae > Alteromonas_E. The sequence goes on from CAXRGW010000071.1 coordinate 15,762, forward strand.
AATCAATGATGTACAATTAAAGCAACTGGTCGAGGCCGCGATTTTTGTCGCTGAAGAACCATTGTCGAAAGAGCGTATGCAAGCCACAGTACTGAGTGACTTTAAAGTTTCCGCCCAGCAGCTCAATAAAATCTTAAGTGAAATCCAAGAAGACTACGCCAGTCGCGGTATTCAGTTGCATCAATTGGCGACTGGTTATAGTTTTCGTTCCAATGATGCATTAAGCCCGTTTTTATCGCGTCTTTGGCAAGAAACCGCACCGCGTTATTCACGCGCCATGCTAGAAACACTGGCATTAATAGCGTATCGCCAACCTATTACACGTGGTGAAATT
>CAXRGW010000072.1:0-5424 GCA_964230255.1 Alteromonas sp.
CGGTTTACTGGTCGAGCAAGTAGCCGCGCACTATCCTATGGAACACCAAGTAGCTCTATACGAAGCGCCGACGTTGCCGATTCATGAGCCACGCATTGAATGGTTGCCATTAAGTGAACTGCAACAGGCTGAAGTGTTTCAGCACAGTACTTTGGTGGTGCCGCCAGCTACAAAGTTGCAGCGTAATAACGACATGGCAGATAGAATTGCAGCACTGCAACAAGTGATCGCCGATGAACATTAAGCTAAATAAAAAGAAACCCAGCACCGAGAAACCCATTTTCAGTACCGCGAGGCTCAACTGTCAATTGGTGACTAGCGCCGATGCAGATTTTGTTGCCTCGTTGTATCAATCACCTGAAGTTATGAGTCATATTGCCGATGCGATGAGTGAAAAACAGTCAATGGCAGCAGCTCAGCGCTGTATTGATGTAACCCAAAATCCAAGCAGCCAAGACTGTTTTTGGTTGTTGGTCGCTAATGAAAACAATCAGCCAATTGGTACCTTGGGTTTATTGGCTAGCGACGACCCGCATAATTCGGTGGAGATGGGTATTTTACTCGATCCTACAGCGGCCAAGTCCGGTTTAGCGACTGAAGTTATTAGCGCTTTACTACCGATGACTTTTGAGCAAATGGGGTTTGACTGCATGTATTCAAAGTATCGCTTTGATCACCATGCTATTGATAGTATTGCCAAAAAATTGAATTTTATACGCGTTTTGTTGCCGGAAGAGGAAGGTAAGACACGTCAAAAGCGCTGTGACTTAACAAAATCTCGTTGGTTGGCAAATGGCTAAATTTTCCACGCTTGTTTGATTGTATTACGCCACACTTTGGCGAATAATACTTATCAGACCCTACGTTACCCTAGACTACAAATTAAAGGATATTAATGATGTCAGCTATTGAACTCCTCGAGCAGCTTGGCGCGTCCGCCAAGTACAATAAAAACAACAGTGCCGAAGCCCAAGTGATGCGGGATAAAGTCCTTCAAGCTATGGATAACTTAGAAGAAACACCTGACAAGCAATGGTGTGTACTCGTTCCTGCCGAAGAAGAAGAGCCGAAGGAAGAGCCAGGCGAAGACGATGATTCAGAGGGCAAGGAAGAAACCTCAATTCGTTTCAACTAAGCATTATCAGTAACCGGTAATGCGGAAGCTATTGTTGGCGCTGACGCTGTTGTGCACTGTGCACTGCGCGTCGGCCGAATCGCTACAAGACAAACTTGAGCGCGCTGATTCACTGCGTACTTCCGACGTTGCTGCTTTTGCGACACTGATAAATGAGTTAGAAGCCAGTGAAGGTGACTTCACCGGCTACCAACGTGATTACTTCACATATTTGCGTATTTTTTTGTTGTCCTTACAGGGGCAGTTCTCAGAAGGTATTGATGCCTATCAACGTTTAATCGATACCACGGTTCATCCATCAGTAAAATTCCGCGCTTTGTATTCTATTGTGAATAACTTCGCGGTTAATCGCGATTTTTACAACGGCTCAATTTACTTAGAGCAGGTCTTTGCTCTTAAACCTCAAATCAGTGACCAGAACTTACTCGATCAAAGTGATTTGGTTACCGGCCTTTTTTACAGCGCTTCAGGTCAATATTCATTGGGTTTTGAGCAAGCGGAAGTCATGTTATCGCGGAGCTTAGATCCTCGTACCGAGTGTTTGTCGCGTTATATGAAGGTTGAAGCCTTTGTCCGCGATCCATCAATCGCAATTGACGAAGACTTTATGAATGAAGCCATTGCGTTTTGTAGTGGCAATGGCGAAGCCTTGTATGCGGCCTTTGTGGTATCGAATAAAGTGCGTTACTTAATTGACCAGGGGCGCACGGCGCAGGCGAGTCAAACCTTATCGCGAATTGAGGCGGCCGTGAAGGCGAGTAACTATTCGCGTATTTTGTCGCAATACTACCAGCTGCGCGCTGAAATCGATTGGGGCTTAGGCGATTTAGATGCTGCTCAACAAGCCGCTGAAAACGCGATTAGTCACTCTGAAACCGCCAAGTTTAACGAACCAGCGATCAATGCGTACTACGTACTCCACCAAGTAGAAAAGGCACGTGGTAATTTTGATCAAGCACTTGAGTATTTTGTGCAGCATTCACGTACCGATAAAGCCTTTATTGATGAGGTTAAGCTGCAGAACATTGCAATTCAGCAAGCCAAACACGAATACGCAGTTAAACAGCAGCAATTAGTATTGGCCAATAATCAAAACCAACTGTTGCAGGCCGAGGCCGAGATTGCTCGAGCGTCGGCACAGAACCAACTAGTCATTCTGTTATTTATGGCCGCGCTACTGACCTTTGGTTTGATTTGGTTAGTACGCTCGCACCGCATGCAATCTGCGTTAAAGCGATTGGCCGAAACCGATGGTTTAACCTCATTGAAGAATCGTCGTCAGTTTTATCTAGAAGCCAACAAAATTATGACCAGCCGTCCCGCACGGAATAAAAAGGCCTGCTTTATTATTTTTGACTTAGATTTTTTTAAACAAATCAATGATAAGTATGGTCACGCGGTAGGTGATTGGACGCTAGTTAAAGTCGCTTCTATTGTTCGACAAGAATGTCGCAAGCAAGACATTATTGGCCGCTTAGGAGGGGAAGAGTTTGGTATTTTCCTTACCGATTGTGACCAAAAGCACGCCGAAGAAATCGCTGAACATTTGCGTCGCGTTATTGAACAAATCGATACAACTGAAAGTGGTCATAATTTCCAAATCACGGCGAGTTTTGGGATATCTGAAGTTACGATTGGCCCAAAACAATGCTTGGATAAACTGTTTACCGAATCTGATACGGCCTTGTATCAATCGAAAAATGCCGGCCGTAACCGAGTGTATTGTTATTCGGAGATTACAGTTTAACAGTGGGGTCAGAGTAGAGGCTTTGTTCTGCCCAGTACAAGAAACATTTACTCTGACCCCATTTCTGCAAATAATAAGAGAGTGACAGTTAGGTGCATGCCATGAAGCAAATCAGTGCAATTGTTTTAGTCGTTGTGGCCATTGCAGCCGCGGCTGCCATATTCGTTTACGATCGTTCGAATACTGAAAGTGGATTCATTGTTAAATATCCCATAACCCAAGTTGTGTACGTGTTAGACATGCAATCACCTCCCAAGAACACCGAGTTTAATTATCAAACCCCCTATGAGGGCTATAGCACGAGCACAGATTACGCTATGCCCTTGCGTTTAGTGTTCAAAAAAATCATGGAAGAAAACGCATCCTATCTTGAAATTTGGCAAGAGGAAGGGGTAGAAGCACAGCGCAAAGGCCGCATTCAATTATCTGCCAATGATCCAGAACTCGGCGGCTTTAGCACCTTAGATATCATTACTTTAACGTTTAATGGCAATACTCCAGAACCGACCATACAACTTATGCAAACTAGTATCCCAGGAGATGGTGATGATATGATGATGCCTGGCCCTCCGGAGGTCAGGAGCTACCGATCCCACGGTGGCAGCTATAGGTTAATGGCGGCTAATTAGCTACCAAGCACCTAAAATTTCTTCGTATGAATTGGGATCTAAGTGGCTTTGTCGCTCGGATTCACTATTTTGTTTGCCGTTACTGAGTAGGTACTGGCGTGCCTCTTCCCAATCAGCAAAGCGTTCGCCATCAACTACAAACTGCGCTGGTGCAGTGCGACTTGTATTCCACGCATAAGCAACGTTGGCGGCGTCTTCAGCACTGCCGTTTAACATGCTCAACAAATGATGAGTATCGCTCGAGCTAATTAATTCTTGTACACCATCAGCGTCGCTGTCTGCCTTGATCCACGCCAAGCCCAATAGCTTGTTTAAGGTGCCGTCTACCAGCATAGATTGAATCGCAGTATCAAAGTCTTGCAGAATGTTTTCAGCATTTTCGACTTGCCGACTAAGGGTCAAATGCAAGCCGGTGGTGAATAGGCTTTGCGTACTGCGGTGCAGAAGTTCTTGGTTAATATCCATCAGTAAACGATTAAATTCGTCAAAATAGAGCGAGTCGGTAAGTAAGTAGTTACTCCGCTCGTCGGCAATATTGTATATGGTGTCAAATGTAGTGGAATTGCGTGACCACTTGATTTCGCGAACTAAGCGTAGCTCTGGTGTGAAGGCGTAACGGTTCTCTACGGCGACACGAGAATTACGGATCTGACTGAAACTGCGCACGCGCTCAATATCTGGCGATTTACTCACAAGGTGTAAATACAACGGTATATAACGGTCGGAATACGCGAAGTGGTCGCTTTGTTCAGCTAAGTCAATGAAATCGATACGACCGTCAAACTTACCGGAGTTTAAACCACTAGCTGCGAAAGCTTCGCGCTCGATAGTGATAGTTACCGAATGTCCGGCGCGCTCCATGGCTTCGGTCACAATGGTGTTGATGCGCTCAGAGTGTAAGCCTAAATCGGTGAAGGTTTCCCACTCCGTCGTGACCATTTTCAGCGAATCGGCATAACTGTGCATTGGCGAAAATAACACCCATGCGCAAAGGGCACATAAAAACAAAAATTTATCTTTAACCTTCACATCAACTCCCCATTCTCTTTTCTAGGAAACCTGCAGTCTATAACCGGCGTATTTACGCATGTTTATTACACGGTCTCCATCGAGCATAAGATACTGGCCTTTTATACCTAGTAGTTGACCACTAAAACTCGGTGTCTTATCCAGATTAATCGATTTTACTTTCTCTGGATACTGCGTCACTGGGTATTGAATACTAATGGGGTCGCTTTCGACCGGCTGCACCGCTTGAATACCATGTTTAGCACGAATCGCTTCGATTTCAGGCGCAATGGCATCGAGTACTTGTTCTGCCCTGCCTTGAATCTCGAGTTCATCGGGCTGGCCTTTGAGCATAGTTCGCCAATTGGTCTTGTCGGCAATATGTGCTTTTGCTGCATGCTCTACCAAACCACTGACTAATCGCTCAGATACCCGCAATATCGGTAGTGCTTGGGTTGCACCTTGATCGATCCAGCGTGACGACACGCCATCAGTAACATGGCGAGTAATACCAATCTTTAATGCGCCGGTGTTGGAAAGATACACAAAGTGATCACTCAAACAATTTTGCTCACCCCATTCCGGTTCGCGGCATGTGCCCTCGGAGTAATGACAAAGCTCTGGCTTGATAATGCAGCAATCGCATTGAGCTAAAGTGATTAAGCAGCGATAACAGTATCCTTGATTAAAGCTCTTTTTGGTTTTGGCATCGCAGTGCACACAATTGATTTCACCGGTATGCACAACCGTGATATTGCGGCCAATCAGGCCATTCATATCGATTTTTTCATCGCCCACGGGTAAACGATAATGGGCGAGGTGTGAGCCATCAGATTGTGCCTCGGTGTGCACGTGCATTTTGCGAATTTTGCCAAGTGCGGCCATGGTTATTCTGCCTCTGGATC
>CAXRGW010000073.1:0-32597 GCA_964230255.1 Alteromonas sp.
CCCAACGTAGTTGCGGCAGTTTGCGCCGCATAAACTTTAACGAGCATGCCTGCCTGAATAACACCATCTTGAATTAGCTGTGTAGCTAACACCTGTGTCAGTGAACTAATCAATTGCTTATCGCCGTCGAGTACACCTGGAACGTCGGAAAGCAGATAAAGGTCTGCATTGAGTAATTGCGCAAGAGCCGTTGCTGCTTGGTCGGCATTTACATTGAGCAAACGTCCACTGGGGTCGCAACCAATAGAGCTGATAACGGGTAACTGCTTGGCAGCGAGCAGGCTTTGCAACAATTGCGGTTGGTCCGGACTAGGGGTGCCAACTGCTTGCAGTTTCGCTGACAGAACTTCACATTTAACACTGTTGCCATCAAACAAGCTCAGTCCGACGGTATTTACCTGCAACGCATAAGCGGCGGCGCAAATAGCTTTATTGGCCGTACCTGCTAGTGCACCGGTAATAATTGGCATATGTTCATCTGGAGTAACACGTAGTCCTTGATGTTTTTCAGTCTTGAGCCCCAGCTGTTGCATTAACTGTTCAACACCATTACCACCGCCGTGCACAAGCACGACAGGGCGGCTTTGTTGCATGGTTTGCAAAGCACCCAATAAATTTTGTAGTGCAGTGGCATTCTCAAGCAATGCTCCCCCGACTTTAACGACAACGGGTTTATCCATGTTAACGCCCAATCAATCCAGTTGATGTCGTTAAGCCAAAGGCTAAGTTGGCGCACTGCACGGCTTGACTTGCAGCTCCTTTGAGTAAATTGTCAATTGCACTGGTGACCACCACATAACCGGTGTCTTGGTTATACTGCCAGTTGATGTCAGCAAAGTTCTGCCCAACAACGTTATCCAACCGAGGCGATTGTTCAACCAGTCTCACCATGGGTTGATTGCCGTACGCATTTTGGTATGTGGCATCTATTTGTTCTGCCGACACTCCATACTTAAGCTTGCACACTGTGGTCGCAAGTATTCCGCGTTTAAAGTTGCCTAGGTGCGGAGTGAATACTACTGAGCTACCCAAATACGCACTGATTTCTGGTGTATGGCGGTGGCTTAAAATACCATAGGCCTGAAGACTGACTTCGCAAAAACTATTGGTCATAGTTGATTTTCTACCCGCCCCAGTTACGCCCGAGGTTGCGTTGATGATCGGGAAGTGATTGGCATCGAGAAGATCTGCGTGTCCCAGAGGTTTGGTAGCTAGCAGCGATGCAGTCGGGTAACATCCAGGAACGGCGACAAATTTGGCTTCAGCAATTAAGTCCTGATACCACTCAGCCAGCCCGTAAACCGCTTGCCTTAATGCTTGCGCTTGGTTGTGTTTAAAGCCGTAATACTGCTCAAATACTTGTCTATCTTGTAGGCGAAATGCACCGCTTAAATCGAATACTTTTGCTTTCCCAGCCAATAGCTGACTCGCCCAATCGTGACTCGCCTGATGTGGAGTCGCAAGAAATATAGCGTCGTACTCATGAGCTAGCCTAGCTAAGGTTTCATCATTCAGCGCTTCAAGCTGGGTATCAACCAAACCGTTTAGCACCGGATATAGTGTTGCCAACTGTTGCCCCGCATCGGCACTTTGTTCTGACACAAAGGTTTGACCAAGCGTAAAATTTGGATGTTGCTGTATAAGCCGAACAAGTTCAGCACCAGTATAGCCACTAGCACCAATAACACATGTTTTCATTTTTATTCAATCTGTTAAGTGAGGAAAAAAACTTTTTACCTCTGCTCATACGGTTGCCGTCGTATGACATCTAGCAAAGACAAAAAGGACGCTACAAAAAATAAACCTTTTATCGTCGGCAAAGCAGGCAGTAGCGATACAGGGAGAAGAAATTAAAGTTGTTCGTGACCCGTTGCATAGATTTATAAAAGCAAGTGAATTAATCCGCAATTAGAATAACTCAAAACGCATAAATATGAAATAAAAATGAATAATAATTTATTTGAAATTTGCCTAAACATGCAAATGACATGATTTTTTGTGGACATTTATGCGATTTTTATAATTATTAACCAAAATGCATAAAGATTTCGTTTCAATAATGCTCTCTAGAATCTTTCCGTAGCCACTAACGCAGACTTTTTTGCGCTTTGTTTTGTGTCTTGGGTGCTAACTCACAGGCAGAAATCAACTGGCCGAACCGGTTATTGGGGTCAGAGAGTTTACTCTGACCCCAATAACCGGTTTTAGCGTATAGAGATAATGATGCATCGCACAGTACATGGCCATAGTCCTTTATATATCTTATTGTTGATAGCCATGTTTTTGGTTATGACAAGTTCACCGCTTACTGCCAAAGAGCCAGTAACAGTGCGCTTTTGTATGCCTGATGCAGAAGTTTATCCATTTTTTATCTTCACCGATGACGAACAACCAACGGGTATAAATCCACAAATCCTCAATCAGGTATTTGAACAGGGCGCGTTAGAACATGTAGCGATTGAGTACGTAAAACGCCCTTGGAAACGCTGTGATGTAGAGTTACGCAACGGTAACGTTGATATGATTATTGGCAGTTACAATACCGAGAGAGATGCATTTGGCCTATTCCCTCGAGAGCTAGGTATGACCGGGAGCGATTATTTCTTTTCAACAGTGGAAGTGTGTTTAACCACACTCGATGAACCAGATTTTGTTGCCAGAACGCGTGCAGGTCTGGTCGGTGATACCAAGTTAACTATTGGCGTTGAGGCGGGTTTTTCCCAACGACACAGTGAACAAATGGTGATTGAATGGCTGGTGATTTACAACTATCTAGAGAAATTTACTTTGTTGCAAAGAGGCCGCGTTGATGCGATTGCTGAAGTCTGCAGTATCGATTTCACACCCATCGAGACAAAGGCCGAATACGCAGGTATGCAGAACATTACAACCATTTATCAACCTTATCTTTCTAACGCCGCCTACGCAATTTTCAGCGAAGACTTTGGACACAAAAACGGCGATGTAGCAAATACTATTCTTACTGAACTCGACAAAGTCGATAAGCAAGCCGTTTATCAAAATTATCGGCCGGGTGTAAATCGCGCGGAATAACAAAAAAGGGCCAGAGTAAATCGATTAGATTTAACTCTGACCACAAGGGCACAAGTTCAAGTAAAATTATGCGCCACGACTACGCATTCTTTCCTTGATCTTGCGTTCTGCTTGCGCCAACTTCACTCGCTGTTCAGGGGTTAATACCTGTAGTACTTGATGGTGCATATACGCTTTTGCAACACCTTGCTCCAGCTTAAAACCTTGGTATTGGGCATATAACTGTTGCCATGCTTCAACGTCAAACTCGGTAGTGCGGATCAGCGCTTGCTCTGCCTGACGAAACTCTGTCATACGGACCTTCATCAATTTTCCTTGGTTAGCGAAGTCACCGCGGATAGCACGGATGGTTTCGTATTGGCTCTCGGTCAACGCCAAGCGATCGCTAATGCGCGCCCAAATGCGTTCGCCCGTCAGCGCTCTATCTCGACGCATTGGGCTACGCTCTTCAATCATCGCCAACATCTCTTGTTGCTGACCGGCAGATAATACATTCCACACTTGATGGTGGGTTTGCGCCTTGGCCAGCTTGCGGCTTTGGTGTTGTTCTGTGCGCGCTAACAAAGTTTGTTCCACGGCACTTTGATCCCATATGTCTGCTTGTACAAGAGTTTTCATTTCACGGTGCAACTTACAACCGTCATTTGCAAAAATATCGATGTCAGCGCGGCGAGCACCGATTATTGCATTGATGTCTTGTTGCTGTTGCTCACTTAAAGACAACTCTTGTAACGCTTTTACCATTGGCGCCTCATGACGAGGCGCTGCAGTAACGTTGGCTAGTTGAATAGAAAGCGCTAGCCCAATTACAGAAAAAACTAATTTCCTCATAAATTACCTTATTGAAAAACTGAAATTCAGTGATAATAAGTCTAGCGCCGTCAACGCAAAGAAACGCAAATCGAGTGTAAAGGTTATGTAAAGGCTAAAAGGGGTTTTGCTAGCACTGGTTAAGATACATTATGCTACAGTTCTAACAGGGTAATTCATATGACTAATAAAAAGCTGTTATTGATTGATGATGATGTTGCACTTACTGAGTTGCTAACCGAATATCTTTCGCCACAGGGCTATGATATTCACGCCTGTCACGATGGTCTTAGTGGCTTGGAATTTGCTACTTCACATGGAGATATCGACGTCATTCTCTTGGACGTAATGATGCCTGCTATGGATGGATTCGAAGTGCTCAAAAGTCTGCGCCAATCGCATTTAACGCCGGTGATTATGCTCACCGCGAGAGGCGATGATTACGATCGGGTTCTGGGGTTAGAGCTCGGCGCCGATGATTATCTGCCCAAACCATTTAATCATCGCGAACTTTCGGCGCGCGTCAAAGCAATGATCCGCCGCACAGAGCATGCGTTGCAAAGCAGCGCTCAACAATCACTTTCTATTGGTGGTGTCGTGCTTAATCCGGCCAAACAAGAAGTCCATGTGAATGATCAACTACTCGAACTGACCGGTACCGAGTTTATGTTGCTGCGACTGCTCATGATGAATGTAGGTGATTTGGTAACCAAAGAGAAAATCAGCGAGCAAGTGCTAGGGCGCAGGTTAGCGGCATTTGACCGCAGTATCGATATGCACGTAAGCAATATTCGCAAGAAACTTGCTGAACGCAATATTGCCGAACCGATTAAAACAGTGCGTGGTTCAGGCTACATTTTTAGGCAGATTGATTGATGAAATGGCAACGATTCAATCCGCGTAATAGCTTTTTTGGGCGCATATTTTTTTGGTTTTGGCTAGTCACGCTTAGCAGCATTGGCACCGGAGTGTTGGTAGCCTATCTGTTGGCGCCAACCCCGGAGTATAGCAAGCCCAATGCATCTCACATATTGCAACTGGAACTCGCTGCAGAGCGTCTCGAACGCATGCGGTTGGGCTCGCGCGAACAACTGTTGCGGCGCATTCGCCAATTTAGCAAAGCGAGTAATGCCGACATTTTTCTGATTGATAAGAACAGTGACGACATTATTTTTAGCTTTCCACCGCCCGCACGGCCTGCGACTGAACCCTACCGCGACCTGATTGATGAGCCTGAACCGGTTGTCGTAACACGCGGCAGTGCACGCTTTATTGGACCCGTGCCAGTTAGAGTAAACGGGGTTGATTATGCGTTGTTTGCAGGCACCACGCGCTTTAAGCCAGTTTCTAGATGGCCATTACTATTAGTTGTAATTGGCGTTGCGTTAGTAGTTAGTGGATTACTGTGTTATTTGCTGGCCCGAAGTTTTGCCAAGCCATTGAGCGAGATCAAACGCGCGACTGATAGTCTCGCTGCTGGTGATTTAGCCAGTCGCGTCACACTTACACAAAGGCGGAACGATGAATTTGCTGCTTTGTCGGACGCCACCAATCACATGGCTACGCAATTACAACGCTTATTCAGCGAACACCAGCGCTTTTTGGCAGATGTTTCGCATGAGCTTCGGTCACCGTTAACACGTCTGCAGCTTGCTGTAGGTATAGCCGAGCAGACGTTTGAGACTGACGCTGATGAGACGCCAAACGACAATAGCGTTAGCGCACATATTATTGCGCGGATCAGTAAGGAATCCGAGCAGATGGAAGTGATGATCCAACAACTGCTATGGTTGTCAAAGTTAGAAGTAAATGCCGACGAGCACCAGTTTACTTCGTTGTTTTTGCCCGAGTTTACTGAGCAAGGAATTGAACCTTTGATTAAAGACCTTAGTTTTGAAGCGGAACAGATTGACAAGCAAGTCGTACTCAAGGGCGCTGAGTTCAGCGATATCGACAGCGTTCAGTTCTATCCAGAGTTGTGGAGCAGCGCTTTGGAAAATGTCGGTCGCAACGCTATTAAGTACGCAAAAAAGCAAATCACGGTCAAAATGTTCACTACCGCTGAAACATTCATAGTTGTGGTAGAAGACGATGGCGAAGGCGTCTCGGAACAAGAATTGGGATCGCTGTTTAAACCATTTTATCGCACTGATCAAAGTCGCACTCGAGGTACTGGAGGGGTCGGGCTTGGTTTGAGCATTGCGCAACGTGCAATTGAACGCCATGGTGGTAACATAAGCGCCAATTTAAGCGAACAACATGGGTTAGCGGTGCGCATTGAGGTGCCGTTGAGCAAATAGACACGAATGCCGCAACTCTTTGATGAACAAACTCTTGCTTCTCAGTATCACAGCGAAATCACTGAGTTTTGGGACCGGCATGTAGCTTTTGGTACCTTTGCAGGACAGCAAGATGTCGTAATTCATTACGCGTTGTGTGAACCGCAAGCGCCCAAAGCGGCTATTGTGCTGTCCAACGGTCGTATTGAAACCTTAGTTAAATACAAAGAATTTATTTACGACTGTTATCGCAATGATATTGCGGTTTACACTATGGACCATCGTGGCCAAGGGCTGTCTGGCAGGATGGCAGCAGACTCACAGCGTGGCTATGTTGAACAGTTCGAAGACTACGTTGTCGATTTTAGTGTTTTCGTTAACCAAATAGTTTCGCCACGAACACCTTTTAAGCCGGTGCTTGTGTGTCATTCTATGGGATGCGCTATCGGCTATTTAACGGCAAAACGCGAGCCTGAACTTTTTAGCCGGGTCGTGTTTTGTTCGCCGATGTTTGGTATCAGACCAACTATCCCTGATCCATTCCTGAGTATCTTCTTATCGGCCGGCCTAGCGTCTAATTATTTGTTTGGGCGCAAACCTTGGTACGCATTTGGGCAAGGGCCGTATATTGAATTGCCTTTTCGTTTAAACACACTGACCCATAGCCAGGTACGCTATAAGCTGTTTCGCGAAGAATATAAACAAGCGCCGGCGCTGCAATTAGGTGGTGTGACTTATCAGTGGTTGTCGACGGCAATAGACGCGATGAATCAGATTGAAGCAACGGCGAAAGAATTCAATTTACCGACTAAAGTGCTTATTTCAGGTGCTGACCGAGTAGTTGATAATCAGCGTATACAGCGTGTTGTGCAACAATTTCCCAATGCGGATGTTGATGTGATTGAAGGCGCTCGGCATGAATTATTATTTGAAAGTGATCAATATAGAACACCGGCCGTGAAGGCAATATTGGCCTTTTTATTGTGGCCAGAAACTGAGGTAATCGATGCTTGATATTGTGTTGTATCAACCAGAAATCCCACCAAATACAGGTAACATTATTCGCTTATGTGCCAATACCGGTTTTGCTTTGCATCTCATCGAACCTTTGGGATTTGATTGGGACGATAAAAAAGTGCGCAGAGCGGGGTTAGACTATCACGAGTTTGCGGTTGTAGCGCGCTATCCAAACTTAGAAGACTACATAGAAAAGCGCCAACCCAAGCGTATTTTTGCTTGCACAACTAAAGGTAAAACTTTTCACTCTGACGTTGCTTATGAAGCCGGTGACGCTTTGCTATTTGGCCCAGAAACACGTGGCCTACCAGACTCCGTAATTGATGCTTTGCCCTATGAACAGCGGGTTCGGATCCCAATGTTAGCGGGCAGTCGCAGTATGAATTTATCTAACGCCGTGTCGGTCTTTGTGTACGAGTCATGGCGTCAATTGGGGTATTCCGACGCACGTTAAAAGCGATTGCGATATAACGTTTTGATAATGTGATAGCCAAACCTAGTTTTGACTGGGCCTTGGATTGTTAGAATTGGCTTCTTAAAGACAACATCATCAAATGCTTTTACCATTTTGCCACGCCGGAATTCACCTAAATCACCGCCTTTCTTGCCCGAAGGGCATATCGAGTAGCGTTTGGCTAGGGAACCAAAGTCTTGGCCTTTCTCTAATTTAGCGATGATATCCCGCGCTTGTTTTTCCGATTTCACCAAAATGTGTAGAGCGCTAGCAACAGCCATAATGTATTCCGCCTTTAGTTATGTGGCCGCCAGTATACGGTTAAATAAGAATAGTGTGAATGTAAGTGATCTTCGCTGACAGGCGAAGTACCATAACAGCACTTTTTATGGATTTTGGGATACACAATGTGTCGATTCTTGTTAATGGGACTTTTGGTCGCTAGCAGCAGTCTAGCTAATGCTGAAACGTTGCGCTTATCGCAGCCAGTTGCAAGCACAGCAACTACGGAAACATTTGGGACCACAATTGACGAAGCCATTGATGGAGTGGGCTTAGCGCAGTTGTTAAGCGCGCCTACTGTCTATCTTGGCGAGTCGATAAAGGTTCACACAAGAGTGAACAAAGTCTGCCAGAAAAAAGGTTGTTTTTTTATTGCCCAACAAGATGAGCATGTTATTCGCGTGTCTTTTCGGGACTATGGCTTTTTTGTGCCAACCGATATTAGTGGTAAAGAAGTCACTTTAATTGGTGAATTGATTCAACAGCAAATCAGCGAAGCCCAAGCCGACCATTTTAATAGTGATTTAGCAGACACAAATTCAGTGGTAACCGCTGGCGTGCAATACGAGTTAGTCGCTGACGCTGTGAGAGTGCCAAAATGAGACTAACAAACTTGCTTATTAAAGCCGTACCGCAGGAGTAGCATCATCACATGATTGAGATAAACCCCGAAGATAAAGACCGTATCATCATTCAATTGCAACGCTATTTAAGTCGCGAATTGGATGTTGACATCGGTCAGTTTGATGCCGATTTCTTACTTGATTTTATCGCCAAAGAGTTCGGTGCAATCTTTTACAATCAAGGGCTTTATGATGCTCAAACTATGTTACAAGCAAGACTCGAAACACTCAATGACGCTATCACTGAACTGGAAAAGCCAGTAACACGCTAGTTTCACCAGCTACTCTACAACCTTCTGAAATACTTTTTTACAAACCTTACTCCGACTTACTTTACATTGGGTGTGTTGGTGATATATAACACCAGTGTATCGATAGGGGAGATTGTGTATGAAAACACAATGGAGCAATGACACGCCCATTTATCTTCAGCTCTACCAACAAGTGATTGAGCGAATATTAGATGGCGTAATTAACGAAGGTGAGGCGTTGCCGTCAGTGCGAACGGTTGCCGCTGAGTACCGACTGAATCCACTGACGATCAGTAAGGCATATCAAATGTTACAGGAAGAAGGAATTGTTGAGAAACAACGCGGTAAAGGCTTGTTTATACGACCCGGTACTCGGGATGAAGTCTTACAGCGGGAACGGCAAAACTTTTTGCAACAGGAGTGGCCAGCGATAGTGAGACGTATTGAGCGCCTGGCGTTAACCCCAGACAAGCTACTCAATGGTGAACAGGAGAGATCGGTATGAGCGCACTCATCAAAATAGAGAATTTAAACAAATCTTACGGCAAGCAACCGGTACTTAAAGATATTAACTTAACCGTGCAACCCGGACAGATTTTAGGCTTGGTTGGCCCTAACGGTGCTGGCAAGACGACTTGTTTACAAGCGCTGCTGGGTCTATTGCAGTATTCTGGCAATATTCAAGTAATGCAGCATGATCCCAGTCAAAAAAGGCACTTGATGCTCAATGATGTTGCCTACATTGCTGATGTAGCAGTTCTGCCCATGTGGCTTAAAGTCAATCAGGCAATCGATTACATGGCCGATGTGCATCCGAACTTTAATCGCGATCAAGCGTTAACATTTTTAGCCAAGACCAACATTGGTTTAGATAAACGCGTTAAAGCGTTATCAAAAGGCATGGTGACCCAGTTGCATCTAGCGCTTATCTTGGCAGTCGACGCCAAAGTGTTAGTGCTCGATGAGCCAACCTTGGGCCTAGATATCTTTACTCGTCGGCAGTTTTACAATCACTTGTTAGAAGATTTCTATGATGAGAGTAAATGCATCATTGTCACTACGCATCAAATCGAAGAGATTGAAAACATTCTGACCGATGTGGCGTTTATTCAGAACGGTGAAATTGTACTTCACGAAAGTGTCGATCACATCCGTAATCGCTTCAAAATTTTGGCTGTTGCCAATCAGGAAATGGAACAGGCGAAGAGCCTTAAGCCGTTATTTTCGAATAGCATGATGGGTATTACCACGATGTTGTTTGACAACGCTGATGAGCAATCGTTAGAAGCCTTAGGCAATCTAACATCGCCGTCATTGGCCGATGTATTTGTGGGAGTCATGTCGCGGGAGGAATTAGCATGAATTACGCTACAATAAACGCTGGCTTTAAGCGGGAAATCTGGGAGTTTAACAAAACTTTGTTCTGGGTCCCGTTTATCTTAGCGGCTCTGATGATTCTGGTGCCAATATTACAGTTGTTGCTACTCCAAGATTATCAGTTCCAAAACATTTCGTTCAATTTAGAAAAAATTGATGGCATATCGCATCCAGTATTTTTTGCCAAGGCTGGCATTGCCCTGACAACTGGCTTTTTTATGCCATTTCTGAGCATCGCATTGTTCATTCAACTCTACTATTTCACCAATTGTTTGTTTGATGAACGCCGTGATTTATCCATCTACTTTTGGCGCTCATTGCCCGTTTCGGATACTCAGACCGTGTTGACAAAATTAGCGACGGGCATGTTTGTTGTACCAGGTGTGTTTTGTCTAGCTGCTACAGCGGTGTACGCACTTGCATTATTGATATTGTTGATTACCAGTATCGTGTTAGCAGTTGGTTATGATGTGAGCATTTGGGCCTTTTGGAATGAAGCAAACTTAATTTCAAACCTCGCGATGGCATGGTTGAACATTATTCCTCTCGTCCTTTGGTTATTACCCGTTTACGCTTGGTTGATGTTAGCGTCAGCATTCGCTGCTAGAGCGCCGATTCTCTGGGCAATATTACCCGTGGTAATTGTGCTTTTGGTCGAGTCCTTTATCGTGGCGTATTTTCGTCTAGATAACCGACTGTTCGCCGATCTTTTGCTTGATTATTTCCAAGTGAGTCGCGATTTACTGCCTGATGAGCTTGCCCACGGAGCACCGAGTAGGACCTCATTGTTTACTATATTTTCTAACAAAATCTCGTTACTTGGGAGTTTACTGGGCGCAGCATTTATCGGCTTAACCTTGTGGCTTAGAAAACATCGGGCAGAGGGCGCTTAAAACAACCGTTTGGATACTTAGCAGAGTGCCAAGTATCCACATCTGTCTGAAATATCAACAACTATCTCAATCTCTCGACCGAAATGCTTGTAGGTTCGGCTAACTGCCCCTACACTTATAGCTCCCAGATACGCGCAACTGCGACTGACTGTGAAATGGAAATGCGGTTATGGTCTTGCATGTGCATTTGCAAAAGAGCGATGTAGTTGAAATTTTTCAAACTTTTTCTATTGGTTTGCTTTGCATCAGTCGGCTGTATCAGCCAGGCTGTCGCCCAGCAGCAAGCGGTTGACCGTTTTATCGCTGAGTCGCAAACCCCTACCTATGATTGTCCCGAAGCAGAACTTGCAGAGCAAATCGCAGCGTTTCTCGACAATACTGCAATAAGCCAAGAGCAACGTAATGCGTTAATCGTAATGCAGACGCACGGGAAGATTTGTGACGCCAAAAACGATATTGCAGAGCAACAGCTCACGGCTTTAATGGCGCGTGACGATGCAGATAAATCAACCTTGTACTTCGCCTCCGCTCTCTATCAGTTAGGTTTCATTTACGATGTGCGTGGTGATGATAAGCGCTGTGAGTATTACCAACGGGCCCAATCAATCGCTGAGGATAAATTCACAGATGTACATTTAAGTGCATCCTTAGGTTTGATTACTGAATGCGAAGGTAATGAAGACGAAGGGGTTCGCTTGGGGAAATTGTTTACCTTGCTAGAGCGTTATTCGGTGGCAGAAGATCCCGGTGCTGTTGCTCATATTCACAACAATATCGGTTTGTTATTCGGTTCTCTTGGGCAACATGTTCTAGCGGCCGAACAGTATATCAAGGCACATGAAATTGGTTTAGAGGTGTACACGGGCAGCAATCAACTAGCGGTGTTGATAAGTGCAATAACGTCACTCATGGCCAGTGGCAATTTCGACCAAGCAAAGGAGACCATCGACGAGTTTCGACGGATTAATTTAAGCGTAAACACCAGTTTGTCAAACTTTTGGTTACTGTTTGCTGAGGCGGGTTATTTCTACCGTACAGCCCAATATGATCAGTTACGCGATAGTATTGAGCAGTGGCAGATAATGAAAGAAGATATCAATAGCGTAACTTATCGCAACCTATTTCGTTGGTATGCCGCTGTGTTGTGCCTAGCTGATGAAGATACTGAATGTTTGCAAACGTTTTTAAATGGAGAGGCTCAAACCAGTGACTCTTACAAAGCGTATGTTGGGCGCAACAAGGACTATCTGAAGTTTATTACGGATATTCACTTTTTCTTAGGCGATTATCAGCAAGCTCAGTTGGCCTATGATCATTTTGCTAAACAATTACTTGAGGAGAGCCGCGCCGATCAGGCCTCTGCTCGGATTTTAGGAATTGCTAATCTATACAGCCAAATTAATAGCCTTGAAGCCAGTCTTGAGCGCACTCAACGCAATCGTGATCGCTTGATCACTGCAGGTGTAGCAGCTGCTGTCGCGTCGTTACTTATTTTGGCCGCGTTTTTCTTCCGTTGGCAAATGACTCGAGAGTCCATTGATCCTGTTACTCAGCTATTAAACAATCGGACGGCATTACGCCGTATCGAGCGCATTGCCCCGCCGTCACCTGGTAAGACTAATGCATTGGCAATTTTTGATTTAGGTAACTTCCGCGAGGTCAACCGCTTTGTCGGTTCAGCCAAAGCTGATCTGGTGCTCGAGCAGATTGCCGGCACGCTCAGAGATGTCACGCGTGGTACCGATGTACTCGGGCGCTTTGCTCCAGAACAATTCATTTTGTGTTTACCAGACATCGAAGAGCAAACGGCAAAGAGCTTTTTTGAACGGATCCGCAAAGCACTGGAAGAAACTGATTTGGGAGAAGCTGCTAACCCATCAATTTCAGTGCGCTCTGCAATGAGTATATATATTGCTACGGCGACGTTTGATGATCTCGATGAAATCCTTGATGATATGACGCGTTCGTTCGAGCTGTAATAGCAAAGGTTGAGTTAAACTAGTCGACGAATAAAGGCGTTAAAATCTCGGCTAAGTTGTCGAGGTTTTTTTGCTTAATCAATCGCTCGCACGCTTTGTGCAAATCGCGTTGCGACGACTTTTCAAGTTGCTCAACACGCTGCTTTAGATCGCCAGCATTGAGAGTTAGTGCTCCCCGGTTTGCGTGGTTCAAATTAGACACCTGACGATAAAGGTGGATAAAACGTCCCATAATTACGTATGGGAAGTTGCGATTTTTAATCGGTCCCACCGAGGCCTGATATCCGCCTATCGGTAACCCCTTCAGTTTCACATCGAGCAATTTCGTCGAACCGAACCAAGCGCTGCTAGCACCAATTACGCCTCCACCAATTGCCCCTAACATAAAGCTGTGACCCGCTACAGCAGCATCGACCGCCGCACCACTTACCGCTCCCGCCAACGTGGCTGCGTAAGTCAGTTGTTTTTTGTCGAGTCCCCAGGCATACCATTCATCAAGATCAAAGAGTTCGGGGGGGATTTGTAAGTTGTCCAAATTGACGTGCGTCTGATGGTGCGCATAAATACTTAAAAGCGCAGCAGATGCTTGCTCTTCACGCGATTTGACCCATGCCTTAAACTGTTTTTCTAGTAGTGGTTTAACGGTTTCTGCCTGTTGCTTATTCAGTACTTTCTGACTGTATTGATAACTACAGAGATCCTCTAATAGCTCCCCAAGGACCCTGATAGACTCCTGTAGTTGTGTTTGTCGAGTGCGCTTCAGATCGCTAGTGATGGTGGTAATATTTGCCGCCCAATCCGGGTTCAGGTGAGCAAATGTTGCCAGCAATTCGATGTGTTTTCCATACTCAGCATCTAATGGATTGAATACTCTCACAGACTTGAAAAATTGCGCCAACGCACTTTCCCACTCTGGGATACAGTCAGAGCTTTGAATAGGGTTTATTAATGCCATGGACGGTTGACCAGTCCAACGCAAAATCTCCATCTCAGCTTCATACTCGCTGCCATAAGGATATGAACCATCAACCACGTAAAGTATCGCGGCCCCTTCAGCAATTGGTCGTAATAACTCAACTTCGTCTTTGTACAACTGCCGACACTCGGGGGATTGAATAAAGCGCTTTATTGTAGCGGCTCGTTCGCTGGCTGAATCGCAATGGTCGTTTAGCCATTTTAGGACTTTGCGCGGTCGCTGAAATCCTGGGGTATCGATCAAAGCATAGCTACCATGGATTGTTTCAACCTGATAGCTGTGAGCAGTTTCGGTAGTACCACTGCGACTTGATATAGCAATACTATCATTGCGCGACAAGGTCGAAACGATCGAAGACTTGCCTTTATTTGGGTGTCCAACCACAGCAAAGCGAGGCATATTTAGTTTTGTCATTTAATGTCCTGCTGCGCGGGTAGATAGAGAAGCCAATTGGGTACTTGTTCGACAAAGCGTCGCCATTCATCAAGGTATTGCGGAGGAACAGCCAAGGTTTCAGCGTTGCGATAGTACACGGGGTAAATTGCACCCCGATTAAGTTGCATGAAATCTTGCAATTCGCCTAATGGCGGCTCCCACGCTTTGACTAAAACCAAAACCGCATTGTCATAACTACGCTCCAGATCAACGTTCTGAGGTTCACCTAACGGCAATCGGGCAATTACCTCAGCGGGAATGTTGGCGAAGTTAAATAGTTGGTAATTAGCCGGTAGAGCCGTTGTTGGCTTGGCGAGAGGCGGTGTAGAGGTACTCTCAGGCACTGTCGTGGGAGCTGATTGTGGCGTATCAGTTTGCTGCGATTTGCTTAAACGCGATACTAAATAAAGTTGTCCAACGCTCAAAAGCAATCCCCGCAGTAAGAATGCATAGGTGATTTGCGTCGCCAGTACAAACAACCACCACTGACCGACAGCCTCGGCATTCACCATATTGCCGAGCAAGCGCGAATCTTTGGTTTGTTCGAGCAAGGCCATTGTCGGTTGAGCGGCCTCCCAAAACCACCATGGAGCAGCAACGGCTTGGAGCATGGGCAACAAATCATCAGCGCTAAGAAGCGTGCTGCGCCAGATGAAATTAACGTCTGTGGCTAGCAGTAACAAGACAAAAGCAATAAGAGAAGTAATTGAATAGCCTAACGCAGCAGACTGACTCTGGACAAAAAACCATGGCTTACTAAGATTGCGTCGTTTGAGCACTAGCAAACTGGTGCGCTGAGCGGCTGTCCAAACAGGTAAGAGGCTGGTCAATTTCGCAATGTTCATACCTTCACGACTAATTAAGCCAACAATAGAGACTACCGCGCCGAGTAAAGGTATAACGACAAATATGAGTAGCAAGTAGAGCAAATTGACGCGGCCATTGGCATCGCCATTCATAACGGCTAAAGTCAATATGAAGCCAAGGCTGCAGCCTAACATTAGGATTGGCTTGGAGATTTTTGTCACTGTATCTGTCTCGTCTTTCCTAGACTGTTGCTTTCTGGTCATTGAGTGTAACTAAAAGTCGATGATTTTGGAGGTAAAATCATCACACTATTTATAACTTGCGGACTTCTACAGAGAGATCGTTAATGCAAAAGGCAGCGATAAAAGGCTACGTAAAAAATAGAGCAAGCTTGCGTGAGCCAATTGATTGGATGAGTTTGTAAGCAAGCAGCGAGTGCTGCAACGACTAGCGAAAGGATTGCTGAGAAGAATT
Source organism: Alteromonas sp. (assembly GCA_964230255.1). Lineage (GTDB taxonomy): Bacteria > Pseudomonadota > Gammaproteobacteria > Enterobacterales > Alteromonadaceae > Alteromonas_E. Next base: position 15,712 of record CAXRGW010000073.1, read on the forward strand.
AACGCCAGACAAATTTTGTTACGCTTTTGTATGCGAGCTCACGTGGCTTTTGTTAAATGCCTATCTTAAGGTTAAGGGTTGATATTACTCGCTCATTGAACGGCAGGAACTACACATGAAAAAGCATTTCAAACGCTCAGCCATAAGCCTAATTTGCACTGGACTAGTCGTATTGGCTGGTAGTGCAACACTTCACGCTCAAGATAGTCAGCCTGCTGTTGATGAGCAATATATTTGGGATCTGACCGACTTCTACCCGACTAAAGAAGCTTGGGAAAGCGAGTTGGCCCGATTGCGCAGTGAAGTAGATACGATAGCAGCCTATGAAGGTAAGCTTGGTGAGAGTGCTAGCTCGCTATTAGCTGCATTGGATGCTGCTTCCGCATACCGTAAAGAACTATTACGAGTCTGGACCTATGCGTCCAACATTCGCAACACCAACTTGGGCGATCCGAATGGCCAAGATATGGTAGGTCGCTTACAGTCATTAGGACAAGCTGCAGGCGCTGCATCGAGTTTCATGGCGCCAGAACTAGTGGCATTGGGATCAGACAAAATCGAAGCCTTTATCGCTGAAGAGCCTGGGCTACAAAAACACGCATTGTATTTACGCAATACGCTACGCCAGGGCGAGCATGTGCTTTCGCCTGAGACCGAGCAAGTTTTGTCTTTGATGGGCAGCGCTCTTTCTTCTTCGCAAAGTGCTCGAGACATGCTCGCGAACGCTGAGATTGAATGGCCGCGTATAACGTTAAGTGATGGTAGTGAGATACATTTGACTAATGCGGGTTATTCATTGCACCGAGCTGATCCCGACCGCGAAGATCGCATTGCGGTTTTCGATGCATTTTGGGGGCGTTACAAAGACTTTGAAAGTACCTTTGGTGTGACTTTGAATGGCGAAGTCCAGGGCAATGTCGCAATGGCTAAAGCGCGCAAGTACGACAATACCCTTCAGTATTTTTTGTCCGGCGATAACATCCCTGAAGATGTGTATCGCACCTTAGTAAAAGTAACGAATGACCGCATCGGCGTGCTACATCGTTATTTTAAGTTGCGTGCTCGCATGCTCGATATCGACGATTTGGGTTATCACGATATCTATCCCAATTTGGTTGAAACCGATTTAACTTTCCCAATTGATGAAACCCGTGATCATATGCTCGCGTCTGTGCGCCTTTTAGGTGAAGAGTTTGCCGATAAATTTGCGCGCGCGTCAGCTGACCGCTGGATGCATGTTTATCCGCAAGCGGGCAAGCGCTCGGGAGCGTATATGTCAGGTGCAGCATACGATGTTCACCCGTTGATTTTATTGAATCACCAAGACACTTACGGCAGCGCGTCTACCTACGCTCATGAGTGGGGACATGCAATGCACAAAGTATTGACCAACGAGAACCAGCCGTTTGAGCTGTCGAATTTCTCCATTTTTACCACTGAGATTGCGGCAATTGCGAAAGAGATTTTGCTTCAAGAACACATGCTTGACGAAGCACAAAGTGAAGACGAGCGCTTATTCTATTTGGGGTACGCATTGGAGCAAATGCGCGGGACCTACTTCCGTCAAGTAATGTTCTCTGAGTTTGAGTTAGCCATCCATGAAGAAGTGGAAAAGGGCCGGGCATTAACCGGGGCTCGAATGACTGAGATTTACGGTGAAATTTTAAAGCGCTATCACGGTCATGATGAAGGGGTTATGGAAATAACCGAGCGGGAAATGATTGAGTGGGCTTATATTCCACATTTCTATTACAATTTCTACGTATATCAATATGCGACTTCGATAGCGGGTGCGGCATACTTCGTTGATCAAATGAAGTTAGGTGGTGACGATGCTGTGGACATGTATTTAGACTTCTTAAAAGCTGGCGGCTCTGACTATCCGGTGGAAATTTTGAACGATGCAGGCCTCGATATGGCTAGCCCGGCCCCTTACAATGCGGTTATTGATCGGATGGAGGTTGTAATGGATGAAATCGAGGCCATCTTAGATAAACGCAAGTAATCCCTTTAAGAGCAATTGAGATCGAATGACTACTAACGCTACCCCTAAGCCAAGCAGTAAGGTCAATACTATCAAAGAGATGGCTCGACTCGTCGACTACTCGTTGATGGATAATTTACAGCGTGATCCCCAAGCCACTAGTGATGGCGAAGATCACAACCCTAGACAAGTGTTCAGTGGTCATTATGTGCCGGTTACGCCAAGCTCTATTGGCAAAGCGAAGTACGTAGCTCACAGTCAAACATTGTTTGATGAGCTAGGGTTTGCGCAGAGTTTGGCGCAAACCGATGAATTTGCTCAGCTTTTCTCTGGTGACATAAGTAATGTTCCAGCTCCGATGCGACGCGTTGGTTGGGCAACGGGTTACGCGCTGTCGATTTATGGCACTGAGTACAATCATCAATGTCCATTCCGCACGGGCAATGGTTATGGCGATGGTCGCGCTATATCGGTGGTGGAGTTGGTCGCAAATGGTAAACGTTGGGAGATGCAACTCAAGGGGGGCGGTCGAACGCCATATTGCCGCGGTGCAGACGGACGTGCCGTCCTACGCTCAAGTGTGCGTGAATTCTTAGCCCAAGAATACATGCATGCTTTAGGTATTCCAACGTCCCGATCACTGTGTTTATTCGCTTCTACTTCTGAGTTCGTCGAGCGTCCGTGGTACTCTGAAAATGCTCACTCTGAAGATCCCGATACTTTTGTTACTAACCCAGTGGCAATAACAACTCGAGTTGCTCCGTCTTTCTTACGCGTTGGCCAGTTGGAATTGTTTAGCCGTCGAGTACGCGCAAATGCGCACGAGTCGGTTCGGCAAGAGCTGGAAATGATAGTAAGACATTTAATCGACCGGGAGTACGCAGACGTTATTGACACCGAGCAAGAATTCTCGCAACAGTTGCTCAGCCTTGCGCGTGAATATCGCAGCCGATTAACTCAGCTGGTAGCTAACTGGATCCGCGTCGGTTACTGCCAAGGTAACTTTAATAGTGATAACTGTGCTGGCGGTGGCTTTACATTAGATTATGGACCCTTTGGCTTTTGTGAACAGTTCGACCCCTTTTTTCAGCCTTGGACCGGCGGTGGCGACCACTTTTCGTATCTCAATCAACCATTTGCGGCGGAGTTAAACTTTGCGACTTTTTGTTCTACTTTAGAGCCATTACTGGCGTCTGATGTAGATGCTCAAGCAGAGCTGGAAGATATTCGTAGCGCGTTTTCCGCGGAGATGGAATACAAGCTCAACGCCATGTGGGCAGCGAAGCTCGGTTTAGTAGAAGTCGAGTCAGAGTTTGTCCTGCAATTGTTGAAAACAATGGCTAAAACATCGGTTGATTACACCCTATTTTTTCGTGAGTTATCTTCATTACCTAATGCGTTTGAAAACTTGCTGAAATGCTTCTATCACCGGCCAAATGGCGAACGTTTGGCCCAATGGCAAAGCTGGTTTAAAACTTGGCGTCAACGCATTGAGCATCAAGGTGATATGGCAGGTATTGCGGCCCAAATGAAGCGTGTAAACCCCAAGTACGCTTGGCGAGAGTGGTTGGTTGTGCCTGCATATCAACAGGCGATGCAAGGTAATTACAGTTTGATTGCAGAGCTACAACAAGTTTTCAGCGATCCATACGGCGAACAATCGAGTGACGTAGAGTCAAAGTATTATCAGCTCAAGCCCGCGCAGTTTTTCAACGCTGGTGGTGTATCACACTACAGTTGCTCTTCATAAGGTTTGTGGCTACACCTTTAGGTGCAGCCGATACTAACACCAGGACGCAGTTCATGAATATCGTCGCGGTTGAAATCCTTACTCAACCGCACCCTACCTTGCAGGCTTATCACCAATGCGCGTTCGAGCTCCGCAATCGCTTGGTTGGGGCATAAGCGAAACGTGGCCGGTGTGGTTGTTGAACCGTTTCCACGAAAGATAACAGTGCGTTTAGGCCCAGACAGATGCAATCCTCGGCGAACTGGCATTGACCCATAAAGTAGGGCTTCGTCGTTATCGCGTCGTTGATTTTGATTTCTATCGTGAAATATGATTTTCGCGCGACTCCAATCACTGATATCACATTGAGCAAAGTCTTGAGCTGGACAAAGCGAAACGGGTATTTGTGTATCGACTGCTAGGTGGCGAGCCATGCGGATTGCATAACTTAGCTCGTTGAGTTCAGCGATTGTGTGTTGGCGTTTAATGAATAGCGCGATGTTTGGCGCTGCACTGGTTATAACGATCACGAGTATAGCCAAACCAATAAGTAGCTCGACCAAACTCAAGCCCGTCAGGTTTTTGGGTGGAAATTTCGGGTACATGCTTTGCCCATGAGCATAGCCAAAGGCATTACAGTACTGGCTATACTTAACTATTATAACTGCATTAAAGGCGGGTTTTTATTCGGAGGTCTGTTCGCGACCTAATAGCGCCATTGCAGCAGATTTAGCGGATTTTCCACGGTATAAAACTTGGAAGATCTGTTCGCTGATTGGCATTTCCACGCCTTCACGTTCGGCGAGAATATTGACTTCTTCGGTATTGCGATAGCCTTCAACAACCTGGCCGATACTATCCATTGCCTCTTGTACCGAGAGACCTTGCCCAAGTGCAATGCCGAAACGGCGATTGCGCGATTGATTATCAGTACAGGTCAGTACTAAGTCGCCAAGACCTGCCATACCCATAAAGGTTTCCGGCTGCGCGCCGAGCTTCACACCAAGGCGTGTGAGCTCTGCTAAGCCTCGCGTAATTAAAGCTGTACGGGCATTAGCACCAAAGCCGAGTCCATCAGCTAAGCCGGCACCAATAGCAATGACATTTTTAACTGCGCCACCCAACTGCACACCGATAAAATCATCGTTGTGGTAAACACGGAAGGATTTTGGACAATGAAGTTTTGCTGCAAAGTCAGTGGCTAAATCTTCGCTTGTTGCAGATAACGAAATAGCCGTAGGTAAACCAGCAACCATTTCCTTGGCAAACGTAGGACCGGACAGAACAGCTAACGGACGGTCTTGTCCAACCACCTCAAACGCGACCTGACGTAATAATCTACCAGTACCGGGTTCAAGACCTTTAGTCGCCCATATTACACGATGCTCAGGTTTCAGCAGCGGTCGCATGGCTTCAAGCGTTTGGCGAAACGCATGACTAGGTACGACAACTAATATATCTTCAGCCGCCGCTAGCACTTGCTCAAAATCAGCTTGGACCCGCAGTGCCGAAGGAAACTCAGCGCCGGGTAAATAGCGTTTATTTTGGCGCTCTTGAGCCAGCGCATTCATGTGCTCGGGATCGCGACCCCACAAATGGGTTTCGACACCATTGCGGGCTAAACAGAATGCCAGTGCCGTTCCATATGAACCGGCACCGAGAACTGTAACCGCAGAACTGCTCATTAAGCGTTTGGAACCTGTGGTTGGTTACCTTGTACTTGCTGTTCTTGGGCGCGTTTTTGAACGTATGCTGCGAAAATTGCGTCAAAATTAACGGGCGCAAGGTTTAGCGGTGGGAATGTACCACGGTTAACCATGTTCGAAACCGCTTCGCGAGCATAAGGGAAAAGCAAGTTAGGGCAGTATGCACCTAACATTTGCGCTTTGTTTTGCTCTGGAATTTCGCCGAAAGTAAACAAACCTGCTTGCTGAACTTCACACAAAAATGCTGTTTCTTCGCCTAAAGTAGCGGTAACAGTTACTGCCAATACCACTTCATATGTCGCATCGTTAACTTGGTTAGTACGCGTGTCTAAATCAAGTTTTACTTCAGGTTTCCACTCTTTAGTAAAAACACCTGGAGAGTTTGGTGTTTCAAAAGAGATATCCTTGGTGTAGATGCGCTGAATATTAAATTGTGGCGCTTGATTCTGTTCTGGAGCTGCTGCACCGTTTGCTTGCTGTTCGTCTGCCATTTTACTGCCTGTATATAGTATTTAAGATGCCGCTTGTAATAGCGGATCAAGTTTGTCTTTTGAATCTAGTGCGAACATATCATCACAACCACCGATGTGTTGGTCGTTAATAAAGATCTGCGGCACGGTGTAACCACCGTTTGCACGCTCGATCATTTCGTCACGTAGTTCTGGTTGTTTGTCAATTGGGTAGTCAATAAAGTCAACGCCTTTGTCACTTAACAGTGCTTTTGCGCGGCGGCAATAAGGGCAATAACCTTTGGTGTATAATTCGACTTTACTCATTTAAAACTCCGTATCCTATTTGCTTACCGGTAACCCGGCACCTGTCCAGGCGTTTACACCACCTTTCAATACCGAAACACTCGGAAACCCAGCTTTAGTTAACTGAAGCGCAGTTTTTCTAGCACTATTACCCATAGCACAGGCTACAATTATGGGTTTACCTTTGTGTTTTTCAAGCTTGCTGAAATTAGCTTCACGGATTTCTTCGGGTTTTAATTGACGCGACCCTAAAATATGACCTTTTTTGAAGTCAGCAGGAGGACGTATATCCAATACCAACGCATCTTCTTTGTTGATCTGTAGCGTTGCCTCATGAGTGCCTAACTCCTTTATTGGCGAAAACGCACTGTTGATATAACTATAAACCAGCATAATAGCTAGTACGACCCAGGTACCTGAAAGGAACGGGTGGTTACCAGCAAATTCGACGACTTGTTGCATGAATGTCTACCCTTTCTACCACTGCAAAAAATGAACGCAAAGTATATAGAAAATTCACAGTAATAAAAGCGATCAAAACACAATAGCGGCTCACTATGCTTTCTCGATCTAGGTTTAAACCATTCGACATAGCAAATCTGTTTCATAAAGACCGCCGAACTGGTATTTTTCGTGCACAATATTCTGCTAATCGCTTTTGTGAACAAAACACATTGCTAAATTGCACCTTTGTTCGCGTATTTTTAAATGAGGAATCTATGAGTCAGTCAGCATCTGCGCGCAAAAAGACCTTGGCACTTTTAATTCTAGACGGCTGGGGTTATCGAGAAGATACCGATAACAACGCTATTGCGCATGCCAATACGCCGAACTTAGATCGCTTAAATCAACGGTTCCCGAACACCTTGATATCAGGCTCAGGCCTAGATGTAGGTTTACCAGATGGGCAAATGGGTAACAGTGAAGTTGGTCACGTCAATTTGGGCGCCGGTAGAGTCGTCTATCAAGATTTCACTAAGGTAAGCAAAGCCATTGCTGATGGCGATTTCAATCAAAACCCGGTATTGACTGGCGGCATTGATAAGGCGATCCAAGATGGTGCAGCGGTGCACATAATGGGACTGTTTTCCCCGGGGGGCGTACACAGTCATGAAGAACATATCTTTGCCGCAATCAGACTAGCAGTAGCTCGTGGTGCAACCAAGGTCTACCTTCACGCATTTTTGGACGGCCGCGATACGCCACCACGCAGTGCAAAGGCGAGTCTAGAAAAGGCTGATGCATTGTTCGCAGAACTTGGTGCAGGTAAAACTGCAAGCTTGGTTGGTCGGTATTATGCGATGGACCGTGATAACCGTTGGGATCGTGTAGAGCAAGCCTATAATTTATTGACTCTGGGTCAAGGTGATTACACCGTTGATTCGGCCGTGGCCGGGCTAGAAGCAGCTTATAGTCGTGACGAAGATGATGAATTTGTAAAACCTACAGTGATTGGTGAGAGCGCGCCTATTGCCGACAACGACTGCCTGATATTTATGAATTTCCGCGCAGACCGTGCTCGAGAGTTGAGTCGTGCATTCATTGAAAGTCCGTTTGGTAGTTTTGAGCGTCAAGCCGTCCCTGGTCTTGGGGCATTTATTTCTCTGACCGAGTATGCCGCTGACATCAAATCGCAAATCGCATTCCCGTCGGAAGACTTAGTGAATGTAATGGGCGAATGGCTGTCCAAGAATGATAAAACGCAATTGCGAATCAGTGAAACAGAAAAGTATGCGCACGTGACTTTCTTCTACAGCGGTGGTCGTGAAGATGAATTTGGTGGGGAGAAACGAGTATTGATCCCTTCACCTGATGTGGCGACTTATGATCTGCAACCAGAGATGAACTCAGTGAAATTAACTGACGAGTTAGTCGCAGCGATTGAGTCAGGAGAATTTGATGTCATCGTATGTAACTTCCCGAATGGCGACATGGTTGGTCACACGGGTAACTTCGATGCAGCGGTTAAAGCCTGTGAAGCGGTAGACACAGCAATAGGCCGCATTGTCGACGTGTTGCAAGCTCATGGCGGTGAATGTCTTATCACAGCCGACCACGGCAACGCGGAGCAAATGGTTGACCATCAATCTGGCCAAGCACATACCGCACACACCAGCGAACCAGTGCCATTTATTTATTTTGGTCGAGATGCACAAATGCGTACTGGGGGCACGTTAAGCGACGTTGCACCGACCATGTTATATCTAATGGGTATGCAACAGCCGACAGAAATGACTGGCCAATCAATCGTTACCTTGAATTAAGCGGTTAGGCACTTTTTTGTTGTGCCTAACTCCGCTAGACTGAGCGCAATAAGTCGCGAGGGATTAGCGGAACTCACAACCGTGTTAGGCAACAGTGAAGAATAATAAAAGCACCCGATTTACGCCGCAGATGAGCGCCAACCGTTCCCGGTTGTTCGCTTGGCTTTTAGGGACCGCTATATGGCTCACGACGTCAGTTTTTGCCCAGCAGTCGGAGCAGGAGCTGGAGGAAATTCAGCAACAAATTGAGCTGACTCAACAACAGTTGCGCGAGAAACAAGCGCAAGCAAGGTCAATCGAAGAGCAACTTCGCCGAGCTGAAATCGCAATTTCTGAAACAACTCAAGCGCTTACCAGTACGCGCAGCTCACTAGCCTCAAACCGCACGCGCCAGACAGAGCTGCTGACTCAACAAGGCAAACTAGAAACCAACATTGAGCAACAGCAAATCGCCCTTGGGGCGCAAATAAAAAGTGCCTATATGGCGGGCAATTATGACTACGCCAAAATTCTACTTCATCAAGAAGACGTAGGAAAATTTGAACGCGTATTAGCCTACTATCAATACGTGAGTAATGCGCGGCGTGAAGCAATTGAAACTTTTAGAACAGATATTGAGGCGCTTGAACAGGTGAAAGCTGAAATCGCCACAGCGATCACCGAATTAAATCAATTGCTCGCGACTCAATCACAACAGCAGTCGCGATTTAATGAACAACAGCAGCAGCGCGAGGTCGCGTTACAAGCGTTAAATCGCGGTATACGAACTGATGCTGAGCGAGTCGAACAATTGCAGGCCAGTGCCGAGGCTTTACTGCAAGCTATCGAGCAAGCGAGGATAGATGCGCAACAGCGCCCAACATCGTTTGATGGCTTAACTTATGTAAAAGGTCAGCTTGGTATGCCTGCAGATGGCCGTTTTCGCCGCTTATTTGGGGACCGGCGGCAAGGTCAAGTACGTTGGACTGGAGTTATCATTGAGGGTAACGAAGGCAGTCCTATTCGCGCCGTGCATCCGGGGCGTGTTTTATATGCCGACTGGCTCAAAGGTTTTGGTTTAGTGACGATAGTCGATCACGGTGAAGGCTATATGAGCGTTTACGGTCACTCTCAAGCCTTGTTGACCCAGCCGGGTGACGTGGTTATGGCGGGTCAAACGATAGGCTTAGTGGGTCGCAGTGGCGGTCAAGCTAGCCCAAATCTGTACTTTGAGATACGCCATAAGGGCAAAGCACTTAATCCAAGCGCTTGGCTAAAGTGGCGTTAACTCAATTACCTAGATTCGAGAATCTGACATAGTTTTCTGTAAGCGATATTTCTTCCACACACAATAACGGCCGTTTGTTTGTGCGCATACTCTTCGCTTAGCGCTAGTGCACCAGCGATCGCCACTGCCGCCGCGCCCTCAATGATCTGTCTTTCGTGTTCTGCCATTTGCCTAATCACAGTGGCAATTTGCGCTTCAGAAACATATACACGCTTATCAATGACTTGTTGACACAATTCAAATGTAACGGCACCTGGTTCGACATTACCTGCGGTTCCATCCGATAATGTTGGTGCCTCATCTACATTGACTATAGCACCCTGTTCAAGACATTTTGCCATAGCAGGCGCAACCTCTGGCCAACAGCCAATGACATCAATATGTGGATGCTCAGCTTTTAAGTAACCACCAATACCACCAACCATACCGCCGCCACCTACTGCAACAAAAACAGCGTCAAGGTCGGGTAATTGTGCCAATAATTCAACCGCAATCGTGCCTTGGCCAGCAATTACTTCATCATCATTATAGGGTGAGATATAGGTTGTGCCTTGTGCTTTAGCTGTTGCTAATGCTTGCATTTCTGCATCTAAACAATCGCCATCAACGGTTATAACTTTGGCTCCTAAACGCGAGATTTGCGCTAGCTTAAACTCGCTAGCGGTCGCTGGAACAAAGACTGAAGCTTCGATATTTAATTGTGCTGCGGCGAAAGCACAAGCCATTCCATGATTACCCGAGCTGGCGGTTACCACACCGGCTTGTTGTTCAGCCGGAGTTAGACTTAAAAGCTTGTGGAGAGCACCTCGGTACTTAAACGAGCCCGTATATTGCATGTGTTCGTACTTTAGATAGACGTGGCAGTGGTGACCAGCGCTAAAGAACGGAGATAACTCGACGGCCGTGCGGTGCGGTGGGCACTGACTGTTATTCAGTGTTTGCGCTGCCAGTGTAATTTTATCGTGCCATTGTTTAAGAGTTTGTGACATCAATCATTCCGATAAGCTAAGAGCTTGAGCTACAGGCTACCATGTCAATTAATACGTATAAATCTAAAACAATACTGACTCAACTCGCAATTATCAGTCGCCATTGATACTCTGTAGTAAAGACGGAGGACATAAGTGCGATTATTACTTTATTTAACACTATTGATGGTTTCATTGACGGCGTATGCCAGTGATGAAACAAGTGTTGAAAAGAGCACAATGCCTAAAGTCGCGATTGTTATCGATGATATGGGATATCGCCAGTCAGACAGCCTGGCGTTCACACTTCCGACCCACGTAACCTTTGCAATTTTGCCTCATACAGCTCAATCAGGGCGCTTTTCCGCACAGGCATATGGTGAAGGCCGAACAGTCATATTGCACTTGCCCATGGAAACTCAACAGCCGCGTAATTTAGGCGCAGGTGCGCTTGTAGACTCTATGGATCGGCAGATGATGGTTGATACATTCAATCGCGCCTTGGCAACGGTACCTCATGCTCAGGGGGTCAATAATCACATGGGCAGCAAGCTAACACAGCTAACCTTACCGATGACCATTTTGATGCAAACACTGCAAGACAATAACTTGTTCTTTATGGATAGTCGGACCACTCGATACAGCAAAGCGTTTCGAATTGCCAAGCAGTCTGGTGTCCCGGCTGTTCAGCGCCGTGTCTTTCTCGACCATGAAATCAATGCAGAGTTTATCGATGCTCAATTTGACCGTTTGATTCGTCTTGCCCATAAGTATGGACATGCAATAGGCATAGGGCACCCGCATCCGTTAACAGTTGAACGTCTAAACCTTAAACTGCAGGTTAAGTACGACGTGGAGTTTGTCAGTTTGTCTGAGATGGTAGCGATTCTTCACCCGTCAGCAGCAGAAAATCGCCCAGTGATGTTCGCCAATCAGGACGCTAATAGTGATGATGAAATTTTGCGTATTGAGAAACCAACGGCTTCAGTGACTCACAAGGCCGCAGCAACGCTCTTCTCCCCTTTTTAGTCGGTTAAGGATTGAATGTAATTGTTCGCGACTCCAGGATGATTGCAAAACACAGCATCAACGCCAAGCTGCTGCAACCACGCTAAATCTGCAGGCTCATCGACAGTAAAAACGGCTACTTTCAGGCCGTGTTTATGCGCATTCTCTACAATTGCTTGATCGACGACATCGATAGCAATGTTAAACCACTGACATTCGGCATTTCTCGCTTCGATGGCTTTCTTAAGCGGGTAGGAGGCTGTTAACCACCCGAGCTCATATTGCGGTGCCAATCTCTTTATTTGGTCAAGATAGCCATGATGAAACGAAGACATCAGAATACTCAATGATTGAACATCACTCGCTTTACTGTGACTAGCTAGATAACCCAAAAAATGCTCGATGTCTGGTACATATTTAAGTTCAAGGTTAAGTACATGACTGTGCCAGTCAAATTCGAGAATATCGGCCAATGTTGGAATCGTTTGAGCCTCACCCGCATGACTGCCTACAGCGGTGGCGCGCAATTCTGCTAGTGACATCTGATCAATACGTTTAGTCAAACCTGCCGTTCGCGTGAGCCAACGGTCGTGGGTTAAAATGTAATCATCTTCACAGGCATACACGTCAACCTCGACCCCGAAAATAGGCAGGCCAAGGGCGAGCTCGATCGCTGCACGGGTATTTTCTGGCGCTGAACCACTAACTCCGCGATGGGCAAACACGTGCATAAGCCACTCCTTGTTGGTTGTCAGCTTTGGGCTGAAGACGGCTGACGTTGATGGGCATTAATCGTTTCATACACCGAGGCTGAAACAACCAGCAAACCACCGATCAAGGTCATCCATGTAGGATTCTCGTTTAACACAATGATAGCCAGTATCACCCCATATAACGGTTGCATGCACGCGATTAGTGAAAATGTTTTGGCACGCAAATACTGCAAACTTGTCGCTACCAACGCATGGGGTAGGGCTGTGAATAAGGTGCCTAGCACAATCATCTGCAACCACATTGTCTGAGAAGATGCAAAAAAGTCAGGCGATACAAACAACATCAAGCACAAGCAAACGACCAATATTTGGTAAGCCATCGCTTTTGCTCCGCCGTAATGAGCAAAGTGTTTACGGTGTAATATGTTTCTTACCGCATAAAGAATGGCAGAGCCGAAACCGATAACTACGCCTAAGGTAACGTCATTTTCAACACTTGTGTCTGGTACTATTAGATAAATACCGAATAGGACAACCAGAGCGCTGACGACATCTTGCCATGCGAGTTGAAAACGTTCGAAAAATGGCTCGATGAGTACAGTTATAACGGGAAAAGTGAATAGGGCAATCATTCCCACTGACACACCTGCATATTGCATAGCTGCGAAGTAGCTCGTCCAGTGTGCTGCCATCAATACGCCTAACCCAAAGGCGATTAGATAACAGCGTCTTGACTGAAGTTTCAAGCTCGACTGGGTTAAGCCTATAAATACAAACAATAAAATACACGCAAACAAAGAGCGACCGAAGGTGATGTCGATCGCGTTTAGCGGAATAATGTTTGAAAAAAGTGATGCAGTGCTAAGCAAGATAACCGTTAAGTGCAGCGAGATTAAGCTGCGTTTAACCGGATCCATGTTGTTACTTACGCCTCTGTATCAGCGGTCGTAGTTTGTGGCTGTAACACCTTGGCGAAAGGAGTACCTAGACGGGTTACGTCACCTGGTTGCATGTCTTCGAGTGCAATACGGCCAGGTTCAAAGCAGGCAACAATAGTTGAACCTAATTTAAACAAACCCATTTCCAAACCTTTTTGCAAAGTAACCGCATTTTCGCCGGTTGTGTTATATTGCCAATGCACAACATTTGGGCCCGCTGGTGGTGTGACTGTGCCAGCCCATACGGTGGCAATACTTGCAACGATAGTTGCACCTACTAACACGATCGCCATTTTACCCACCCCAGTGTCAAAAATAGCGACAACACGCTCATTCCGCGCAAATAAACCAGGCACGTTTTCAGCGGTAAGAGGGTTAACCGAAAACAGGTCTCCGGGGACATAGAGCATATCGGTTAATACACCGTCAATTGGCATGTGTATGCGGTGATAATCTCGCGGAGACAAGTAAATGGTTGCGAAATCACCATTCGTAAAAGGCTGTGCTAATGACGGAATGCCGCCTAAAAGTGCCGTTAAGCTGTATTTATGACCTTTGGCTTGAAAAATTGCGTCATCTTTAATTGGGCCACATTGACTAACGGCACCATCTACCGCATGAACTATAACATCTCCGTCAGCCACTATTGGTCGAGCACCTGATTTCAATTCACGCGTAAAGAAGTCATTAAATGTCTTGTAACTTTCGGGTTCTGGATTTGCTGCTTCGGACATATCGACGTTGAATTGTTTGATAAACAATTTAATCAGGCCAGTCGTTAATGAACCTGCCTGTGCTGCAGCTAAGCCACCAACCAAGCGGGATATTAAGTGCTTGGGCAAGACATATTGTAAATTCACTTTTAGCCAATTGATCACGAAAAAAACTCCAAAACAAAACCGCGCGAATTGTACACCATTTTCTACCTGGCGAGTGAACTTAAGTGTTATGAGTCAGCATTGTTGGGTATATCGCGTGTCAACATGCCCTATTTGGTTAATTTGTTTGATCGATACTCAATAGGGTTAAAGCAAACTCTCCTGGGGTTTTATCAGCTAGCATAAAGCCCAGCTGTTGAACATCTTCAAAGACTAACGGCTGGGCATTTCGGACAATTCGTCCGCGCCATTGTGGTGTGAAATCTCTAGGTGTGAATTTCACAACAGTAGTTTGCTTTGGGTTAGTAATAAAGGTGGCAACATAGGCAACACCATCGAGTTGCCGATTGGTGCGCAGCCTAAACTGGTAGGTACGGCCATCTCCTTGAACTGCAAGTACAATAGCTTTCTCGTTGGTCAACTCCAGCGCTGCTGGGATACGGCGGATTGAGGCGAATCCGCCGTTGTTTTCAAGTGATAGCAGGCCGCTAAATTGCACTCCATTTGTATGTGGCTGCATAACTGCAGCTGACCGGCCACCCATTACGGTATCGTTGATAATCACCCAGTTATCGAGTTCGTTCACATCAGTGAAGCTAACCACTACCGTTTTTGCCATGGCTAATCCATGACCTCCCAAAAGCATAGTTAGCATTATACCCAACACTGCGAAACGGATTTGCTTGAGAGCCGCGCACAAATCGCGAACAACATGCATAGGAATATGCCTGAAGAATGAATAATGTCCTTTTATATGGGTAAACTACGCGCTTCGATCAAGACTTACTAGCAGTCTCGGCATGGTTGGGACGATTTTCATCAAGACTGGCAATAATACGATGATAGCTGTCAAACCGAGCTTGCGTGATTTTGCCGTCTTCAACCGCTTGGCGAATAATACAACCAGGGTCGTTTAAATGTTTGCAGTCACGAAATTTACAACCGCCAAGATAATCTCGAAACTCGATAAAACCGCGGGTGATTTGCTCCACCGGAATATGCCAAAGGCCAAACTCGCGAACACCTGGTGAATCAATCAAGTCACCACCAGAAGTAAAATGCAGTAATTTGGCTGTGGTGGTAGTGTGTTGGCCTAGGCCTGAAGTATCTGAAATGGCACCGGTCAGTTCATCCGCATCAGGTAATAGTACGTTTATAATGCTGGATTTACCTACGCCGCTCTGACCGACAAACACGCTGACCTTATTATTTAATACCGCTTGCAACGGCTGCATGCCAGTTTCCGTTTTACAGCTGGTATACACAACGGGATAACCCAAGTCGCGATACACTTGCAAATCAGTTTCAACGCATTGACGCTCAGCATCGCTTAATAAGTCGATTTTGTTAATCACGATTACGGCTGGGATGCCGGTGTCTTCGCAAGCAACTAGGTAACGGTCGATGATATGCGTAGATAGTTCAGGACGAATCGAACTAACGACAATAATTTGGTCAATGTTTGCTGCGATGGGCTTTATGCCATCGTAAAAGTCTGGACGTGCTAATACCGTTTGCCGATCATGAACGACCTCAATTACGCCCTCCATGCCGCCAGCACTGTCTTGTTTGGTACTCACATCCACACGATCGCCACACACAATCGAATCAACAGAACGGCGAATATGGCAGCGCAACACGTGCTCGCGGGCAATTTCAACATCAGCGTGTTGACCAAACCTTCCAATAACAGTTCCCAGCAACCAATTTTGTATATCAGTGCTAGTATTTTCTTGCGCTTCGTCGCGCTGTTCAATTCGGCGCTGACGATTGGCCTTGATACGACGTTTTTGTTGCTGGGTAAGGTGGCGCTTTTTCTTCACTCGTTCATTATTCATTGGCTCATAAGCGTGTCCATGTTACCGTTTGCAGCGGTTATATACCACGCTATTTTTAAGTATTGCGCATCTGGTTGAGGGGATCGAAGCACATGAATGATCAAAATTTAGTCTGGATAGATATGGAGATGACTGGTTTGGATCCGGAAGAATGTGTGGTACTAGAAATTGCCACTATAATTACTGATCCGAAACTCAACATTATCGCCGAAGGACCGGTAATCGCCGTGCACCAACCGGACAGTGTGCTCGACAATATGGACCCATGGTGTATTGATACCCACGGCAAAACAGGTCTTACAGCACGTTGCAGAGCCAGCATCGTTAACGAAGCCCAAGCGGCACAACAGACTATCGAATTTTTAGCCCAGCATGTGGGTAAGGGTAAATCGCCCTTATGCGGGAATACCATCGGCCAAGACCGACGCTTTATGGTGAAGCATATGCCAGAGTTGGAAGAGTATTTTCACTATCGCAGCGTAGATGTGAGCTCTATCAAAGAGCTAGTGGTGCGCTGGAAGCCAGAGCTATTAGCTGGGTTTAAAAAGAAAAACGTGCATTTAGCGTTAGACGACATCCGTGAGTCGATTGCCGAACTGCAATATTATCGTAAGCATGTTTTTTCGATTTAAATTGCTGGCAAATTGAGCATTCGAGCTAAAAAATGTAATCAAGATGCTTTTTTTTGCAAAATTCGGTTGCGTTGCAGCAATTTTTTTGTAAAATGCGCTCCTCTTTGAAAGAAGACACCTCTTTAAGCGGGAATAGCTCAGTTGGTAGAGCACAACCTTGCCAAGGTTGGGGTCGCGAGTTCGAGTCTCGTTTCCCGCTCCAAATT
>CAXRGW010000074.1:0-21752 GCA_964230255.1 Alteromonas sp.
GGGTCTTGTTTAACCAAATCCCACGTTGTTGAACCTTCAACTGCGTTACCTTCTGTATCCATAAGCGCTTTGGTCATAACTAACATATGACCCTGTCCGGCTTTAAGCGGACGCAAAGGCACTACCGTGATGGTATCTGAATCGGCAAGGGATAGTACGAAGTCTTGACCGAAGACTAACTCGTCACCCATCTTACATCCAGCACCCGGGACTGCAATCTGTGCACAATCGGGATCACTTTGGTCTAAGCCCAAAGTCGCTTCAAATATGCGAACACCTGCAGCAAGGGTTGATTCGTCAAGACCAACACCTGGAGGTGTTACTACGTCAATTACGAAAGGATGGCTTGTAGACCAACCATCCAACACATTGAAGGCGTTTTGAGGATCGCCAAAATCTGTTGGATCTGCCACTGGGATATTCAACGTGAAATCGAAGAATCCATCGTCACCCGGCAACATAAGAAGGTCGTTAGGGACATTTAGTATACCTGCACCCGGATCATACAAGATACGTGACTTAGGTGATTCCAACGGTATTTCAGCTTCGATGTCGGCGATAGTTTCGCCACCACCGCAGCCAGCTAAGCCCAACGCCATAGCAATGCTGCTGCTGATCAATAGTTTTCTCATTTCTACTCCCTACAATTCTATTGTTATTCTTGTTCATGACTAGAGACTGTGCGTACTTGAACACGGCACTGTTCACATATACGAACAATTTTTAAACAAGTAAGACCAGTTGTGTTTTCCTAATATTATTGGCTTTGTAGCAACAATGCAAAGGTTTGTTAACACTTTGTAAGCACTGTGAACAAAAAAATCGCAAAAGTTCCACATTTAATGAATTTTAGTCATATCGGTTATTAATTTGGTTTATCATTGCTTGCTTTTGTTTGTCAGCCTCTAATTTTGTAACAGGTGAGTTTATTTACCATGCTAAAAACCCAGTCTTTTAACCGCACTCTTTACATTGCCAATCAGTATGAAGCTCAGCCTGGCGCCCTGACCAATAAAGTTATTTTGATCACCGGCGCTGGCGACGGTATTGGACGAACACTAGCAATGACATATGCGCGATTAGGTGCGACTTGTATTATACTGGGACGAACGGTTAGCAAGCTGGAAAGCGTTTACGATGATATTGTTAGCGCGGGTTATCCTGAGCCAGCAATCGTACCGCTCGATTTGAAAGGCGCCACGGCTAAGCATTACACGGATATGGGAAATACCATTATTGACCAATTTGGCCACCTTGACGGATTAGTTTTAAATGCAAGTATTTTGGGTATGCTGTGCCCGTTCTCGCAAATTAAAACTGATGAGTGGCAAGATATTATGCAGGTTAATGTGAACGCCACATTTATGTTGCTACAAGGCGTATTACCCGCACTTAAAAAATCACCTAATTCGGCATCCGTGATCACGACAACATCGACCGTTGGCCGCGAAGGTCGGAAGTTCTGGGGTACATACAGCGTATCGAAATTTGCGACCGAAGGCATGACCGAAGTATTGGCGGCTGAATACAACCCGCAAAGCATTCGTTTTAATTGTATTAACCCAGGTGGTACGCGCACGGGCATGAGGGCTTCAGCCTTCCCAGCAGAAGACGCCAACCAGCTTAAAACCCCCGAAGATATTATGCCAACCTATTGTTATTTAATGTCTGACGACAGTATTGAACACAGCGGCCATTTGTTTGAATGCCAACCAAAATAAAAAAGCCCTGATATTCAGGGCTTTTATATTCAATATTAGCAAAACTTAAGCGCCTTCCGTTCGACCCCAAGTATCTCGCAACCCAACTGTGCGATTAAAAACCAGTTGGTCAGGCGTTGAATCAGGATCGGCGCAGAAATAACCAGTGCGTTCAAACTGGAAAGCAGCACCAACAAAAGCTTTAGAAACTGATGCCTCAACAATGCCGTTAACCCTCGCTAGTGAATTAGGATTAATGGCACTAACAAAGTCCTCTGCCCCCGCGGGATTAGGTACATTGAACAAACGATCGTATAAGTTGATTTGGGCCGGTACGCCTGTTACTGCATCGACCCAATGGATAACGCCTTTGACTTTGCGGCCATCGGCAGGATCCTTGCCCAGCGTGTCTGCATCATAGCTACAGTAAACAGTAGTAACTTTACCGTTTTCATCTTGTTCAAAACGCTCGGCTCTGATCACATATGAATTTCTCAAGCGCACTTCTTTACCCAACACTAAGCGTTTGAACTTCTTATTGGCTTGCTCACGGAAATCTTCAGCTTCAATCCACATCTCACGAGAGAATTCAATTTCGCGGGTGCCTTTACTCTCATCATTTGGATGGTTCGGTGCAACTAATGTTTCACTCTGCCCTTCTGGGTAGTTTTCAATCACTACTTTAATCGGGTCAAGAACAGCCATCGCTCTTGGTGCATTGACATTAAGATCTTCGCGAATACAGGCTTCCAACATGCCCATCTCAACCAGGTTATCCATTTTAGTTACGCCAATACGCAAACAGAATTCGCGAATTGACGCAGGGGTGTAACCGCGACGCTTCAAACCTGCTACTGTTGGCATGCGCGGATCGTCCCAACCAGCAACATGATTTTCTTCAACAAGTTGAATCAACTTTCGCTTACTCAACACGGTATATTCTAGGTTTAAACGCGAGAACTCATACTGACGCGGTACTGCTGGCGCACTGATATTTTCAATGACCCAATCGTACAAGCGGCGATTATCTTGGAATTCGAGCGTACATAATGAATGGGTAATGTGTTCTAACGCATCCGAAATACAGTGGGTAAAATCGTACATAGGATAAATACACCAAGCATCAGCCGTCTGATGATGATTAGCGAACTTAATCCGATACAACACGGGGTCGCGCATACACATAAACGGTGACGTCATATCGATTTTGGCGCGCAGACAGCACTCACCTTCTCGGTATTTGCCTGCTCGCATGGCTTCAAACAATTCGCGATTTCCCGCAATCGGCGTTTCGCGATACGGACTGTTTGTACCCGGTTCTTTCAACGTACCGCGCATTTCCCGCATTTGTTCTTGATTAGAAAAATCGACATAGGCTAATCCTTTATCAATGAGCTCTAACGCATAGCAATATAACTGCTCAAAGTAATCAGATGAATAGCGCTCTTCGCCATCCCAATCAAAACCCAACCAGTTTACGTCAGCTTTTATCGCATTAACGTAATCGATGTTCTCTTTTTCAGGATTGGTATCATCAAATCTCAGGTTGCATGTTCCCTGGTAGTCATTCGCCAACCCGAAATTGAGACAAATCGACTTTGCGTGGCCGATATGTAAAAAGCCATTTGGCTCAGGTGGAAAGCGGGTTTTAACCGAATTATGCAGTCCAGATTGCAAGTCTTTATCAATAATTTGACGAACAAAATTGGTCGGACGATGTTCAGTCTCGGCCATTCAAATAATCCTCAAGTAAGCAACTAATATAAATAAGGGATGCAGTATAACATCGCACTTTTTTTACGACAGCGAATTATAACATTTCTATCAAAGTCATTGCGCAGTTGATCCGTGCTGATGTATAAATTGGCAAAGCTTTGAAGTGTAGGCACCTATTTTGGCAGTAAAAGACAAAGCCACATCATTTGATATCGCCCATATGGCTGGCGTATCGCAATCAACGGTTTCCAGGGCATTAAGCGACAGCCCACTGGTAAACAAAGAGACCCGCGAACGCGTACAGCGTATTGCGCGCGAAATGAATTATAAAGTGGATAAAAACGCCAGTAACCTACGCAAACAGCGCAGTTCAACTATCGCGCTGCTGTTATTTGAAGATCCATCGCCAGACGATTCGTTGATCAACCCATTTTTTATGTCGATGTTAGGCAGTATTACTCGTGCCTGTGCCAATATGAATTACGATTTGCTCGTCTCCTTTCAAAATATGAACGGCGATTGGCATGCAGAATACGAAGATACTAACAAAGCTGATGGCTTAATTCTGTTGGGGTATGGTGATTATCTCGACTACCGCGACAAATTGACGCAATTGCAAGAGCAAGGTACTCACTTTGTGCGTTGGGGTGCTCACGACGCCGAATACCCGGGTATTTCCATTGGCTGTGATAATCATCAAGGCGGGCAAATTGTTACTCAGCACTTGGTGGAACAAGGCGCCAAGACATTTGCGTTTATCGGCACTGCCGGACAACGTGCGCCAGAGTTTATGGCGCGCTTCCAAGGGCATGTCGATACACTAGCTAGCACTGGCTTGCTCCCCGAGACAGCAGTGCAATACAATGCAGTATCGACAGAAGAAGCCGGATTTGATGCCACGCAGAAGGTATTAGACTCTGGCCAGCGGCCAGATGCAATTGTGTGTGCGAGTGATTTAATCGCTGTTGGTGCCATGAAGTGTTTAAAGAAACACGGCTTGCATATACCTCAAGATATCTTAGTCGTTGGTTACGACAATATTCCCATCTCGGCCTTTACCACCCCTACCCTTACTACCGTGCAGCAAAACACTAAAAAAGCCGGTGAATTATTGGTGAGTAATTTGCTGAAGTTGATTAACAACGAAGAAGTTAACGATTATCTGATGCCGGCGGAGTTAATCATTAGGCAATCCAGTCAAAAATAAATTACAAAACAAGCCAATATTTGCTGGCTTTTTTGTTTTCAATTAACGCTAACTATTGTTCTTGATTGTCTTGTACGAAATAAACCGACAACGCCGCTATAAACATACATACACCAGCTAGAACAATCATGTATTTAGCTTGGTCATTGAAAACGTATTTTACAATGTTCCCGCCAAGTAACCCCGAGACAATTTGAGGCCCCGCAATGGTGAAATTGAATATTCCCATGTAAACACCTGTCTTATCAGCGGGTAATTTGCCAGCTAATATTGCATAAGGCATTGCTAAAACTGCCGCCCATGCGATACCAACACCAATCATTGGTATCAATAAATTCAATGCGCCCACTGGAATTTCTATTTGCGTAAATAACAAATCTACGTAGACCGGTGTTAGATCTTGGAAGAACAAAAAGCTTACGTAGCTGATACCACCTAGCGCCAATGAAGCACCGAACACTAATTTACGCCCAAGTTTATTGGCCAGTCGCGCTAAAAACACTGAAAAAATCGCACCAAAAAGGGAGTACGCAGCGAACATCAAGCCAACCCAATCGCCAGCAGTGCCCTTCGCTACCTTAACAAACTCAGGTACTGCATCTAAGGTCGCTAGGTAATCCGGATCCCACCATTTTGTATCCAAGCCCCAAATATGTTGAGTTACCGCGGGTGTGGTGTAAACCCACATCGCAAAGAACGCAAACCATGCAAAGAATTGAACGACAGCTAGCTGCCTCATGGTATCCGGCATAGTCTTTACTAAGCCCCAGAATTCAGCGAACTTTTCACCGAAAGATTTTTTTACCGCTCTTTGCTTCTTAACTTCTTCGGCATCCATACCCTTGAAAGCGTAGTAGTCGCTTGGAGCATACTCTTTAATGCGCAATACGGTCCAAAGCACAGATCCCAGTAAAACTGTTGCGCCAATATAAAACGCCCAAATGACTGAAGGTGCAACTTTGCCATCGTCAGCGGTGTTATCTAAACCGACAATATTAGTTAACAAGAACGGTAATATAGAACCAACTACGGCACCAATATTAATCAATAATGACTGAATGGAGTATCCACTATTGCGCTGCTCTTCTGGGACCATGTCTGATACCAGCGCTCTAAAAGGTTGAAAGCACACATTAAAAG
Organism: Alteromonas sp.; assembly: GCA_964230255.1. Lineage (GTDB taxonomy): Bacteria > Pseudomonadota > Gammaproteobacteria > Enterobacterales > Alteromonadaceae > Alteromonas_E. The sequence continues at coordinate 5,764 of CAXRGW010000074.1, forward strand.
ACGCGTCCATGAGCGCTAACATAATCGCACCGAATATCATTGGTGCCATAAATGCCACAAATAAAGATGCATTTGGCATTAAAAACATACCAACCGCAGCAGCAATCGCCCCCGCTAGAATATATGGGCGGCGGCGACCTAAACGATTCCAAGTTGAGTCAGATGCTGCGCCCACAATAGGCTGAACAATCAACCCCATAATCGGTGCAACGAGCCAAAAGTAACTCAGTGAATGAAGGTCAGCACCTAGGTCGGTGAGAATACGGCTGACATTGGCGTTTTGCAGGGCAAAGCCGAACTGCACACCAAGAAAGCCAAAACTGACATTCCAAATCTGCCAGAAGCTTAATTGTGGTTGTTTAACATGACTCATAAATCCCAGAGTTCCTTTATTTTTATCTTGCCAGTTAACTCACTTGCTGAGTTTAATCAGATAAAACAGCGTGTTTACAGTTAACATCACGTTAACATGCAGTTTATCGGCTTGGTCTTTAAAATACTATTCACCTGCATACGTATTCACCCAAATTCATTGGTCTACCAGACAGTTGGCTGACTTGTCAGGCTTCTCAATTCGTAGCACACTAAGGCTATAAATTAGCTTGAGAATCTACCTTGCGGGTGAAACAAAAACTCTTGGTATTGGGCGGCGGTACTGCCGGTTGGATGACAGCCGCTCTGCTTAATCACCACTTAGACAAGCAACTATTCAGCGTGTGTTTGGTCGAATCACCAGACATCGGCATTATTGGTGTAGGTGAGGGATCCACACCGCAACTACGCACTTTTTTCGCAACATTAGGTATAGACGAAGCGACTTGGATGAAGGCTTGTAATGCCACATTCAAGAATGGGATTCGATTCAATCAATGGACTCATGGTTTTACCAAGAACAGCTACTTTCACCCTTTCCCATCCCCGACTGATAGACAAACCGCAGGTGAATTCATACTGAATTGTCACCGCAGACAACAAGGTCAGAATGCGCATTGTGATCCAGACAGCTATTTTCTGACAGCGCAGCTTAGTGATTCAGGCAAAGGTCCGTTGATCAAGCCCGGCAACCCGGCACTGCGACTTAATTATGCCTATCATTTTGACTCACACCTACTCGGGCAATTTATTCGGGATCAGGCGGTTAAAGGGGGTGTAGAGTATATTCAGGGTACTGTTTCAGACGTTGAAAGCCTCAATCAAAACAGAATTGCAGCAATCCAACTGAGAGACGGGCAACGCCTCAGCGCTGATTACTTTTTTGACTGTACCGGTTTTCGCGGTTTACTTAGCCAAACTCACCTTAAAACCCCGTTTGTTTCTTTCGGGGAGAATCTGTTTAACAACGCTGCTGTCGCATTACCCACACGTGCTGAAAAAGCTCCATTGGCGCAAACACAAGCAACCGCTTTACAGTGCGGATGGGCTTGGCACATTCCGCTGCGTAATCGCGTCGGCAATGGTTATGTATTCAGCCAAGATTTCTGTACAGCCGACCAAGCCGAAACCGAGTTACGCCGTCATCTAGACATGCTTGATAGTGATGTAGAAGCCAGGCACTTAAAAATGAAAGTTGGACGAGTGGCAGAAACCTGGGTAGGAAATTGTGTCGCAGTAGGTTTAGCCCAAGGTTTTATCGAACCGCTTGAAGCAACTGCTCTGCATATAGTACAGGATACTATAGAGAAGTTTGTTAGTGCCTTTACCGCTGGTAATTACTCCAGTAAACACCGGGCACAGTTTAACCAAGTGATTAATGATCGGATTGATGGCATTCGCGACTATATCGTTTGTCATTATCAAGTGGCCAATCGTGAAGACTCAGAATATTGGCGTGCTAACAAGAACAACCAAATACGCTCAGCATCGCTTGAGCAAGTACTTAATGTGTGGCGCAACGGTGGTGATTTAACCGCTGAGATCAATCGGCAGAATATCGCCCAGTATTATCCAGCGATATCTTGGTATTGTTTATTAGCGGGCTATCATCGCTTTTCTAGACCAGTTAATATAAAGTCAGAAACGCAACCAAATGAAGCAATACGGGCGCATATTGCCCGTTTGGTGAATGTCTTTAGTGACCACTCGACGCTAATCAGCAATTGATCATTTAATACGGTCTGAACAGTCAGCATTTGATTGGTTTCATCCCACGTTACTTTATCTGATGCTGAAAGCGTGTAACTAGCATCACCAACAGTCACCGACTTCGGTTTTTGTGTGAGACCGTGAATATGCCATTTGACATCACGCAATTGCGGTCGACCAGCAAAATCACCCTCGCTATTCACACTCAACTGCAATGTGTCATTGTGTCGAGCATTGAAATTTAATGCTTCAAATTGACCGTTTGCCAATGAAGCAGCACTTTCGCCGTCATCGTCATACATAGTGAATTGCGAGTTTGCGACACTTGCATCGGCATAATAGTGGATCTCCAGTGACTCAGTAGAATAGTTACTCAGTGACATCACTGCATTAACCATTGGTACAAAAGAACCCGCTTTTACCAGCACTGGCAACTGCTCTAATGGCGCGTTGATGGTCACTATTTTGCCACCATCTACCTTTTGATTAGTCCAAAAGTTAAACCAAGTACCGCTGGGCAATTCAACGCTAGCCTCGACCTGACCAGCTTCGGTGATTGGCGTAACCAAAAATGATTCACCAAATAAATAGCTATCAGTGTTGGCCAACGACGCATCACTGTGATGCATAAATAGCGGACGCATAAACGGCATACCAGTCATACTGTTTTCATACGCCAATGAGTAAATATAGGGCATCAATCGATAGCGTATTTGAATGTAATCGCGCGCTGTACTTTTGACCGGATCAGCGTGAAACACTGGCTCTGGTGCAATATGCTCTTGAGCGTGTGGACGGAAAACCGGCGAGAATGTGCCAAATTGCAACCATCGGGTATATAACTCAGGATCAAAGCTTTCGCCACCAGCAAAGCCACCTAAATCAGAGTGTGTATAGGCTAAGCCAAATAAACTCATTTGCAGTGCTAATTCAACTTGGGGCTTTAACCCGCCCCACTCACGGCTCACATCACCTGTCCAGGGGATCATACCGTAACGCTGAGTGCCTGCGAAACCGGCACGCATCATCACAAAAGGTCGTTTCTCTGGTGCCAAAGCTAACTGACGCTCATAAACCATTTTAGCCCATTGATGGCCATAGGCGTTGTGAACCTCGTCACCGGTAACGGTTTCACCATTTATGCGATGTAGACTATCACCTGGATGTACTTCAGGCTCACCCAGATCGCCCCACCATCCAGCAACACCCTGCTCTGCTAACTTTTCGTAATACTGCCAAAACCAATCCTGCGCTTGTGGTGCAAACACATCAACTAGCCCAGTATTGCCAAAGTAAAAATCGAAACGGCGTGGTTCACCGGCAAAATTGATTGCCAACGCGTTGTTGGCTACCGCACTTTGCCACTGGGACGAAGACGTCAGAATAAAAGGTTCAGTGATAACGACTGTTTTCACGCCTTTATCACGCAAGTCAGCAATCATCTTTTCTGGTTCAGGCCAAGCATCCCGGTCCCAATTTAAATTCCCCATATGGCCTTTAATATCAGATCCGAACCAGTACAAATCGAGCACTACCGCATCTACTGGAATATCTTGATCGATAAACGCATCAATGGTGTCGCGGGTTTCTTGTTCAGTGCGATAACCAAAACGCGAGGCAAAGTTACCAAGTGCCCAGCGCGGTGGTAATGGCTGTTTACCTGTTGCTGTTACGGTGTGGCTGACTAAGTCACCAAAGCCTTCACCGGCTACAACGATATAAGCTGTTCGGCCACCGACAGCTTCAAATTGCAATACATCACTTTCGGTATGACCGATGTCGAGAAAACCACGCGCGCTATTGTCAAAAATAATCGCATAACGCTGGGATGACATGACTGCCGGTAAGCTGTAATACATCTGCGAAGATTCTGTGGTGTAGCCATAATGGGCGCGATTGTATAGCGGCAATCGATGACCACGGCGGTCCATACCTAAAACGCGTTGCCCCCCCCCCATAACCTGTTCGCCTTCATCGAGACCAAAACGGAAGCCTCGGATAGTCTCTTGATGAAACAGCCCTACTTCTTCGCTTAACAACTCTTCGCCGTTCCGCCAGTAACTGAGTTTAAGTGGGTTAGCTTGGATATCGACCGTTAGCCCCGGCAGTTCAAACTGCCAGCCATTGTCTGAGTCGACTAATTTACCCTGCACATCCAGTGCAAGGTTTGGGTCAACAGCAAATGACGGTAACTGCTTAACGCCGTCAGGCTGATACCACACGCTAACTGAACGGCTAGTTAAGGCTTGAATGTCAACCTTCCCCTCGTCAGTGTGCAAAGTGAGCAAACCGACATCGTGCTCTACACGTGTTACTTCGGCAGCGTTTACCAGAGCGCTCCATAGCAACAAAGTAAAGACTAACGTGAGCCGCTCGAAGTCTCTTACCATTACATGGGTAGTTGTCTTTGCTGTTATTGATACTTTCATCTACACAAATCCTCGAAATCGTTGGTCGGCCATTACTTGATTGCGTAAATCGCTGAACCCAAAGGCGCTAATTGCGTCGCTATCTGTGCAGTGCCATCAGGATTAACTACCAATACAGCTGATGTTTCACTTAAATGCTCAACTATTTCATGTTCACCCGCGGCCAATTGCCATTGCGCAACAAGCTCTGCAGCAATTTGTAAATCAAATGCTTTAGCTTCTCCGCTAAACTGGCTAACAACTATAAGCGCTTGCTCACTACTCCAGCGCGCAAATGCCAATGTCTTATTATCGTAAACGGAGCCAGGCTTAATATTTTCGGCATGTAGACTGCGGTACTCACCTTGCATTGCTGGATGATTGGCAGATAAGCTCATCACTTTAATATAAAACTCGCGCAATGCTTGTTCTTCTGTAGTTAACTGGCCACCATCGAACTTACCTCCATTCATCCATCGCTGGTGGGCAGGCACACCGGCGTAATCGAAAATAGTGGTACGCGTCGGGTCGCCGAAACCAGTTTCTTCGCTGCCGTCTTCACCAACATCTTGGCCAAAGTACAACATAGTAGGTGAACGACTTATCAATGCCGAAGCCACAAGCATGGGTTTACCTTTTTCGGCGCTACCTGCAAAGTCAGGACTTGCGATACGCTGCTCGTCGTGATTTTCGAGAAAGTGCAGCATGTGCTGTTCGATATCAGCTAATCGTGCTTGGATCTCAACCAGATCGGCGGTATCGCCATGACCTTGGATAACCGCTTTAAGCGTGTCATAAAACTCGACCTTGTCGTACAGGTAGTCCATTTTGCCAAGGTGTAAATAATCGCGATACAAATGCGGCTGGTAAACCTCAGCAAGCAAGAATGCATCCGGATTTTTCATCTTGATAGAACTATTTAAGAACGACCAAAACTCAACCGGTACCATTTCTGCCATGTCGTAACGGAAACCATCAACGCCTTTATCTAACCAATAGTGCACGATATCGTGAAATTTATACCAGCTATCAGGCAAATCTTTGTCTTGCCAAAATGCATAATGCTGTTCGTAACCCAGCTCTGTATACTCTGCTGATAAGGTCGGAAAATCATAACTACCGTCGGGTCGCACACCGTAATTCACTTTTACCGTTTCGTACCAGTCGTTAGCATCCGGCTGAGCCGCGCGAGCGCCATTCCCTGTCCACTTCGCTGGAGATTCGCTGAACTGGCCATCTGCTAATGGGTGAGGCTCACCACCAAGCGGTAAATATCCATTAGGGGATTCAGGGACTTGAAAGTCCTGACCGACTACATAATAAAAATTATTATCACGGGCATATTCAACGCTGGTATCGTCATTGGCACCAAAATTACTGACTCCCTCTGGCGCTGACAGTGATTCATAGCGTCGAGCAACGTGATTGGGCACTATGTCGATAATTACTTTCATGCCGTGTTCATGGGTGCGCGCAATCAGTGCTTCAAACTCGGCTAAGCGATTAGCCGGATCAACCGCTAAATCCGGATTGACGTTGTAATAGTCTTTAACCGCATAAGGCGAACCCGCGCGCCCTTTAACCACGTCTGGATCGTCAAGCGAAATGCCATAAGCCGTGTAATCATTGATAACGGCATGATGCGGAACACCGGTATACCACACATGTGTAGTACCAAGCGTTTTGATACCTTCAAATGCTGCACTGTCAAAATTGCTGAACTTACCGATACCATTGCTATCAATCGTGCCCCAGGGCATATTGGTATCATTGGTATTGCCGAATAAACGAGTGAAAACCTGATAAACTACAGGTTTACCTTGTGCATTTAGACTTGCAGTCTGCATGGTTTCTTCCTCGCTAGGCTGAGTCGCTTCCGGTGATGTAGCCGGCGCACAGGCTATGCCTAATCCTAGTGATAGTGTAGCGATGCCAGCGAGCGCTGTGAATGATTGCAATGATGAAGAATCAGAGCTGAATAAACGCATTGCGGTTCCTTGGGCAAATTTAGTGTCGCAAGGATAACCGTTAATGAATTGTTAACTCAATGTGCATACGTATGTAACACATATTCATTTGTTAATTGATAAAAAACAGGCCCACCACAGGGGGGCCTAAGTATTCGAGCAATTAGAATAAAGTGTAAATAAACGCAGCTAATGAAGACTGTTGCGTGGCGATCACAATACCGCCAAGTAACGCCAAAATGATTACAATCGGCAGTAGCCACATTTTTTTGCGAACTCTTAAAAATGCCCATAGATCTTGTAAAAACTCAACCATTTAAAATGGCTCCTTCAAATTCTCTTTGCGCGGTGGTTTATGGCGCGTAATCCAATAACTAGATACATTCTTATCGATTTTGCTTGAATAGCCAAGCTTGTTAAATAACCTCAGCACCAAACCCAGTGGTAAAATTAAAACGAAAAACGCCAAGGCTAAAATCAGTTGGGTGTTTAACCAACCTAAAACACTGGCAATAGTCATCCAGACAACATACATGGGATATAGTATTCGCGGAATAACAAAACCACCGGTCAACAGAGCTGCACTGACAATAAAGGGCCAATAAGGCATCGGGTCATCGAATATCCACGGTAACAAGAGCGCGAAAAACAAAGGAAAAGCAACGCTCATTTGAACCGCAAATTGATGCAGCGCTTTTGAATCACTGGGATCAGCCATCGGCAACATTATAGCTTTAAATTTGCTCAACAACGGTCAATCCTTCTCAAACGTTACTGATTTAGCCAGCGCAATGGCACTGTCGCTTTGCTCGCGCTTATCCAACACCCATTGTCCCATTACCAAATAATCCATATCAGTCGCTAAAAAGCATCTGATCGCATCTTCGGGTGAACATACTGGCGGTTCGCCACGCACATTAAATGAGGTATTAATTAATACCGGCACTTGGGTTAGTTTCTCAAATGTATCAAGCAATGCGTAGAGTTTGGGATTGTTTTTTTGTGCAATGGTTTGTAGTCGAGCGGAATAATCAATATGGGTGATCGCCGGCAATGACGAACGTATTTGATTTACCCGTTCAAGCCCCTTAGCATCATCATTGGTATCACACTTTAGCGCCGGATTAATATCAGCGGTTAGCAACATGTAAGGGCTTGGGCCAGTAAATTCGAAATATTCACTCACCTTATCGAGTTTCACAATGGGCGCAAAAGGCCGAAAAGATTCGCGTTGCTTTATCGCAATATTCATTTTGCGCTGCATACTCGCGCTGCGGGCATCGCCTAATATAGTGCGATTACCCAGCGCTCTTGGACCAAATTCCATACGATCTTGAAACCATCCCACAACATTGTCTTTGGTTAGCCAATCAGCAACTTCTGCAAGCAATTCATCTTCATCAATGCGCCGGGCTACAACTTGCTTAGTCTCGATAGCGTGCAGAACATCTTCGTCATCAAACTTTGGCCCAAGATACGCCCCTTGCATTTGATCAACACAGTGCTCACGGGTGTTTTCAAAATAGCTATACCATGCTTGCAAGGCCGCACCTAACGCGCCGCCTGCGTCACCCGAAGCAGGTTGGATCCAGAGATTATCAAATCCCGCTTGGGCGAGAACCTGCGCGTTCGCCACACAATTTAATGCGACTCCACCGGCAAGGCATAAGTTGTTACTGCCGGTTAATTGTTTTGCATACTTGGCTATCTTAACCACGATTTCTTCGGTTACCACTTGAATGGAGCGCGCTAAATCAAAGTGCCGCTGCTCAGGAGTTTCATCCGCCGGCAGTGCAGGCCCGCCAAACAAATCGGCAAATCGTTTGTTAGTCATAACACTGCCAACGGCGTAATCGAAATAGCGCATATTCAAACGAAAGCTGCCGTCCGGTTTTACATCAATCAAATGCTGAAATATCAAATCGACATAACGCGGTTCACCGTATGGCGCCAACCCCATCAATTTGTATTCACCAGCGTTTACACGAAAACCACAATAATAGGTGAACGCTGAATACAACAACCCTAAGGAATGCGGAAAGTGGATATCGCTTAGCGCTGTCAACTCAGCACCTTGGCCATGCCAAATACTACTTGTCGCCCACTCTCCTACACCATCTAGACAGACGACTGCTGCATCCTCGTATGGACTTGGAAAGAATGCTGAAGCTGCATGACTTTGGTGATGCTCGGTAAAGAGCAATAGAGGTAGCGCGATTTTTTTCGGCTTTTCGATCTCGGGAGATTGATTCGCCGCTATCGCCCGAAGTTCACGGCGCAGAACGCTCTTTAGGTAAAGTTTTTCTTTTAGCCAAATCGGCATCGAACGCGCAAAACTCAAAAAGCCTTTGGGTGCATTGGCAAGGTAGGTTTCTAGCAAACGTTCAAATTTTAATAACGGCTTGTCATAAAATACAATTGCGTCGAGGTCGGTTAATTTTACATTCGCTTCACGTAGACAATATTCAATGGCTGCTTTAGGAAAGCGCGGGTCATGCTTTAACCGAGTAAAGCGCTCTTCTTGCGCCGCGGCAACAATTTCGCCATCCACCACAACACAAGCGGCACTGTCGTGATAGTAAGCGGAGATCCCTAAAATATACGTCATTTTAATTATAGTTTTATGCGCCTTAAGAAACGATCATGATGTACTAACAAGTGTTGTTATTCAATCCTGACCCGATTACTCTAACGCAAATAACGACCAAACGAGAGCAAAACGTGTCGCCGAAGACGACCCCAAGCCGTCCTAGTTTTTACTTGATCGCGCTTTTGATCCCAGTGATCATTTTGGTTTTAATCGAAGGTGTTTTGCGGATCGCGGACTTTGGCAAAGACATCCCCTTATTTGTTACTAGCGAAGTTAATTCTGCGTTTATCCAGCCCAACCCCAAAATTGTTCATCGCTATTTCCACCATCCTGAGTTGGCACCGAAAGTCGCACCAGACACATTTTTGTTTAAGCGTGAAAAAACGCCCAGCACCAAACGAATAATTTTAATGGGCGGCTCATCAGCTGCAGGCTTTCCTTATGGTCGATTTGGCGCGCCAAGCGGACTTTTACAGCATCAATTGAAAAATCTCTATCCAGAACAGGATATTGAAGTTATTTCCGTTGCAATGGCCAGCATAAATAGTTACGCGTTACGCGATTTTACTGATGATATTGTGGCCTTAAACCCAGATGCGGTGCTTGTTTACGCCGGGCACAATGAATTTTTAGGCATAATGGGCGTTGGCAGTGTTTTTGCCGGTACTGGCGGTCACCTTGCCAACCTTATTTACCTCAAAACCCGTGATTTTCGCCTCGTACAACTGCTGCAATCGCTATTGATTTCAGCGCCTGAAATTGATGCAACAAAGGATGGTAGAACGGTAATGGCAACCGTCGCGAAAGAACGAAACATTGCCTTAGATTCCGATTTATTTAACGCTGGATTAGGCCAATTCGAATCAAACCTTCGTGCCGTTCTAGCTACATTTGGCGAATACAACATCCCGGTTATCATCGGTAATTTGGTCGCCAATGAAAAACACCAACCGCCATTTGAAAGTGAGCCAACCAGCAAAGATCAGGAGCGATCAGCAGACTATCATTTTAACCGCGGCACCGCGCTTTTAGCAGCAGGTCAACCTGATGAGGCAAAGGCTGCATTTAGCCTTGCACGAGATCTAGATCTATTGCGTTTTCGAGCACCGAGTCACTTTAATCCTATTATCGCTAAACTCAGCGAAGAACACGGGGCAACATTAGTCGATTTTGAACAGTCTTTTCGCAATGATAGCCAAGATGGAATTATTGGTAGCGAGCATATGCTCGAGCATTTACACCCTACCGCCCGCGGCTATTTTTTAATGGCTTATGGATTTTTGATGGCACTGCAGCAACAAGGTGTACTTACCAAGGTTATCACGGACGTAGACCAACTCTGGCAACAAGTGCCCCTAAACGATGTCGATCATTACCTAGCGGCCTACAAAGTTGGGCAGCTTACGGCTGATTATCCGTTTCAAAAGTCACCTCAAGCATTTGTACTTGGTACACCCGAAAACCAGGCACAACAATTCGCACAAGCGCGCTTTAACGGTGAAGATTGGTTAAGTCAGCAACAACAACTATTAACCCTGTTTCAGCAACTACAGCGCCCAGATCTGGCCGCCAATGTCGCGGCATTGCTATACGATGCATTACAGACTAATCATCAAGCCGCCAATGTTGCGGCACAGTTGTATCGTCAAACCAACCAGTTGTCTTTGGCGCAATACTATGCGCGTAAGGCAACTGATTTAGAGCCTAGAGACGCAGCCTACCGGTTACATCGCGCACAAATTTATTACCTCTCAGGCCAACGCGATCGTGCAATCGAGCAGTTAAATACTGTATTAACATTCGAGCCTAATAACCAACAAGCACAGCGTTACATGCAGTTAGTCAAATAAGAGTAATTAGATGAAAACTACGTCCCGAAAGCTTTGGCTATTTAGACTTATACTGGTCCTTGTACCCCTATTGTTCATTCTGTTGCTTGAATTTGCGCTACGTCTTGCTGGGTTTGGCGGACATCCACCGCTCTTTATTCAAAACCCTACACATCCAGGCTATATGTTACCTAGGCCTGACATCATTAGTCGCTATTTCAACGAGAGCGCCAGTGCACCGCGTGTATCACTTGAAGCCAACTTCTTTCTTGCTGACAAACCAGCTAACGGTATGCGACTAGTTGTGCAAGGAGGTTCAACAGCGGCAGGCTATCCGTACGGCTTAGGTACCTCATTAGCGGCAATGCTCGATAGCCGTTTAAAACCCACGCTCCCCGAACATCGCGTTGAAGTCATTAACACAGCATTATCTGCGGTCAATTCGTTTACTTTACTTGATCTTGCTGACGAAGTGGTTGCCCAACAACCAGATGCAGTATTGATATACGCTGGCCACAATGAGTTTTTAGGCATAATGGGTGTGGGATCTAACTACTCTGTCGCCTCAAACTATATGATGACGCGCGCAGTTTTGTGGCTTGATGATTTCGCCATCTATCAAGCCATTCAAGCTTTGGTAACGAGTTTCGGCACTTCAAGTGATTCAAGCACGTTGAATGAAAATCGTCGTACGGTGATGTCGCAAGTTGCTCGACACAAAGAAATCGAGCGCAATTCAACGCGATTTAATGCCGGGATTAAGCAATTTGAACGCAATATGTCGAGCTTAATCGCGCGTTATAAAGCTGCCGGAATTCCGGTATTTATCTCTACGGTAGCCAGTAATCTTCAGCACCAAGCGCCGTTTGAGAGTAAAGGTGTTCCTGATGACTTTGCCAACGCCTTGCTAAAAGCATCTGCAAGCAGCATTACCGCCTTGTCTAACGCATGGCAAACCAACGATAGTGCTGAACTGCACTATGCGCTAGCGCAAAAAGCACTGGATCTAGATTCGGAACTGATTGCTAAACGTCATTTCACTCTGGCCAAAGAATACGACCTACTGCGATTTAGAGCGCCGTCTGAAATTAATAACATTATCAAAAAGCTCGCAAAACACTCTGGTGTATATCTGGTTAATAGTGAGACCGAGTTTGCCAAGCGCAGTCCTGCCGGTATAACGGGACACAATTTAATGCTAGAACACCTGCACCCCAATGTACCCGGCTATTTTGTCATTGCTAACGCGTTTTATGATGCTTTGCGCAAAAGCCAGCTTTTCACTCCTTGGGTTGATGTTGATCCCAATACTGCATGGACACGCCGTCTAGTCTTACCTGCGGAAGAATATTACGGTTTTGCTAGCATATTAACTTTAATGTCAGACTATCCGTTTACCGATGAACCTAAACCAGTGCGCTTGCCCGCACCTCAAGATTGGCAACAACAGTTGGGTAGACAGTTCTTCGCCAAAGAAATTGACTGGTTAACAATGATGCGCCGCTCTGCCGAGCGTTTTAAAGCGACTAATAATGCCGATATGTACGCCAAAACACTGCAGATATTGGCTGACGCGCTCCCTCATGATCCCATCATAAATGGCCAAGTGGCGGATCTTTTGGTCAGTCAAAATCGCGCCACGGAAGCCCTTTATTATATAGACCGCGCCCAATTAGCCGGTGATGTTAGCCCGCGGTTAGAACAATTAAAGCAGCGGCTACTTGTATATTAGTCAGTCCAATACGTGATTAGTCATTAACGGAGTGATAGTGTATTTATACTTTTGTTGGGTTTAACCCGTAAGTAGCACTCTCGTTAAATCAATAGGTCCGTTATGAAGTCACTCGTTGCAATCGTTTCGCTATTTATCGCAGCTCCACTTGTTGTCACAGCACAAGACTCGCAAGACTACTTCCCTGCACCATCCGAATGGCAAAGAATGTCACCTGAATCACAAGACTATTCTACTGATAAAGCTCAACGCGCCATTGATTACGCGTTGGCCAGTGAATATTCCGGTGACAGTGATTTGCGTGTTGCGATATTAAAGGGGTTTAGCCACGAGCCCTTTCACGAAATTAAAGGCCCCACCAAAAAGCGCGGTGGCCCTGCAGGAATGATCATAAAGAATGGTTACATCATTGCCGAATGGGGTGATCTGGATCGTGTGGATATGACCTTTAGCGTTACCAAAAGTTATCTCTCAACCCTTGGCGGCGTGGCTCTAGCAGAAAATCTGATTAACGATATCGACGAACCTGTAGCTCAATTTGTATGGGATGGTACCTTTGCTGGCCGTCACAATAGCAAAATTACCTGGCGTCATTTACTCGAACAAACCTCTGATTGGCAAGGTGAACTGTTTGGAATTAAAGATTGGGCTGACCGTCCGCCGCGTGAAGGTGATTTAGACGATTGGCAGTTCCGCGAATTGCGAGAGCCGGGTACGGTAATGGAATACAACGATGTTCGCGTAAACGTATTGGCTTATTCGTTGTTACAGGTATTCCGTCAGCCCTTACCGCAAGTCCTCAAGCAACACATAATGGACCCAATTGGCGCATCACCTACTTGGCGTTGGTTTGGTTATAACGACGCGTGGGTCAATGTTGATGGTATTAAGATGAATAGCGTTACTGGTGGTGGTCATTCTGGTGCTGGAGCGTTTGTGTCAACCTTAGATCAAGCCCGCTTTGGCCTTCTCTTTACACGTAACGGCAGATGGCAATCGGAGCAAATCATTTCGCCCGATTGGATTAAAACCGCGACCACACCTTCTGCAGCACATGCCAGCTATGGCCTTATGTGGTGGGTCAATCAAGGGCCTCGTAAATGGCAAGATGTTGATAACGAAGACTTGTTTTATGCCGCAGGATTTGGCGGTAACTTCATCGTTGTCGATCAACAGAACGATTTAATGCTTGTTACTCGCTGGCTAGAGCCCAGTAAGATCAACGATATGGCAGCCATCGTTTTTAACTAAGCTGAGGATACTTATGTTAAAACCAGCAACATTAGTGAGTTTAGCCATTTTATGTGGCGGTTTTCAGGGCAGCTTGAATGCTGCTACCTATGACTTCAAAGGCCCCTCGCCTTGGCCGGAAATTCGCAAGCAACGAATTGCAGAGCTCCTTCCCAGTGCGATGCAAAGGGCTGAAGTTGATGCATGGTTAATCGTGTGTCGCGAGAACAATAACGATCCTTTAGCCGATCATATCGGGTGTGAAAACGCCGGGCAAACAGCTGTCTTTATGTTTTACTTTGAGCAACAGCAGTTTCGCTCTATCGCATTTTCACCATCTGGAGAATCTACTGCGCTGGCAGAATTAGGCTTGCTCGACCAGGTGGAATCTATACCTCGTGCTGGCTCTGCGATTGACACCGCGGCTACTTTTATAGCCGAGCACGACTTTAACGCGATAGCGATCAATATCTCTGATAGTAATGCTCAGGCTGATGGCTTGAGTTTTTCTCAGTATCGTCAGCTTACCACTGCTGTCGGACCTAAATATGCGCCTCGACTGCTATCCTCCGATACTTTAGTATACGAGTGGCTATCGATAAAATTGCCGCAAGAAGTCGATATTATGTGTTACGCAGCAGAACTCACTGCAGCATGGCAAATTGAGGCCTATCAGCAAGTAGTTCCGGGCATTACCACAGATGCAGATGTGGCGGCGTTCTTAAAACAGAAAATGCAACAAGCCGGAGTCACCGATGCTTGGGCGCCAAATCAAAGTCCCAACGTAAATTCTGGAACCGACCGCGGACATTCTCACGCTACTAATCGTGTAATAATCGCTGGCGATGTCATCCAAACCGACTTTGGTATTCGCTTATGGGACCGCTGGGTTACCGATATTCAACGTTTTGCCTATGTATTGCCAGCTAATGAGACTGTCGTACCGGAAGACTTCCTACATTAATGGAACAGCGCCAAACAAGGGCGTGAAGCTGCATATCAAGCTATGCGTCCGGGTGTCATAGGCGTTGAAGTTGATGCTGCACAACGCACAGTGATGGAAGCGACTGGATCGCTCCCAGTAATGCGGAGTACTGGGCATCCAGTAGGATATGAAGCGCATGATACTGGCCCAAACTTGGGAGGCTCAAAAGCAGTAAGTGTGCGCCCTGCTTCGCAAAAAACACTGGCTGAAGGCATGACTTTTGCGTTTGATGGATTCCACAGTTGGTTTTTACCCAACGGTAGTCCGAAAACCATATCCGTTGAACAGATGGTGGTGATCACAGCTGAAGGTGCAGAGTATCTGATTCCACCGCAGCAGGATTTGGTGTTGATCCCAACTTTAAAGAGGTCACAAATTTAAAGGGGTCAGAGTCTGAGGTATCCCCACGAATAAATTGGCTTAATCAAAGAGATAGTTAAAAAGTTAGGGAACATCCATGGCATTTGGTGTTCAGATCTTTCGCCAAAAAACTCAATCTAGAAACGCCATAATTGCTCTGACTATCTTGAGTAAAACCCTATCTCTTGTCACCTCTAATATCCATGCAAGCAGAAGAAGATGCTTGATTGATTGTGTTTCAAGCATGCTTGATGAGGCACCGGCATCGGACGGGGTATCCACTCTGACACCGCTGAAAAGCACAACATCAAGCGAGCCGACGGGCTGTTGTCGAATAGCAACCTAAACAGAGAGTTACTCGGTATTTATGCCATGACCACTCGACTGTTTACGTCTCTAACTCCTCAGCCCATTATTCACATAGACTGTCTTATTTAGATGAATACACGCACCATTTTCTTCTGCATGCTTCCATGATGTTTGAAGGGCGTAGTATTACTCTCTATAAGGCGATGTTACCAGCGCATTCACACCCAACATAGTCACCGATGCCGGCTTCAAAACACCTTAGTTTCGCACGGTAAGGACGCTCGGGTGGTACTCTGTTGGCCGAGCCAGGAAACCGAACTTCTATCATTCTAAAGACGATAACTGGCAGTGTATTTCCCCTTTATCCTGAAGCAACAAGCACTCCAAGAACGTTTACAGTGCAGCTGTGTCGTTATGCTCCTCTTGATACGTCGTTTGTACGTTATCGACAACCTGCAAAAGGGCGACATAAAGTTAATCGGTCAGGAAAACCTTGT
>CAXRGW010000075.1:0-8195 GCA_964230255.1 Alteromonas sp.
TATCTTTGCAACTTTTTCAGGGAAGTATTCCAGCAGTTTAAGCGCAACCATACCTGAGTACGATTCAGCTATAACAACTGATGCGTCGTCGATGGACTCAGCAACATATTCGGCTTGTTGTTCATATGAAATATCAATCTGTTGAAGCAGTGGTATTATATTGGCTTCAACCTCTGGCGGTAGTTTATCTACAAACGGCCTAAACAGTTTGCCAGTGCCATCCATACCGGGCAGCAACACCAGCTTCATAGTAACATTGCCATTTTTCATCGCACCTTTCTGAAAACGTGAATGCCAAAAAATATTAGAGCCCCAACTAACCCGGTATACAAACAAAGCTTGTGCAACGTCGCGGTGGAAACCCATTTCAGCAGCCCATTGGAGTCACTAAATGGGTAAAACGGTACCATATCAGCATGCATAATACTGTCGATGAATACGTGGCTAAAACACCCCACGGTTGCGCTTACAATGGCAACCCGCCATGAAATGGTAACAGGCGCTGAAAGATCTAACTTCAAGATTTTGAGCCCTAATTCAGATAGGTATTTGCCGGTTGTAGCTGAAAACACGGCAAGTAAGGTCGCACCTATGTATGTATGAGAAAATCCATGTAAATGGCCTTCCCCTGTAATAAGTACAAATAAGGGTTGAAGGTCCATCACAATTTGCGACCAACCGAAAACCATTAAACTAAAACCGCCCTGTAGTACCGACTTAATTAATATCCCAGGACCCATGTGATAAGGTGTAAATGGCATTTAGGGTTACTCAACTATTAGCATTTGGTGTTCTCGAGGGTTCAAAAGCCTGATACCGCGGTAACTTTGCATCGAGATCGTCCCAGCTCGCTCTTGATGTAACAAAATTGTGCGACATGGGCCGCTCGTTAATGTCTGAATCGAGGATACCTAAACGTATCCTTAGCTTTTCTGGGTTCTCGGCATTGGAGCTGTATATTGGTGATGCACAAACTGAGCAGAAGTGTCTATTTTTACCCGATTTGAATTCATAGGCTGCCAATTTTTTACCCGGATCAATCAGAGTAAACTCACTGGTATTAACAAAGCCATTTGTCGCATATGCAGTGCCACTATTTTTGCGGCAGAGTGAGCAATGACAGTGAATGATATCGCTAATTCTACCGGTTAGTTCAATCTTTATTGCGCCGCACAAGCAAGAGCCAAAGTACATGTTCAAGTCCTTTTATTCTGATAATTTTTGGCGAAGAGAACTAAAGTTCGTGCTCCTTTATTATGGCATCAAAATAAGCGATATCCTTAGGACTTTTTTGATTGTTATCGGCAAAATCATCGCGACAGCCAGGGTTACAAAATCCAACAATGAACCCGCGGTATTCTGTTAATGAAGTGCCCACAACTGGCTTCCCAGAACGCGGACAATATTTGTTTATTGACTGGTTCATTAGTCTACCTTGCAACTGATAGTCAATTTCTTAATCACGCTGTGCTTGCGAGGTTCACCCTGTAGTTTGGTTGATAACTCTGCGTCCACACTGTTCTTGGCAGTCAGCTGCTCTTTGTGCTTGCCCTTACTCTCGCCTTTTTCAGAAATCGCCCATAAGCGCTTTGCAAATTCGCGTAAATCTTCCGGTGCGGCATGAATAAAAATTTCTTCCGCTTTCGAATCTTTCTCAATTGTGATCATGTTTTTATACGTCCTAATTGATGATTATCCTTGTACTGCTATACCATTGTCATAGTAAAAATCGGATTTTGCGCGCACATAGCACTCTCCGGCCCGAGGCACAAAGTCAATGTGTTCGCGGCGCACTTCCAAATAATCAATCACCGTATTGTTATCAACAAATACCAACAAGCTTACGTTGTCTAATACCCACACGGTGGTCAAATCCTCCAATGGCCATTCAAAGCCCAGCTTTTGTCGCGCCTGATTATTATCAGCATAAGGGGCAAATACACATACAGAGTTCCAGTCGCCATCAACGTGCTCAGATAACAATATTGGCGAGCCCTGTTGCAAAGTCCCAAACCACAATTTCTCTGGGTGATGAAAGGGCTTAGAACATGCGGTGAGCAAACTACTTAATAGCACAAAAACAAACAACTTCATCATTAATTACTCGATTTTTTTACTTACGTAGGCATACAACTTATCGATTCTAAACTGCCAGCAATTCGTACAGTGCCCATTGTTTAAATTAACTATGTAGACCTGAAGTCGATGAAAACTAGAAGAGCGAAAAATCCACTTCATCGCAAGTTGTTCATTCGGCTCAATTACTTGATGTAGTCTAATGTTAAACTATAGTTTAATCAGTGATACCAGAAATTTAACTGACATAAAACTGGCAATTTATGCCATAACCTACAGAGTGTTCATGGAAAGACTACTTGTACTTTTATTAATTATTATTGCATCCCTTCCCAGTTTTGCGAATGAGCAATGCCGCAGTATTACGATCTCAGCGCATCCAAATTATCCCCCTTTCCATTGGCGAGACAACGACTCGTTGACCGGAGCATCAATTGACATTAGCAAAGGTATTTTTAAACGCTTGGGTATGGAAGTAAACGTTGAATATGTTGGGCCCTGGAAACGCGTATTGAAAAATGCGGAGCTAGAAAAAATTGACTTTATTCCAGCCCTGAAGAAAAACACAGAACGCCAACAGTACATGCATTTCACTCAAGAATCTTTTGCCGCAAACCCAGTCGCTTTCTATGTACGCGCCGCGGAAATGCTAGAAGTCGATCAGATGGAAGAATTAGCAGGCAAGTTTGGCAGTATTAATGCGGGCGACTCTCACGGCGAAGAAATCGATGCCTTTATTAATAGTCAGCCAAATATGCAGCATATCCATGGCCTATCTGAAAACTTTCAGATGCTATTGTTGGGGCGCATCGATTATTTTGTAACTGGGTATCTAGTTGGTAATGAGTACATCGAAGCCAATAGCATTGAGCATGAAATCCGCCCAGCTGTTATTATTCAAAGCGAAGAGATTCACAATGCCTTCACCCATTCATATGCTGAGGCCTGCCCGCAAGTGGTCGCTGATTTTGAAGAGCGATTGGCCACCGAAAAGCGCCTAGGATTAGTCTCTAGCGCGATAAAATACTACGGCTTGCAGTGTCTAGACCTAGCGTGCGACTAATCGACGTATATGTTAATCAGTTACCAAAACTGACCTAAGTAGCGCGCAATATCAAATAACTTATTAACCTTTGTCTTCGCGGTGATACATCTTCGGCGTCATAGTCACTGGTGTATTGATCTCTACCGGTCGGCTCTCTTCTAGTAACTTCGCTCTGAGAAGAGCACGCTCCTTTTCATCTAAAAACAACGCTCGCAGCTTTTCCAGTTCGCCAGTATCTAACCAAATTCCGCCACAATTAGGACATTCGTCTATTTCAACCACGTGTAAAGGACTGTAGAAGCGTCTCATCATCACCGTATCAGGGCAGTTCGGACAAGTGACTCGCTCTGCTTCATTGAGCGTTTGATTGTGAAATTGTTTAAGGTGCTCTACCAATACCTCGCCTTTACGGTCATTAGGTAGTTCGAAGTTTTTTAGCGCTTGGTTTTCAAAAAACACACCGCCACAGGCTTCACTGATGTAAACAGGAATTCCGCCAACTTTGACTGTTTTAAGCGATGTTCCAGTGCGAGGACAATCCATAACGTTCCTTATTTAAAATTTTCATTTAAGGCTATACCCGATGCGGAGCAAAGTCTTAGACTCCCAATTATACCATCACATTACCAAGCCCAATAAACAAGGCGCTACCCATTAACACGGCTATCGATAAACCAACAGCATTTAGCAGCACCCGTTTTATTCCCAGCATTTCAACGTTGGTAAATTCATAGGGATAGAACTTTGACCATTTGCCGTGTGCAATTGTATAGATTGCATAACCTATGGGGACAATAAACCAGTAACCTAAATAGGCATATTGCAATTGAGCTTTGTCAGCAGCAAACAACCAGTAGCACAAAGTCATAACAGGTATAACTGCATGTACTAATAGGTCAGCAATGCGATCTAAAAGCGGTAAATCTAGCCAACCAAAAATCAGGTAATTAGCGATACCTACTGTAGTGATGTAAACGGTTATTGCCGCAACGATGTTTGCATCTTCGGCCAGTGTTGAAAGTATGTTACTCGGTTCAAATGCCAGAGCGGCAAATAGTATGCTGACTAAAACATTAGAAATGTGTCGTATAGAAACTGAAATACTTCCCAATGGTAAAAATAACACCGTATTTGCCGCGATTGGTTAGATCCCTCACCAAGCTAATTGTTAACGCCAAAGCACTGATGCAAAACAGTATTAATGTCATTACATAGTTCCTTCCTAAGACTTAGAAACCTCAATGCTGCCTGCGATTGATTTCCATTAGCTCCGCACTATTGCATAGAAGCCGGTAGTGCTGGGTAAAACGCGAAACCACAAAAATAAATTCATTGTCGCGATCATGCGCATACCAAAACAAGCCCCAATAAACCCGTTTGAAACGCTTTATGTTATTCCACACGTAGACCTTGTCAGTTGCCGAGCCAATTACTTTCAAGCCATGCGCGCTAACTTCAATCCGCTTATTGATGTTGGCCAGATAGTTAAGCAGTAAATAGCAACACTTAACGCCATCAACCAACATAAAGGAAGCTAGACAAACGGCAATAAACGAACCTAATTTAGGGCTACCCGACTGAAAGGCAAAGCTAAACAAACCAATCACTGCAAACCAGAAACCTAAAATAGCGCAAACGGATAACACCGCACTGATAATGCGGGTTTGGGTTGAGTTATAAATCAATGCCAACACGCCGTACTGAAGAAGTCCATAACTCAATCTCTAGCCAGCAAGGCACGGTTACAATAGGTACTCTTTTCAAACTCATCCACATTCATAGCGATGTTTTCTACTTGCGGAAAAATTTTGATTAAATGACTGACAACCGCCTTTGATAGTGCCGCTCGTTGCTCTACCGTTCGGCCTTGCATAATACTGGCAAACACATGAATAAAGGCATTGCACTGCCCGCCCACGCTAAAGGTATCAAAGGCTTGCACACGTACTTTTATGTCGCTCTCAGTAAACAAACCAGAATCCCTTGCTATAGCGTGAACCTGTTGATTTAGCTGCTGCTCTGGTTGCGCTTCCAACACATCAGCCGAGCAATGAATGATGAAATGTGGCATTTATTCTCCTCTATTGCGCCTTTTTACACGCTCGCCAGTCACTCTGAACGCTGATAGTCAGCGAAAAAAATCGATAAATCACTATACAGTGAACTAACCCACTCTGGCTGATTATTGGCTAACGCTTGTATATCTGTCGTTCTGGGATCAGACGGCGCAATTGCAACGTCCACGGCATCTTTGCCAATCAATGAGGTAAGAACAAACAACTCTTCAATAACTTCATCTCCCATCGCTAAGCATCCGATTGAGACGGCTTTGCCATGAATAAAGATATTGGTGCCTGGCTCAGTTCTCCCCTCTTCTGCTGCGTACTTAAGGTCAAAGGCATTTGGGTAGTTAAGCTTCATCGAAAGGTGAAACGCGCTGTTAGGGTTCAAATACTCCAGTTGATAAATACCTTCAGGAACTTGTTGATCGCCCTCATGTAGTTTAGGTCCAACGATGCCACTCGCGGCTAAAATAGGATACGACCTAATGTAGGTCTTGGCGTCACCATCAGAAGCCCATAACTCAAGTTGATCAGAGTCTTTTATGGCGAGCAGTGTAAGCGAGCGCGGCGGGTAAGCAACACCAGCGCTCTGAAAATAGGGTTCAAGTCGCTTCTGAGCTGGGCCTTGATAGGCTTCAATCACATCGTTCACAGTTTGTTTGCCAGCAACCTTTTGATACATAGGCACCCAGACTGGCCGCATAAAAAAGTACGCGAATATTAGCGCGCTGAGTAGCGTACCAACAACAAGTATCCTGACCATTTGCACCACCAAGTGAGTAGTAATCCACAATGACTGACTTACTTTATACTGACCCTATTGATGGCATTTGGTTCGCAAAACTGAACCTTAACCAAAGGCACTTATTCACTTGCCAGATATCGCTTCTTTAACAACCTTCTCGTAGGTTCTAGAAACCGGGATTTCCACACCGGACACTGCAGTTAACATCATCTTGCCCTGTTTGCGCTGCATATCGGCAATTGCACTGCGGGCTACCCACCAAGAACGATGGGTTTGCATGCCGGGTACCGAATCCAATGCTTCAATGGCATCAGATAAGCGCATGAGGATCAGTTCCTCACCTACACTAGTGAATACTCTCAGGTAATGGTCTTCTGATTTGACCGCTAACAATTGTCCTTCGTGATGTTTAAGTGCTAGGCGTTTTAAAAATTGCTGTTCGAGCTTGCGCGCGATATCGGGTTCATTTTCAGCACCGCGTTTGCTTTCATTTTTCTCCTCTAACGCTAAGTTTGAGCGCAGCATAAAATAACCGACAAAAATCAGAATCGCCGAAATCACCACTACATAGCGATACTGCACTAGCCACACATTTACGCTCCAGTCGAGCCCATGGTTGTGATCATATGCCGCCAAAACAAAAGTTACAGGAATAGATATCAATACCACGATACAGGACAGCTGAACGATAACAGGCCGTTTCGGAAGCCAATGATTAAACACAAGTGGGATCAATAAACCCGTACTTAAGTTACCCACCAGCATGGTAGATACCCAGAACACAAAGCGATTAAAAAACGGAATGGTATCGGTGTTATACACGCCCAAATAGGCAAACAAGCCACCAAGCAAAATGGAAACTATTAAGCCATGCAGAAAATATTTGCGAACCAGCGCCATTGCTACCCTGTATTTCACGTATCGTGAAATGAAAATGCTGTTGTTTCATGAAGTATTCCTATCAATTTACGTAAATTCAATAGCATGGCTAGATTTTCCGCTTAGGCTATAGCTATACATCAATAACGAGGTAACAACATGCTGCCACAGAACCCTGAACTGTTTTCTTGGTTAAACACATTAGCAATGGTCGGTTGGGCACTACTGATCCTAATGCCTAAACGCTGGAATTGGGTACTGCTCACAACCGGCATCGCTATCCCATCGATTATAGGACTGGTATATGGTGGGCTAATGTTTACCCACTTCGCCAGCGTCGAAGGTGGGGGTTATAGCTCGCTCACCCAGGTACAAGCGTTAATGGCCAACGAATCAGTGTTGGTTGCCGGTTGGGCACACTATCTCTGCTTTGACTTAGTGATTGGGACTTTGATTGCATTTGAGGGCGATAAACGCGGTATCCATCGTTTAATTCAAATACCCATGTTGTTATCGACCTTTATGTTCGGACCTATGGGTTTGCTCCTTTTCTTTATTTGCATTGCCGCTATGCACATGCTGAATACACAAAAGGCTGAAGCATGAAGCTCTCAACATCACAACAATTGTGGACCCAAAGTGCCATTTTGATTCTGGCGTTTATGCCCCTGTTTTGGGTTGCACACCACCTGGATATGCGTCAGTACAACGACTTAGGGATATGGATAAAACCGTTAAAGTTTCATGTTTCTACGGCCGTACACTTGCTCACCTTTGCCGTAGTGGTGCATTTTTTACCCGCCCATATGAAACACGCCCGCTGGCTGGTGGTAATAGCCTTTATCTCGGCTGCTGCGACCCTATTCGAATTATTCCTAATCGATATGCAGGCCTTTCGCGGTGTCGGTTCACACTTTAATTTCAGCTCATCGTTTAACGCCTTGGTTTATGCAATGATGGGTATAGCCGCGCTTTTACTCACTATTCCAGCCCTAATTCTGGGCATTGTATTTGCCCGCGTGCCGAGTTCAGAAACGCTTACTCCGGGTCTTAAATACGGTATCGCACTCGGTTTGATTGTGGGTTGTATTTTGACCTTAGCGATTGCCGGTTATATGTCGTCATCGCCCAGTGGACACTGGGTTGATGCACCGGCAACCGATCAAGGTGGTGTGCCCCTTGTGGGCTGGACTAAACAAGGCGGCGATCTGCGCGTACCGCACTTTTTCGCCACGCATCTAATGCAAATTTTGCCGCTGCTTGGTTGGCTCATCGATCGCAAACTTTCATTGCGCAATGTGCAAGCCAAACTCAGTGTAATCGCAGCAACGTTCGGCGGTGTTGCAATTACAGTGTATACGCTGCTGCAAGCATTAGCCGGTAAGCC
>CAXRGW010000076.1:0-10458 GCA_964230255.1 Alteromonas sp.
AAAACGAAATGGTTTCTAACTTCCCGATAAGGGGCAGCTGCTTGCATGCGAAAATGGCAAAGCCGCATGCGAGTAGCTGTCCCAGCGAGCGCAGCGAGTGAGCTTGATTGGTTTGTTAGAAATAAACACTAAGAATTTGCAACACGTGCGTGAATAAAACCTATTGGCAGAATGCCACTTGGACGGTGATAAAACAAGCCATTGAGTCAAGGTGATGGTAGGCAGATATGCGCACAACCTTGTTGCTGAGTTTTGAATTGAAGCAGCTACTGAATACAGTTAATTGAAAATAGAAAGAAACGGGCCACAGCCTTAAAGAGCAGCTCGACGAAGATTGGCGGAATACAACCGCGTTGGCGCGATGCCTGAAAACGAAATGGTTTCTAACACCCCGATAAGGGGCAGCTGCTTGCATGCGAAAATCGCGAAGCCGCATGCGAGTAGCTGTCCCAACGAGCGCAGCGAGTGAGCTTGATTGGTTTGTTAGAAATGAACACTAAGAAATTGCCCCGCGTCCGTGAATAAAACCCATTGGCAGAATGCCATTTGGACGCTGATAAAACAAGCCATTGAGTCACGATGAAGGTGGGTGGATATGCAAACAACCTTTATGCTGAGTATTGAATTGAAGCAGCTACTGAATACGTTAAATTGAAAATAGAAAGAAACGGGCCACAGCCTTAGAGGACGGTTCTACGAAGATTGGCGGTATACAACAGCGTTGGCGCGATGCCTGAATACGAAATGGTTTCTAACACTTAGCTAAGGGGCGCAGGCATAATGCGAGAATGGCGAAGCCGCATTATGTTTGCGTCCCAGCGAACGCAGTGAGCGTTCTTGAGCGCCTTGTTATATGACATTTCTAAAAACGACCTCTATAAAAACACTGCTACTATAACGGTTGTTACTGCTGCAATTGAAGAAGTTGCAAACCCCGTTTTTTGGTTTCTAAGCCAGCCAGACAAACCAATGCTAGATATAAGCGAGAACATTCCTAAGGCCATAGATAATGAGCTAGTGAGTCTTCCAAACTTAAGCGACTCTAAATCCGTAGATAGTTGAAGAGCATTAGCTAAGGCGATGGATGAACCTGCGCAAATTATGAAGCAACAAGCGGCTAAAGCAGAGCAAAAAACCATCCAATTTGCGATTTTGTTGGAAGGTGCTATGCCCAGAATAGCTGCAAGGAATGTGGCAGAAAAACCACCAAGAAAAGCTGAAAGTAAGATTAGCTGTTCTGTAATTACTATTATCTGTTCCACACTCAAAACTTCTTCCTTATTTTCAATTTTACGGTGTCATATAACGCCCCGATAACGGGCGAATACTTGCTGCGAAAATGGCGAAGCCGCAGCAAGTAGGCGTCCCAGCGAGCGAAGCGAGTGTGTTGATTGGTTTGTTAGGTGACATTCGCCTGATTATTCCCACAATGTTTGCAAGCCTTATCGCTTTCGAAGCGTGTGTAAAGGTTCTTAATTGGTAGATTTTTTCCATTTTTATATTTAGCAAGATTCCCTCCGCAATGACGACACCTTATCAGATTGTATAGGCAAAAATGGTGAATAATCGAAATTGAAAGTGAGGACAAAAAGACTAACCCTACAGCTGGAGCTAAGTCGACGATGCCAGCGAAAGCCAAAATGACCGCTGATATGAATCCAATTACAGCGACGGCTAGAGATGCAACTTCTAACCTTGCTATCCAAGTTTTATTTAGGATTTCTAGAGTGCTTGCCATGTCACCTAACACCCCGATAAGGGGTAATTACTTGCATGCGAAAATCGCGAAGCCGCATGCGAGGAATTGTCCCAGCGAGCGAAGCGAGTGAGCTTGATCGGTTTGTTAGATGCCATTCTATGGAATACCTATGTCCCACAATTGTTGCTCATTTAAAAGTAAAGGAGCTAGTGATTCTGAGTATCGTAGTCCTAAACAAGTACTTGTTGAGATGAGCAATCCATTTTCCTTAAGTTCAAAAACGACAATGCTATCTTTGCCGTGAAAATCCTTCCAGCAATTCAACCGATAAGTAGTGTTTTCTAATGTACATTCTTTGTTAGTGAAAAGCAGGTCATCGTTTTCAGTAGCAATATATTCATCGCGTAGTTTTTCTAAAAAAGAGACCGGATTCATAACTGTCCTCTTGGCATCTAACACCCCGATAAGGGGCAGCTGCTTGCATGCGAAAATGGCAAAGCCGCATGCGAGTAGCTGTCCCAGCGAGCGCAGCGAGTGAGCTTGATTGGTTTGTTAGAAATGAACACTAAGAAATTGCCCCGCGTCCGTGAATAAAACCTATTGGCAGAATGCCATTTGGACGCTGATAAAACAAGCCATTGAGTCACTGTGATGGTGGGCAGATATGCATACAACCTTGTGATTGAACAGCCATAATAAGCAGCTCCTAGAAGCGCTAAATTGAAAATAGAAAGAAACGGGCTACAGCCTTAGAGGACGACTCTACGAAGACTGGCGGAACACAACCGCGTTGGCGCGATGCATGAAAACGAAATGGTTTCTAACAATTGCTTCGATCCCAAAGTGGGGTGATATCTTACCCCGATTTGGGATTTAATTTGTTTAAATTAGTGTACGGTATATCTCTGAAGGTGCCAAGAACCCAAAGGCTGTAACACTTATGTTTCAAAATGGGGGAATTTAAAACCCCATTTTAGGGCCTAAAAATTGTTGCGACCCAGTAAATGCAAAATTGGATAGGCATACAGTAATTTTCTTAGATTAAATAGCAATAAAAATCACTTTGGTGATTCCATTACCACATGCGTGGCGATAGTTCCGACCTGTGGTAAGGTGCCAAGTACGTCAGTATGAAACAATTTGTAGGCTTTTAAATCGGTGGTTTCCACGCGCAGCAAGTACTCAAATGATCCTGTGACGTTGTGGCATTCAATCACTTCACTAGCCTTTTTTATTGCCTCTTCAAAGCCGGTCTGTGATTGTTTGGTATGTTCGCTCAACCCCACCATTACGTATGCTCGAAAACTAATCCCGAGCTTTTCTTTATCAAAGAGTGCTTTGTAGCCCACAATCACTCCTCGACTCTCTAAATCTTGCACTCGTCGCAGGCATGCGGATGCTGACAAACCGACTCGGTTTGCAAGCTGACTATTGGTCACCCGTCCATCCAACTCAAGCTCTTGCAATATTTTGCGATCAATTTTATCCATTGCGAAATTTTATTGTGCTGATGGTTTAATATACTCAACATTAGCAAATTAATTCGGTGTTACACCTATTAAAATACACTTCATATTCACTGCACAGGAAACATCATGAGTGTCGAAATTCTCTCCGGCTTAGCGTTATTCGCCTTTGTTAGCTCCATTACTCCGGGCCCGAATAACTTAATGCTGATGACCTCTGGTGTGAATTTTGGCATGCGCCGGAGTGTCCCTCACATTCTGGGTGTATCGTTGGGCTTTATGCTGATGACCGCGACAGTTGGACTAGGGTTAATGCAAGTGTTTGCGAAATACCCTGTGGTATTTTCTGCACTTAAGTACATTTGTTTTGCTTACTTGTTGTATTTGGCCTGGCGTATTGCAACCACTAACAGTATCGAAACCAAAGACATAAGTGTTGCTAAGCCACTTAACTTGCTTCAAGCAGCACTGTTTCAATGGGTAAACCCTAAAGCATGGTCAATGTCGTTAACGGCTATCAGCTTATATGCCATAAATGCACAACCCGTTACTGTAGCTATTGTGGTACTGGTATTCGGCGGGATCAATTTGCCCTGCATTGTTGGCTGGACATTAGCTGGCACCAAAATTCGCCATTTCCTCAATCATCCGCAACGCTTGGTAATCTTCAATCGCACGATGGCGGTGTTACTTATTGCAGCGGTGCTGCCAATGTTATTGCAAGACTAATTCAAACACGGAGTTAACATTCAGAAAGCTTTCAGTTTTCGTTCAGTTTTACCAAGGCAAACTGGTCCCAACTTTAAGGCAAAAGCGATATAGATCAGGAGCCGCCAATGAAAAAGTTACTTACAACACTGAGCAGCATTGCGCTGTTAACTGCTTCAGGTGCTGGCTTGGCATCATCTTCAACTGATGCGCCGGCTAAGCAAGCAAACATTAAAGAATTCCAATACGAGCAGGCTTTTGTTTCGCCGTCTCGTCAGCCGCTACCAACTAAAGATGTGATCACAGCCGCTGCAGTAGAACCGGTAACTGATTGGCAACAAAAGAACGCTGAGTTGCAAGCACGCTTGCCCGTGACGAAAGATCGCGACTCAATTGCCGCTTCACTCGGTACTGACTTCTGGATTTATGACAGTTGGGCAACTGTTAGTGATGACTTTGACTACGACGGTTATTACACCCAACTAAACGTTGAGTTTGATGCCGACACTGTATACAGCCGTGCATATGTTTATGGGGTAATTTACTTAGGCGTTGGCGATGTTTTTGAGTCGCTTCACGTAACGTCAGTATTCGCTATCGATGGAGAGTCTAGCTTAGACAGCTTTATTGTTGAGAGTGAATTGGTCAGTGGTTATCCACCTAATGATTATGAAGTGTTGATTGAACTCTACGATGCCGACACCGATGAGTTGGTGGCATTGACGGATGGCTTTGATGATGCCGACTTGGCCTTTATCCCACTAGAAAGTGAGAACTACGAAGTGATTGAAGAACGCGTGGTAATTGTTGAGGAACACGGCGGTAGTTTGTCCGGTCTTATATTATTACTGCTCGGTGCAATAGGATTACGTGCTCTGCGTCTGCGGGAAACACACTAATCGCAGAGCCGTATGCCGCAAGCTTTACTTGCGGCTTTCGGTCGGGTCTTGTGGGTCAAGTTCTTCAATATCTACAACAACTTTTTCCACTAACTTGACCCGGCCATTTTTTACCAACGCATCGCGCAGAACAAATTCAATCTGCGCATTTAAACTGCGTAAATCATCATCTGCCCAGCGCTGCATTGCCGCTAATACGTTGGCATTTATCCGCAAGGGATACGCTTTTTTAGCCATTAATACAATGAACCTGTGTTTATAATTGGCTGGGTGTTTTTATCACCACACAACACTACCAATAAGTTACTCACCATTGCAGCTTTGCGCTCCTCATCTAATTCAACAATTTGCTGTTCGTTGAGTTGTTGTAGCGCCATCTCAACCATACTTACAGCGCCTTCCACAATACGACCCCGCGCGGCAATAATCGCTGCGGCTTGTTGGCGCTGCAACATTGCACTGGCAATTTCTTGTGCGTAGGCTAAGTGACTAATACGTGCTTCATGCACAGTAATACCGGCTTTGCCTAAACGCTCTTGGATTTCAGATGACAAGCGGTCAGCTACTTCAACAGGATGGCTGCGCAGTGCAATTTCGGCCTCATCGTCATCGCGCGGATCATAGGGGTAACTGCTCGCTAAGATCCGCAAGGCTGATTCACTTTGAATGGTCACGTAGCTCTCGTAATCATCCACTTCAAATACCGCTTCGGCAGTATCGGTAACCGACCACACCACAATCGTGGCAATTTCAATCGGGTTACCCTGGTTGTCATTAACTTTGATTTTGGCGCTTTCAAAGTTTCGGATCCGCAGTGAAATCGCCTTACGCATGAACAATGGGATAGTCCAGCGCAGTCCAGCGCGTTTTTCGGTACCCACGTAGCTGCCGAACAACGTCAGTACTTTACCCTGATTCGGTTGCACCATGAAAAAGCCGCCCCAACAGGCTAAAACAATAATAAATACAAAGATATTGAGTAATTCCAATCCATTGATTGGAACAGTATTACTACTGATTAGTGCAATTGAACCTATGGTTGCTGCCAGCAGCACCAAAGCTGAAATATAACCATTAAACGACCATGCTTTCTTTTCTACAATCATAACATCTCCTTTTGATATCACTTTGATATCACTTTATATCGATTTTATTAAAAATGCAATAAAGTCACGATCGTTGTGCGATCGGCTTTTGCACAATTCTTTTCAGCACCTATATCTTTTGTAGTTGGATATAGTTTTTTGAGGAAGAATTTATGCAGTATCCATAGCACGCATCTGCCCATAGAATTTTTACAGGAATAATTGTTTACAATGGATTGCAGCCATCGGTATCGGGCTATATCAAGGCGCGTTTTTAAGTAGCTTTTTAATCGTGACGCTATGCGCGGCGCGGCCACTTCCAGTGTGAGCCGGCTCAATCAATTAGAGCAATACGTTGCCGAGCGCTCGGCGTTGAAAGAAAGCTTGATGCACCTTGATAACGCCTTAGCGAAGTTCGAAACCTAACACCGCGAGATAAGCAGTATGCGCTGGTTTACATTGAATTTGTTGTGTGGCTTGGCGCATCCGTTGGCGGCTTATTAGCAATCCACTAACATCGCTTTTGACGACGAATGTTTATACACCGCTGCACAGTCGCGCGATTTTAAGCGCACATTTCGCGTGCTAGCCTCACGGCAACTAAATCAAGACATGGCGAACAAGGTACTATATTTCAAAAGTGATCAAGCCTGTATGTGTCAAACCGTTGCCAACCGCCATTTTCAACAGGTTAAAACACTGTCTAGCGAACGGGGTAACACAAATATTGATGTTACAATTGATGAGCAATCAGTCTGGCTGTCAGTGGTTCCTGCAACTCCGGCCATCGCAGTATTTAATGCTGTTGGTGAACTTGTTCATTTGGGGCCCTATGCGGAAGGTATTGGCTGTTTTACTGGCCAAGGTATTGTAGAGCGCTATATTGAAAAAACGGTAACGCTTGGAGCAACTGTGCTAATGGAAGCCGAAGGTTGCTATTGCCGTTCAGATACAAAAAAGGCCGGGACATCCCAGCCTTTTGCAACCTAACCGTCGTATTAAATAGCTTCGATGCTCTTGTACTGCTCTTGCAATTTAGCTAATTGCTGAGAGGCATCAGCGAGCTTCTGCTTCTCTTTTTCAATCACCGCTTTTGGCGCTTTGCTAACAAAGTTCTCATTGTTGAGTTTACCTTGCGTGCGTGCCACGTCTTTCTCGATCTTCTCCATTGCTTTGCTGATCCGCGCGAGCTCAGCATCTTTATCGATAAGACCCGCCATTGGGATCAAGACTTCCATCTCGCCCACAATCGCGCTAGCTGAAGGTGGTGCCGTTTCGTCTTGTCCTAACACCTTCACATCATCAAGCTTGGCCATACGTGTTACGTACAAAGACAATGTCTCGAAGCGCTGCTCATCTTCAGCCGTAGCATTGCGCAACATTACCGATAGTGGTTTATTCGGTGAAATATCCATCTCGCCGCGAATGTTACGAATACCAACAATCACTTTCTTAAACCATTCGATATCTGCAAGGGCGTCTTGATCCACGCCTTCCGCAGGCATTTGCGGGAAGGCTTGCGTCATGATGCTCGCCGCTTCGCCTGCACCAACAGCCGTAAGTGGCGCAACGCGCTGCCAAATCGACTCGGTAATAAATGGCATTACCGGGTGAAGCAAACGCATTAACTGTTCAAGCACACTCACTAGCGTGTGGCGCGTACCGCGTCTTTGCGCATCGCTGCTCTGCTCTGAATTAAGCACTGGCTTGGTTAGCTCTAAGTACCAGTCGCAGAACTGGTTCCAGGTGAACTCGTACAATGCTTGTGCAGCAATATCAAAACGGTATTGCTCAATGGCTTGTTCAAAGTCTGCAACCGTTTGATAAAAACGTGCCCAGATCCAGCGATCTGCCACGCTAAGTTCAAGCTCACCTGCCGCAGTATTAGCGCCCGTATCTTCTGTCTCGGTATTCATCAGCACAAAGCGCGATGCATTCCAGATCTTGTTACAGAAGTTGCGGTAGCCTTCAACCCTGCCCATATCAAAGTTGATATCACGGCTAGTAGACGCCATCGCCGCAAAGGTAAAGCGCAATGCGTCAGTACCGTAACTGGCAATGCCGTCTGGGAATTGCTTACGCGTGCGCTTGGCAATTTTTTCTGCCTTCTGTGGCTGCATCATGCCGCCGGTACGCTTCTCAAGCAGTGCCTCTAAGGTAATGCCGTCAATCAAATCGATGGGGTCAAGTACGTTACCCTTCGACTTCGACATTTTATCGCCTTGCTCATCGCGTATAAGGCCGGTGATATAAATGTCTTTAAACGGGATCTTACCGGTGAACTTCTTGGTCATCATGATCATACGTGCGACCCAGAAAAAGATAATGTCAAAACCGGTCACTAGCACTGAGCTTGGTACAAAGGTTTCTAGCTCTGGTGTTTTTTCAGGCCAGCCCATAGTTGCAAACGGCCATAAAGCAGATGAGAACCAAGTATCAAGTACATCGTCGTCCTGCTTTAACACAACCGCGTCGTCTAAACCGTTGTCACGGCGCACGGCAGCTTCATCTTCACCTACGTAGATATTGCCCGCATCGTCATACCAAGCCGGAATTCTATGGCCCCACCACAACTGACGTGAAATACACCAGTCTTGAATGTTGTGCATCCATTGATAGTAAGTCTTGTTCCAGTTCTCCGGAACAAAGCGAATTTCTTTACTTTCCACCGCTTCGATCGCAGGCTTTGCAAGCGACTCAACCGCTACATACCATTGGTCAGTCAAATAAGGTTCGATAACTGCACCGGAGCGATCGCCGCGCGGAACTTTTAAGCTGTGTGGCTCAATTTTTACCAGCACGCCTTGGGCTTCTAAATCAGCCACGATTTGTTTACGAGCATCAAAACGGTCCATGCCACGATAAGCTTCTGGCACGTCATCGTTAAGCTTGGCGTCGTCAGTCAAGATATTGATCATTGGCAAGTCGTGACGCTTACCCATGTCGTAATCGTTAAAGTCGTGTGCAGGTGTGATTTTTACACAACCTGTACCAAACGCTTGATCAACATAATCATCGGCAATGATTGGAACTAGGCGACCCGTAAGTGGCAGTTTAATCTCTTTGCCAACCATACTCGCATAACGCTCATCTTCTGGGTGAACAGCAACTGCGGTATCGCCCAACATAGTCTCAGGGCGTGTAGTTGCAACCACTAGCTCACCTGAACCGTCTGCCAATGGATAACGCATGTGCCACATGTGGCCCGCTTCTTCTTCATTAATTACTTCTAGGTCAGAAACGGCCGTGTGCAGCACCGGATCCCAGTTAACCAACCGCTTGCCGCGATAGATCAAACCTTCCTTGTGCAGCTCTACAAATACTTTAGTCACCGCTTTGGATAAGTTCTCATCCATGGTGAACACTTCGCGATCCCAATCGGTAGAGGTTCCCATGCGGCGCATTTGCTGACCAATATTGCCACCAGATTCAGCTTTCCACTCCCAGACTTTTTCAAGAAAAGCTTCACGGCCCAGGTCATGACGGTTCACGCCTTTGGCGTCAAGTTGGCGCTCTACTACCATTTGCGTGGCGATACCGGCGTGATCAGTTCCACACTGCCATAAGGTGTTATCGCCTTTCATGCGGTGATAACGGGTTAAGGTATCCATGATGGTGTGCTGGAACGCATGGCCCATATGCAGGCTACCGGTCACATTCGGTGGGGGTAACAAAATGCAGTAAGGCTCGCCCTGCCCCGAGGGTTTGAAATAACCATTTTTTTCCCAGTCGGCATAACAGGTTTGTTCAATGGCACCAGGATTAAAGGTCTTATCCATTATTTGTCTCTTTTGCTAACGGCTGAAACTGCAATTGGCAGCCAGCCCTTTGGTAATTCTTATAACGTTCACGCGCAGCTTGTTTGCCAGTTTCATCAGTCGGTACAAACTCAATCACTTGGCGTGTGCGATTATTCACTGCAAGGGTGGTGCTGCTGAGGTTTACAACAACCGCACGCGATTCGCTCACCGGTGGCCAAACAATGCTAACCGGCGCACCGTTGGGCGGGCCTTCACCGCGTAAGTTGTGCGGGATAAACGCATCTGTTGGCTGTTGCCACAAGTGCTCATCCCAATGCTCCGCCTGTGCTTGATCGGCACAGACCACCAGCACCTGCTGTCGAGCACGGTACTGGTCGATAATTAGCTGAGTTGCAGCGGCAGTAAGATCATCGTCTTGCAGCTGATAAAACGTTACTTGCGTCATTAAAACTAGTCTTCAGTACGCAAGCCTGCGCGGTTCATTAAAAACTGCGCCAACATCGGAACTGGACGACCGGTTGCACCTTTGTTCTTGCCCGAAATCCACGAAGTGCCGGCAATGTCCATGTGTGCCCAGTTGTACTTCTTAGTGAAGCGCGACAAGAAACACGCAGCAGTAATAGTACCTGCTGGACGGCCACCTAGGTTTGACATATCAGCAAATGGACTTTCAATTTGCTCTTGATACTCATCCCATAAGGGTAAACGCCACGCTTTATCTGAGCTCTGCTCTGATGCATTGACTAACTCATGCGCCAACGGATTGTGCGGGCTCATTACGCCTGTGGCGTGTTTACCCAAAGCGATAACACAAGCGCCGGTTAGCGTTGCAATATCAAT
>CAXRGW010000077.1:0-10551 GCA_964230255.1 Alteromonas sp.
TTGCTGCAGCTGTCCGGGTGCTTTTGAACTCATTTGCTGTATGTAATTTTGCCATCTACGCGGGAATAGCATAGGACCAATCCCTTCAATAATGGCGACTATTGAACAGGCGATCAGGAACGTTTGCCAACTCATGAGATAACCTCCGACAAACAAGATAAATCGTA
This sequence comes from Alteromonas sp., assembly GCA_964230255.1. Taxonomy (GTDB): domain Bacteria; phylum Pseudomonadota; class Gammaproteobacteria; order Enterobacterales; family Alteromonadaceae; genus Alteromonas_E. The sequence goes on from CAXRGW010000077.1 coordinate 168, forward strand.
CTCTGACGGATTGTGATATAAGGCAAAACCAAAGCGTAATCGATTTGCGCGATAGTCAGTAAGAACTCCGTGTTCGCGCAAGTGATCATGCAGCATTTGTGCGTCAGCCGGAGACGGTAATTCAAACGTCAAAAAGTGCCCGTGACTATCCAAATCTTCTACTAATAGACAAGATTGATTCAATAGCCGATGGTTTAGTTCCTCTAAGTGCGCGAGGAAAGCACGCTGGCACTGTTTAATAAAATCATCAATCTGCGCCACGGTTATTTCCATTTCTGCGAACTGTTGCAACACTGCGCGTAAGCGATAGATAGCACTAAAGTCCATCGTCGCACCCGCAAAGCGCATACCATTTTTGCTGTACTGTACGGTTCCAGCCTTAGCGGCGCTGAGTTCACCAAACTCCGCATACCAGCCGGTGTAAACCGGTCGCAGGTCGCAATTGCGGGGCACCACAGCAAAACAAGCCCCTTCGCCGCCTTGCGCATATTTATAACTACCTGAAAGGTAAAAAATGCGGTCTTGAACGGCACTTAAATCTGTTGGTTTCGCCATAAAGCCGTGATACCCATCCATAACTATGATGGTATTTGGATCCTCCACCGCCGCAACAATCCGATTGAAGTCGCCACAACTGGCTCCTGAATTAAAAAATACTTGGCTGAAGAACACCATGTCGTGGCTATCCTGCTGAATAGCACTGACAAAACGATCAGCAAATGTCTGGCTTGGCAAACTCGCGATTCGAGTAACATGCACCTGCCCGGCTTCTTCCATACGCTTAATTTGACGGGAGAAACTGTGAAACTCACTATCTGTGGTCAGGACTCGAAAAGGCCTTCCCAGCTCAAAGCAGCTAAAAATTCGATACAGTAATTCATGGGTGTTTGGCGCAAATACAATTTGCTCTGGTGTATCCAGGTCTAGCGTTTGCGCGATGAGATTTTGAACTTGCGGCACACTATCGGTGAAAAAGTGTTGCCATTTTTCGTCAACCCATTTGGCACTGTCATCCCAATATTGGATTTGTGCATCGCGGGTAACATCGGGCCAAAAATAGTGGCTGTGACAAGCAAAGTGCTGCTTGCCCTGATTTGCAGCTAGAAAGCGTGAAAATAGCTGTTGGTACATAGGCAGTCGGGTACTCCAATACTGAAACAACGGATCCTCTTGCGTGGGATCCTTTTCAGTGAGTGTAGCACGACCAATTTAGCCGCTCCTAAAAACAGCCATTAGAAAAACCAAAGCTAGCTGGACTGCGAACTTTCCAGTGCTAAGTCCAAACTAAAGCAAGTGCCCTTGCCGACCTCACTAGTAACCGATAGCCCACTGTTTAAAAGTTGTGTCACTTTCTTGCAAATAGCTAAACCCAAACCGTCGTGGTTCTTAGTGTCTTTGCATTGATTGGAGGCTTAATAGCGCGCATTCTTCAGCGAGATATCAACAAGCCGTTTGCGCTAATCGCTGGATAAGGTGTCATTTTGGATTTACAGCGTCTCGAAATGTTCTAACATATCGTTAAAAGTACAACCGAGTCGATGCACTTTGTTGTGACTCTTGCATTTCCAAGGCTTGCGCACTTGTTGCATGTTACTCTTATCAAAATCAGCAGCTCGTATGCGATCCATGTCATCACTTAAGATCCTCATGGGTCGAGTTAAGTTTTTAAACAACACCAAAGAAAATACCACCACCAGTGAAATGGCTAGGCGTTGGCAAAAACACAATTTAAGTCCGAACACTAAGCCATCACTCTCTGAGGGTTAAATTTATACCCAACTCCCCAAACCGTCTGGACAACAAGTGAATTAATAGCATCGCGTTCGATTTTCGCCCCGAGACGGTTGATGTGGGGGTTTACCGTATGTGCTTAGCCAGAGTGATTATAGTCCCATACTGACTCTAACAGTTGGCTGCGAGAAAACACCTGATTGGTATCGACGGTGAGACTACCAATTCGCAATGTTGCAACATCAGTCTCAGTCGAACTCTGAATCTTGGCAAGCATGCGTATTTTGCGCAATTGCGCGCACTCTAGCCTGTAACTCTCGGACCGAAAATGGCTTGGTCATATAGTCATCAGCGCCGAGCTCTAAGCCTAAAACCCGACGCATTTCAGAGTTTTTCGCGGTTAACATAACAAATGCTTGTTCGATTTTTTTGGCGCGAACCTCGCGGGAAATGTCTAAACCACTTACTTGCGGTAACATGACGCCTAAGACTCGATCGTTTAAGGAAACGGTTGGCTGCTCGCCGGCGCAGTTTCTTAAATCATTACACTAGCACGAGATTAGATTAATACAATAAACTATAAATTTTGCGGCGATATCCGGATTTCAACGGGTCGCCATCGGGTAATGCATTAACCATATCCAGAAACAGCTTTTTTGCCTCACCAAAGTTCAAATCACGCTTTAACACATTGAATAACAGCTCTAGCGCTTCTTCATACTTAGAGGCTTGTTGCAATTGCACTGACAGTTGCACCTGTAACTCCATGTCATCGGGTTGCTGTGCTAGCTTTTCTTGTAGCGCCTTGATTTCTGGAGATTCAGCAGCTTGTTCGGCGAGTTCGACTTTGCCTTGTAAAGCGCCATAGCGGCCGTCTTGGTCGACTAGACCTATAGTGGCAAGAATTTCCTTCGCTTGTTCAATATACCCTTGCTCAATAAAGCAATCTGTCATCATTAACTTGGCGTCTAGATTTTCAGGGTTTAACTCAAACGCTTGCTTAATAACGGGAAAGGCCGCTGCATAATCGCCTGCGGCGATCAATTGGGCGCCTTGTTCCAGTAAACCTTCTTCTGGTGATGGCAAATGCTTGGCTAACATTTCTCGAATTTGGCTCTCCGGCTGGACCCCGGCAAACCCATCGACCGGTTGACCACCTTTAACCAACATTACTGTAGGTAAGTTACGCACTCCAAACTGGCCGGCAATCTCCTGTTGCTTGTCACAATCAACGGTAGCTAATATCACACTATCAGCGTATTCATGTGCGAGTTTTTGAAGGATAGGCATCAAATCTTTGCAGGGTTCACACCATTCCGCCCAAAAATCGACAATGACTAAACGGTCTTGTGATTGCTGAACAACCACTTGTTGAAAATTTTCTAAACTAAGTTCGACGATGTTCGTAGTGATGTTATCCATTGAAATGCGGTCATCTGTTTGTAATCATGGCTATAATATGCGGCGTCTAAAACGAATATCAAGCCATTAGCTTGGGTTCAAAGGCACAAATCATCGCTCGGCAGCAGAGGTATTATCGATGTCTACAGTTAAACAGCAGGGGTTTGAATCATTCGCTGAGTTTTATCCGTATTATCTTCAAGAACATCAAAATCCTAGCTGTCGGCTGTTACACTTTATTGGCTCATGGTTGGTACTAGGGGTCATTGCCGCCGCGATAGCTACCACTAATTGGATGCTTTTGTGGTTAATGCCAGTGATTGGTTATGGTTTCGCTTGGATAGGTCATTTTTTCTACGAGCATAATAAACCGGCAACTTTTAAGCACCCTATTTATAGCCTAATGGGCGACTGGGTAATGTTCAAAGATATTTTGTTCGGTAAAGTGTCGTTGAAATAGCGCTCAAAAAGACATGAAAAGCCCGCTCTAATCTGTCTCTTGTTCACAATTCGATATCAAGAGACAGGATTTAGTAGGCTTTTTACTAAGTAATTTTACTGTGGCATGAGTTGCAGTAACTTGCCGTTGGGTTCATCAGTTAACAAATAAATAAACCCGTCTTTGCCAACGATGACATCGCGAATTCGCTCTCCACGCTCACGTAACAGCTCGTACTCAGCTACAACCTTGTTGTTGTCATCCAATTCAATACGACGCAGATGATCAAATTTCAACGAACCAACTAACAGATTTCCCTGCCATGCAGCGAATGCTTCACCTTGGTAGAAATCCATACCACTTGGTGCAATGGACGGATCCCAGTAAGTTAGTGGCTGTTCCATGCCGGCTTTTTCAGTGATGTCAGACACTGGCGTATCGTTGTAATTCACACCATAAGTGATCACTGGCCAGCCATAGTTAGCTGCTTTCACAACAATGTTGACTTCATCGCCGCCTTTCGGGCCGTGTTCATGGGTCCACACTGCTCCCGTTTCTGGGTGAACAGTCATACCTTGCACATTGCGATGGCCATAAGAGAAAACTTCTGGTGCAGCCCCATCAACATAAGGGTTATCCGCCGGCACACTGCCGTCAGTGTTTATTCGTACCACTGTACCAATGTGATTATCTGTATTTTGTGCTTCTTCGCGTTTTGAACCACGGTCGCCAAGACTCACAAACAAGTGCCCCGCGCTATCTATAACTACGCGACAACCAAAGTGAAAACCAATATCAATTCGAGGGCCAGCGGTAAAAATAACGTCAACATCAGTAAGCGCGTTACCACTTAATGTAGCACTGGCAACGGTACTTGTTGAGCCACCTTCACCAGGACTGGAATAACAGAAATACAGCATATTGTTGTCGGCAAAATTAGGGTCTGCCGTAATGCCTAATAGACCGCCTTGGTTTTGCGCTACCACTTCTGGCACACCAGAAATCGGATCGCTTAATACACCGGCACTATAACGGCGCATGGTACCCGGGCGTTCGTTGATAATGAAATCACCGTTGGGTAGTTGCACCATGCCCCATGGATGCACTAGCCCCTTAGCAAGCTCGTTGACTTTTACACCAGCACCGCCGTGATCATGCGCTAGAACTATAGTACTGCACAAAGCGAATGACGTGGCCGCTAACCACTTTGAAATTTCCATGATGGGATCCTTAATTTTTAATTTTATTATGCTTGGGTCGCTCGCAGCATCCAGGCCGTTTTTTCATGTACGCGCATACGACCTGAGACTAGAGCTGCTGTCGATTCGTCATCAGTCGCGCCCTCGACTTTTTTGATTGAACTCAGCGCAGAAAATGATTTGTATGTGCCGGATGCAGCCGCGTCTAATGTACGAATACGCTCAGAAATCTCATCAACTGCAACTGCAACTGCAACTGCAACTGCAAGTTCAGTGTAATGATATTCAAACATCAAGTGCAACTCGCGAAATTATGGATCAGTGACGTTCCAAGGGAAATTATGGGTTTGCAAATACACGCTATAAGAGTCTGCCAGTAGCCGTTTCAGGCCTTCGGAAATTTCCAGACGATTAGACTCACTAATGCCAATATCGATTTGTTGCATGAGTTGATCCCCTGTAGCCAGCAATGAATACGTAAAGGTCGAACTAATAGTAGCCTAGTTTCGATAAAACTAGTGAATAGCTCGACTCTTAAGAACCCAACTTTAACGTATTAAGCTGCGTTTTGGTTTGTTATTAACTCAGTGGTGTTGATGATGACTGTGATCTTTACTCTTTTCTGGTTGTTCAACATAGACTACCACTGACAAATCGTCAGCATCGGCAAAATGCAAAGTTAATGAAAACTCTTGGCCCAACTTTAGTGGCCCAGTTAGACCGAGCAACATTACATGCTTACCTGAAGGAGCGAATTCGACTTTGCTCTCTGGTTGCACTTCAATTCCTTGCTCTAAATGACGCATACGCATTATGTCGCCATCCATTATCACGTCGTGCAGTTGAGCTTCGCGCGCGATGCTTTCCGGTACACTTGCTCCTGTAATGGTATCAGAGATACCTCCCGTATTAGCGAGCGTCAAATAAACTGCGCCAGTTGTTGCTAGTGCAAACGTTGGCCGGGCCCAAGGGTGGTCGACGTGAAAATTATCGTGATCATAATCGTGGGCGTTTGCACTGCTTATGAACCACACCGTTGTAGTCACTACAATCAAACAAATACTTCGAAATAACATATGTGTCCTCTTAGAGTTAAATATTGGACTGCCACAATTAGTTACAATTGCCACGTCAGTGCTAAGGTAATAGCATGAGTTCAGAAGCCCGCTCTCCAACAGCCACATTAGCATTCACAACTCGATTAATTCCACCTAAATGTTTTACATAGCGTTTGTCAAACAATATTGTGGATCGCCAGGTTAACGCTCAATGCTTCACTGAACCTGTAATCACCGCCAAGGTCAACCACCTCTACTAGTGGATTCGTTTTGAATACTTGAGACATCCTCTTGCGAGTCTACAAGCATCCATTGAACATAAGCGTGCCATTTGCTTGTCTGGTAACTGGTGTGGATTTCCAAGCTGCGCGGTGCAAGGCGATAACCAATCGCTATGTCACCACCATAGATCTCTGCATCAACATTACTCCATTACAAAAGTGGCATTGCTCCCATCATCATCGCAATTATGTTTGCAGGTTGGTTTTGTGATGCTCGTCCGGTGATATAGTCCTCAATGTCATACCAGAATAAGCGAGGTTGAATGCTCCAACCATCTTGCTGATAATCAAGCGCCACCTCGTTATGCGTGTTTCGGTGTGGAAAATGGTGCCGACTGCCGGAATCGAACTGGCGACCTACTGATTACAAGTCAGTTGCTCTACCAACTGAGCTAAGTCGGCACACGAAAGAACGCGCATTTTATGAATGCGGCTTAGATTGCCAAGCAATTATAAATGTTTTAGTTATTTTAGCGTTCAGCTAACCGTTGAGACTCTTCCGCCAGTACAGGGAAAAACTCCTTTGGCAATAGCCTCGCAAGTTCATTAAGACGTTGTGCCAACTGCGCATAGTCTTCTGCGACAACATTAATATGACCCATCTTGCGCTTGGCACGGACTGTTTTACCATACCAATGCAAGTGACAACCCGAAACAGCTAACACTTCTTTAGCGATGCTGCCACAACCGATAATATTGACCATGGCACTGACACTATGCGCGGACATGTTACCCAGCGGTAAATTAAGTACAGCTCTTAGTTGATTCTCAAACTGCGACGTCTCAGCACCGTGAATACTCCAGTGACCTGAGTTGTGAACTCTAGGGGCTAATTCGTTAACGATCAACTGGTCACCAATTTGGAACATTTCTACCGCTAACACGCCAACATATTTCAAATCCTCAACTATGGTTGTGAAGATTTCTAGTGCTTGTTGTGTCAATGCATCAGTCGTGTCGGGAGCAGGCGCCACGGAAACATGTAATTGTCCTTCGTGATGCTTGTTTTCAGCCAGTGGGTAAACACTTACTTGCCCTTGCGCATTGCGCGCACCAATGAGTGATAACTCGCGCTGAAAAGAGACCATTTTTTCGGCAATCAGTGGCACAGCTTTAAGGTTCAACTCAGCTAACTGCTCTTTTAGAGCAGGTAACTGCGCTGCGCCATTCAAGCGCCATTGACCGTAACCGTCATAACCATCCAAGCTCGCTTTAATAATAACTCTCTCACCAAGCTCGTCGACAATATTATCTAGTTGATCTTGCTCTGTGATAATAAGGTGTTGGCAATTTGCTACCCCAACCCGCTCGAGAAATCGTTTTTCTAAAACGCGGTCTGCACCGATTCGAATTGCTTCAAAAGAGGGATTTAACTTTTCAGTAGCATTAGCTTGCTCGAGCAAATCTAAAGGCACATGCTCAAATTCGACAGTTAGCGCTTTCGCTTCTTCCATAGCTTGTTTAAGTGATTCGCAATACGGTGTTTTATCTACTGGGTTAACAATACTGTGATCCTTCACATTGACCGCTGAAACGTCTATTCCCAATGGTACGCCGGCCAAATTAAGCATTTGCGCTAATTGGCCATCACCATAGACTAAAACTCTCATTGTGGCAGTTCCAAATCCGCACTAGCCAATACTTTCTCTGTTTGCGCTTGGCGGAAATTAATGATGTTCTGACGTACATTTTCATCGTGGAGCGCAATGATTTGTGCGGCAAGTAAACCCGCATTTGCTGCACCAGCATCGCCAATTGCCAAGGTCCCAACAGCGACACCTTTAGGCATTTGTACGATAGAAAGTAATGAGTCCATGCCACTTAGCTGACTTGAGCGAACCGGGCAACCCAAAACCGGTATATGTGTGTGTGCAGCAATCATTCCAGGTAAATGAGCAGCGCCACCGGCACCAGCGATGATCACATCAATACCTTGGTCAGCAGCGGTAACCGCGAATTCAGTTAAACGATCAGGTGTACGGTGGGCAGAAACTACTTTTGCTTCAAACTCAACGCCCATCTCGCGCAACATCTTGGCGGCATTTTGCATCGTTGGCCAATCGGACGTAGAGCCCATAACAATCGCGACTTTATTCATTCAAACTCCTACAGCAGCTAGGTTTGCTTATGTGACTTAGGTAAATGTCAAAACGGGCGCAGAGTATAGCTGTTTTTTTCTTTTGTTCCCAATCCGGAGTATTTACGTACATAAATCCATGACTAATAAAACACATTATTTATTTAAATTAATAAAATGCTAATTTTATTTTATACTGAACTATAATTTAACTATGAATTCGCTGACATTTAGACTCTTACAAGTATACCAACAGGTCGTTGACAGCGGCTCAATCACTGCCGCCTCTACCACGCTCGGCTTGTCCCAACCCACCGTCTCACTGCAGCTCAAAAAACTATCCTCGCTGTTTGATATGGTTTTATTGGAACAGCAGCATGGCCGTCTGCATATGACAGAAGCAGGTAAAGCTGTCTACCAGTGCGCTCAAGAAGTACTTACTTCTCAAGCGCGACTCAATAGCTATATTCAAGCTTTGCAAGGAATGGAAGTCGGTACACTTAAGATTGCGGTAGTCACTACTGCCAAGTATGTTATTCCACCGTTATTGGCTGATTTTTGTAATGAACACCCAGGTATAGAAGTCACGTTAAAGGTGGGTAACCGTGCACAAATCATTGAGCGTCTAAAGAACAATCAAGATGACATATATATCTTTAGTCAACCTCCAGAAGATATGCCGATAACGGCAGAGGCATTTCTACTTAACAAGCTTAGTGTTATTGCCCCTCACAGTTATGGTGGGCCGGATAATTGCAGTTTAGCGGGACTATCTAATCAACGTGTATTGCTGCGAGAGCCGGGATCAGGTACGCGCAAACTGGTAGACGAGTATTGTCGCTTACATTCGATTGAGTTCGGCCAACCTATGGTAATCGAGAGTAATGAGGCTATTCGTCTGGCAGTAGCTACCGGTTTAGGTATTGCTATTATTTCTGAGCATACATTAGCTCACACGCCAACGGACGATGTAAAGCTTTTAAATATAGAAGGGTTCCCGTTACACAACCATTGGCAAGCCGTTACCTTGAATAGCCGCCCTGAAAGCCTAGCAGCATCTGGCTTTAAACAATTCTTGCGCGAGCATGGTGACGTTGCAAAGCGAGATTAAACCGCGATAAGGGTGAAACTAGCTCAAATTTCTGGCAATTGTATTGAGTAGTTTAGAACGTGTTATTGGTTTACTTAAGAAGTCATTCATGCCAACAGCTAGACACCTTTCACGGTCCTCGACAAACGCATTTGCGGTTACAGCAATAATAGTTGTGTTCGCTCGTTTATTGTCGAGTTGACGAATTTGAACACTCGCCTGTAAACCGTCGAGTATTGGCATTTGTAAGTCCATAAGCACTGCGTCAAATTGATATTTGTTAACAGCGGAAATAACTTCTTCACCATTGGAAACCCGCAGCGTCCGCACGTTAGCCTTGGCGAGCATGTCGCACAATATATCGGCATTTACATCGTTGTCTTCAGCGACCAATATGCGCAAGCCCGGCGGTAATACAGGTAAACCTTTGTCATGACGAATAGGTTCAACACGCACAGTATTCATAGGTACGGTGATTAGGAAAGTTGAGCCTTCGCCTTTGACGCTATCAACGGCGACATTGCCCCCCATGATTTCAACCATTCGCTTGGTAATTGCCAATCCCAGACCAGTACCTGCGTGCGCTTTTGTAGAGCTTAGATCTGCTTGCACGAATTCATCGAATATTTTGTGCAAATCAGCATTGGTGATGCCAACACCCGTATCTTTGATCATCAGCGCAACCATCTCATTATCATAATCCAAGCGCAGTGTGACTGTGCCAAAATCAGTGAACTTAATGGCGTTACTGAGAAGATTATTGAGGATTTGGGCAAATTTACCCGCATCACCATTGACTGATTTAGGTACCCGATCATTTATATCGACAACAAGGCGAACACCTTTACGGGCGGCGCTATTACCGTGTAACTCAGCGGCGTCACGAGCGGCTGAAATTATATCGAACGGCTTGATTTGCAGCTGCATTTCACCCGATTCAATCTTCGACCAATCCAATACGCTATTAAGGATAAGTAATAGGTTATTGGCCGATTCAGCGACAATATTAATGCGGTACATAACTCTCTCTGGTAAATCCTCAGCTAACAGGTTTTCACAACTACCAATAATTCCGTTCATTGGTGTTCTGATTTCATGTGACATGTTC
>CAXRGW010000078.1:0-34835 GCA_964230255.1 Alteromonas sp.
AGCAATCGAAATTGCTCACCATAGCAATATTTTTGTTTATCAGTCGTTTGGGGGGCTGCCGGATTAACAATAACATCAGCAGTATCTATCGACTGATGTATGGCATCGTCAAACAGTGCCACTAAAAAACCCGCGCGTTGCCACATTACCCAATATTCACGGTCAAATTGATAACCATCAACGATAAGCCATGCCACATCGCAATTGAGTCGTTGCCTAACCTCGCTGACTTGTTGCGCTACTGAAAGGTGATAATCATGTGACATAAGATCACCTTCCCAATCGGCGCGTTCCTCAGCCAAAGCACGAGTCGTGTCATCAACCAAAAAAACGGCGCGATGACCACTTGATTGGATCGTTTGGGCAAACGCTAGACAGCGCAATAAATGCCCCATTCCAATTGCCGGGGATGCTTGCGTAATAAACACAAAATCCATAATTAATCGATGTCTTGCCAGTGCAACGGCTGACCTTTTTGCATATCCCGTTTAGCTTTACGTCCGATTACCGTCTGCCAATGTTTCGGTTGTAAGCCATATGCAGGGCGTACGATACGCAGATTCTCATGAGAAAGTGTCTCACCAGCTTTTACCGACTCCGATACGTAAATTGAACGTCGATACTGTTTGGCCTTTTCCTCAGCCACATCGCCACCATACTTAACTTGTCCAAGCGCCAGCCACGCTCGCTGAGTTTCAATAACAAGCGCTTTTAGCTCATCAGGTTCTAGTGAAAAATCCGCATCAACACCACCCGCTGTGCGGTCGAGAACAAAGTGCTTTTCTATTACACTAGCCCCCATGGCCACAGATGCCACGGAAACGCCAATGCCACGTGTATGATCGGATAAACCGACTTGGCAGCCAAAAGCTTCGCGCATATTCGGAATCGTAAGTAGATTTGTGTTACCCGCATGGGCTGGGTATGTACTGGTGCACTTAAGCAAAATTATATCATCACACCCCGACGTCTTAGCTGTTTCAACCGCCTCTTCTATCTCAGCCAACGTTGCCATACCTGTAGACATAATAAGAGGCTTACCTTTACTAGCTGCTTTGGCTATCAGTGGTAAGTCAGTGAGTTCAAAAGACGCTATCTTATAACAGGGAACATGCAAATCTTCGAGAAAATCTACTGCCTCTTCATCAAACGGTGAGCTAAATGCAATCAGCCCTTTTTGTCGAGCGTACTCGAATAACCGCGGATGCCACTCATAAGGCGTAGCAGCTTTCTGATACAAACTGTGGAGTTTTTCTCCGTACCATAAACTGTCCCGCTCATGGATTACAAAATCATCGCTATTCACATCCAGTGTCATCGAATCGGCTGTGTATGTTTGCAATTTAATTGCGTGAGCACCAGCTTCTGCAGCGGCATCAATCATGGCCAAGGCAAGCTCGATGTTTTGCTGATGGTTGCCACTGAGTTCAGCTATTATAAAAGGAGAATCGTCTTTACCGATAATTCGATTGCCAATCCGCACATCATGCATTTTTTTCACCTTTTAAAATGTCTAACACCCCATTTATGATGATAGCAGGCTCTATTGGAGTAGAGCTCATATCTGTTGCGTAATCAGGCATTAAAGTTCGCGGATCGACTTGACCAGAAATGATTAAGGAAGGACAACCGACAGCAGTAGCAAGCCATTGTGGTGCAGATGGCACACTGATCAACAAATTTGATGCCTTTAATCGCGCTAATGTCTGTTCCATGCTGATGCTGCCATCAAATCCAGTCCAAACATAAATCCCATTCTCTTCAAGTAACTGCTTTAATTCTGCGGCATACGGATAGTTACGCTCTTTCGTTCTGGCATTGCAAGCCAGAGCTACAATGGGTTGTTTCTCCGCTATATGAAGGTATTCACTGTCACTTAGAACATCAATTGACATATCCATTTTCAATTCATTAAAACTGCAGCAATTTCTTAGGTAAAACTCAGGGTAGCCACCATCTGGGTTGTGCCCATTTTGCCACCATGGCGTATGCCACTGATGCATTCCAAACCACGTGCTTTGCAGATAGACGGCAGGATCATTAACGTATTCGGGTTTTAACGTTTGTTGCTGGAATTGGTCGACTAAGCTACCTACAGAAATACTCATCATATTGCCGGCTACAGGTTCTCCTGCATCCTTCAAAAATCGAGCTAAGAAGCAAGGCATAAACCACGTATCGAGGTTAATGATTTGCTGATAGCCTTCGCCAACTATCGCCTCAGCTAAGCCTAAAAAAGTTTCCATTGCATATACAATATTATCAGGCCATTGGTCTTTTTCTAGCCCAAACACTTTTATTTCAGGCGCCGCCAAGCGGATAACATCCAAACCTGCCGCATAAGAAAGAAAATGAATTTCTGCATCAGGGTTTTGCTGTTGTACAAACCGCAAAGCCGGAATACCAATACAGGTGACATCACCAAGCCCGAGCATGCGGATAATGAGAATTTTGGTTTGATTTGAGTTATTTGAGTCACTCATTTTAGGTCACTTTTAATATAAGCTTGGTACATCAATTCTGCCCGCTGCCAATCTTCCAATGTGTCAATGTCTTGCACTAAATAACGCGGAATAACAATTGGGATACTAGCACTTGAAAACATCGCCTTACTGGATAAATACCCCGAGGTGCTCCCCCAATAAAATTGCCCTGCATCGTGAAAACCTTCAGTCAAATCTTGTGAACGCGTTTGCGCATATTCCGGGTACATACTTGCTACACCATCTTCAACGCGTTTCAATGCGCGCTGCACTGGAAATGGAAAGCTGGTCACAGAAAACGCGAAAGACTTCGTTTCATTTGACTTCAGCGCCGCATATCCTTGCTCAAGAAAACTAGCGTGTATAAACGGCGCAGTCGCATAGATACAGCAGCAAAAATCAGGGCGACCAAACGCCTCTGAGTACGCTTCAATAACTTGATTGGTGACGGCGCGTGTGCCAGTAAAATCATCGGCGAGTTTAGCTGGCCTTAAAAAAGGTACTGAAGCCCCTAAAGACTTAGCAACCTCTGCGATTTCTTCATCGTCAGTGGAGACCACTATATCGTCGAAGAGTTGTGACTCTTGCGCCGCCTCAATGCTGTAAGCGAGCATAGGCTTACCGCAAAAGTGTTTTATATTTTTTCGCGGGATCCGCTTGCTGCCACCACGGGCAGGAATTACTGCAAGATTCACGCTAATACCTCTTTAACTGCACTAATGACGTAGTCTTGTTGCTCTGTAGTTAAGTCTGGAAATAATGGCAAAGTCAGTGCACGTTGATAAAAACGTTCTGCGCTAGGGAACTGTCCTGCGCGAAATCCCAAATTTTTGTAATAGGGCTGAAGATGAATCGGAATGTAATGTACGTTCACACCAACGCCTTTGCTGTGAAGCTGTTCAAAAAGTATTTTGCGATCCCCTCTAAGTATCTCAATCATATACAGGTGCCATGCACTAGAATCGGTTGCCAATTCGCTAGGGATTGGCAACTGCACAGGTAAATCGGAAAACGCCTCGTGATATCGGTGCGCTAGTGTCCTGCGCGCCATGATAAAAGCGTCTAATCGCTTTAATTGGCTAAGTCCTAAGGCTGCATGAATATCGCTCAACCGGTAGTTAAAACCAAGCTCTTGTTGCTGATAATACCAAGGGCCTTGTTGCTCAGTGAGCTTTTTGGGGTCGCGCGTTACACCGTGTTTGGCAAACAATACTATACGTTCGGCTAACGTAAGGTCGTTCGTTGTAACTGCCCCGCCTTCTGCGGTAGTTATGCTCTTAACCGGGTGAAAACTTAACACCGCGACATCACTATACTTGCAACTGCCGATGGGGAGCTGCTGATAAAACCCACCGAGCCCATGAGCTGCGTCCTCTATAACCTTAACACCGTACTGTTCGGCCAATGCAGAGATCGTAGCCATATCACAACTCAAACCGGCAAAGTGGACTACGACTAAAGCTTTCGGTAGTTTGCCCTCGCGCTCAGCGTTGGCTAATTTAGTGGCTAATTTGTCAGTATCAAGGTTTCTTGTTAGTGGGTTGATGTCAACAAAATCTACATCAGCACCGCAATAAAGCGCGCAGTTTGCCGACGCAACAAATGAGTTTGGCGATGTCCACACGCAATCCCCAGGTCCAACATTCAATGCCAAGCATGCAACGTGCAAACCCGACGTACCACTATTAACAGCAGTACAATAAGATGCTTGTGTATAGTCGCAAAGGGCCTGCTCAAACGCTGGCACCATTTGGCCTTGAGTAAGAAATTGATTTTCCAATACATCGACGACGGCGGCAATATCGGCATCTACGACCTGATGTTTACCATAGGGTATCATTCTGTAACTTTATCGAGAGCTTTGAGTTCATCTACGGTTAAGAAGTGCGGGTTCGTTCCAGAGTGATACTCGAACTTATCGGCAACTAATTGACCTCTTTCACCCAATTTATTCTTACCATAATCAATGGTCTTATCGAAAAACTTAATCGCTGGCGTGATGACGTAATGGTCTTCAAACTCGTAGGAGTGATGTGCCATTTCTTCTGGCACCATCACTTCGTGTAATTTTTCACCCGGACGAATACCAACCAAATCATAATCGCGCTTACCACTCATCGCTTCGATAAGGTCAGTAATTCTTATTGAGGGGATCTTGGGCACAAAAATCTCGCCTCCTTGCATACGCTTGAAGTCCTTAATGACGAAATCAACCCCTTCATCTAGCGTGATCCAAAAACGCGTCATCTCTTCATGAGTTAGCGGTAACGCTTTGCATCCTTCAGACAATAGCTTGCGGTAAAACGGCACAACTGAGCCACGCGAACCCACTACATTTCCATATCGAACTACGGCAAACCTAGGGCCTTTGGCACCAGAAATATTGTTTGCAGCGACAAATAATTTGTCTGACGCCAGTTTAGTGGCCCCATATAAATTCACTGGGTTGGCGGCTTTGTCGGTTGATAAAGCAATTACGCGTTTAACATTGGTTGCAATCGCAGCATCAATGACGTTTTGTGCGCCATTAATATTGGTTTTAATACACTCGTTTGGATTGTATTCAGCTGCGGGCACTTGCTTCAGCGCTGCTGCATGGACAACATATTCAACGTCGCGCATTGCAGCGATCAAGCGGTGCTTATCCCGTACATCGCCTAGAAAATAACGCATGCATGGATGATCATACACCTGCTGCATCTCGAACTGCTTCAATTCATCTCGAGAATAAATAATGATTTTTTTGGGTTGATAGTTTTTCAGCAAATGCGTAATAAAGCGCTTGCCAAATGAACCCGTACCACCGGTTATTAGTATTGATTTATCGGTAAACACGCAGCTACCTCAACAGAGTTTTGACGTTATTGCTATCACCAAGCAATAATCTTACCGATACTTTCGCACAGCCTTGGCGTCTTTGACAAATTTACTTAACGAATCCTTAGACTTGGCGCGCAATACTGTACATTTTTCCTGCAATGATTGGTTTATGTCGAGTTCTTTCTCAGCAAATGCCCGCCGTTCGTCATCGGCGAGTAATTCTAGGCAGCGATTGATCAGGGAATCTCGCTCTGAGACCATGCTCGCAAGCGTTTCACTATTTACATCATCGCCCTGTAGCAGTTCAAAAATTCGTTGATTTTGAACGTTTACCGCCTGCTTAAAATCGTGCGCCGAGTGCGTCATCATTAAATCGCTGTCCGTTTTTGACGCTGCGCTTCGTATGCTTCCTGCTTTGCGGCTTCAGGGATCTGTAGCCATGCATCACGAATAGGAGATAACAACTTAATCACCTCATCGACAATTTCTTGACTGTTCTGTACATTCGCATCCGTCAAGCGCTGAATCATATAATCGTAAAGCGCAAACAAGTTATCTGCCACCTCACCACCCGTTTTCAGGTCCAGCGTGTCACGTAAGTTAATGATGATTGCCGTAGTTCGCGATAGATGTTCTGAACGGCCAGACAAGTCCTTGCGTTCCATACACCCTTTGGCATAAGCCATTTTATCTAACGCACCTTGCATCAACATCAGCGTCAATTTATGTGGGTCAGCGCTTGCCACATCTTGTTTTAAGCCGCCTTTTTTATAAGCGTTAATACCCGTTAATGCCATTTAAAACTCCTATTAACCTAACGAGGCGAGCAGTGCCTGCCCGGTTTGATTTAACTGCGCTACCGTCAGATCTAGATTCAGATAACGATCTCTTATTACTTGTTCAAAGTTAAGCATTTGCAACTCAAATCGTTCACGATCATCTAATACCTGTTCTTTATCATCTTCTGCTGCACGTTCTCGGGAACTTAAAATGCCGCTGTACGATATAAATTGTTCAATATAGTCATAAAGTTTAGTCGCAATACCTTCATCCTCATCAGAGAATAGCGTGGCCAAGTCATCAAAATTATCTTCCAACGCATTATCAAGCCTGTCTTGGCCAGTACCCAAACCAAAATCGACTGTACCAATTTCTAACTTGCCATCTACATCTAATTCAACACCAATTCCAAACAGGCTACCCAATGTCGAGGTGGACACTCCTCCCCCAACCAAACCTGCGAGCCCAGATTGTATACCTCGTACTAATGAGTCACCTGCTAACGCTCCATCTTCCTCAAGCTCAGAAGATCCATATTTGGTCAGCGTTTCAATCTCGGTAATAATACTGTTGTAATCCGTTATGAATTTATTAACTTTTTCTTCCAAGCCTTCTTTGTCGAATCCAATCGTCAGCGTAGACGTTGAATAGACATAACTGGCGGGATCGTTTATATCCGTGGCGGTAAATGGTGAACGCTCATTGACCGTAAAGGACACATTTTGAATAGTATTCTCAAACTCGTTTTCTGCGCTTTGAACTTCAATGCCATCTACCTCTGCAATAGCGTTCTGCGCAGATAAAATAGGCGACAAATAACTTAGCGTTTCACTCGAGTCGGTAGTTGCAAGCCGATCTAAATCGGCCAAGTCGTTATCGTTAACTATGGTTAGGTCGTTGCCCGAGCCGGTAATCTCTGACGTAAAAACCAGTTTTGCGCCACCGTCAGCAGTACCTGTAGAGATAATATTCGCATTCACACCAAAGTTGTTATCAGCGCCATTGATAGCTTCACGCACTTGGGCCAAGGTCATTCCGGCAGTCACGCTGATAGAAAAAGTGTCACCCAAGTTGCCGACTTTAAACGTTAAACTGCCCGAACCACTGCTTAATACGGCATCTGTTGAATCGCTAAAACCACCGTCGACGGCATCCGCCGTTTCAATTCTACTGCCACTAGCAAGCTGTTTGACTGCGATAGCATAGCTACCTTGTAACGCACTATTCGTGGCTTCTGCACTTAGCACATCATCATCTTCTGACGGGTTTGTAACCGTTGGTTCGCGTTTGTTAATACCATTATCACTGCGCAAATCATCGACAGCGTCTTGGAAATCACTGAGTCGAGACTTTAATTGTCCCAAGCCAGAAATTTCCCCCTCGATTTGCTCTTCACGAGCGTCGAGCCTATCTTGTTTAGGCTTTCGCTCAGCTTCTAAAAGCTGTGTCACAAGGTCGTCCAGCGCTAAGCCAGAACCCACCCCTAATGATTGAATAGTCATACGTTACCTCAACACACTTTACCTTTCAGCCCGCCAAAAACAAAGAAGCCGCAAATCCCCACTAACGGTGACTTACGGCGCTCCTAATGAAACCTAATAGTTCCAGATTGGCTATACCTGATTGTTAAACAGTACTCCAACACTACTACCTACATCAGTCTGTAGGTCGCGTAAACGCTCGGCCAGTCTAAGAATTTCTTCAGACGGGATTTGTCGAATCACATCACCACTATCTGCTTCTGTTACCGTGACGACAGAACGCTCAGTACTCTGATCAACAGAAAAAGCTAAATTCCGATTTTGAGACTGTAAGAACTGTTCAATCTCTCGGGATGCTTCTTCAAGCTCAATACTCTCAGGTCGCTGCTCACCTTCTATATTATCGGCCGGAGTAAAATTTTCTTGAACCTCAGCTGATAATTGCTGTGAAGATGTATTCACACCGTTATCCGCTTCACTACTAGCAACTCGCTCGGACTCAGCTTGACGCTCCTGAGCCAGATTACGAGTCGCTGCAGAATCAGCGCTAGATAATGAGCTTACAGCAAAAGTCTGGCCAATTTGCGAATTAATAACTTCCACAATTAACCTCCTTCATCATTACGTTCTATAACGCATAGACTATCCGAGCAACGACAATGCCGATTGTGGTCTCTGATTAGCCTGTGATAACACAGATACAGAAGCCTGCTGGATAATCTGGTTTCGCGTTAACTCTGCTGTTTCTGAAGCAAAATCCGTATCTCTGATCCGCGAACGTGCAGACTCTACGTTTTCAGAGATATTACTTAAGTTACGGATTGTTGACTGGAAACGGTTTTGTAATGCACCCAAATCAGCACGCACACCACCGATTGCAGAGATGGCTGTATCGATTGCTCCGATAGCAGCTGATGCTTCAGATGCGGTTGCTACAGATGTACTGGTCAGGTTAAGACCCGCCGCACTGAAGCCGGTTCCGCCGTTGATGCCACCTGCAGATAAGTTTACCGAGATGGTTTGACCACCTTCTGCACCGACCAAGAAGACCGCTGAAAATCCAGCGTCTAAAAGCCTCACGCCGTTAAATTCAGTATCTGTCGCAATCCGCGTTATCTCGCTTTTCAAGGCCGATACTTCTTTCTGCAAAGCGCCTCGGTCAGATGACGAGTTAATGCCATTCTGTGACTGGATTGCCAATTGGCGGATCCGCTGCAAAGCAATGGTCGTCTCACCTAACGCACCTTCAGCAGTTTGCGTTAAAGAGATAGCATCGTTGGCATTTCGAACGGCTTGGTTGAGGCCTTGGATCTGTGATGTTAGACGATCTGAGATTTGCAGACCGGCAGCATCATCAGCAGCTCGGTTAATTCGAAATCCTGAGGACAGTCTTTCGAATGACGTATTTAGTGCTTGACTAGAATTGAACAACTGACGTTGAGCATTTATGGCAGACACATTAGTGTTGACGAATAAAGTCATTATTATACCTCCTGGGAAACAGCTCGATTTGAGAGAACCAGCTATCTCTTCGACTCACAACTCTTTGAACCTCCAAAGAGTCACCTCATGCGTTAAGCGCTACCACACGCTTAACAAAAAAGTAATTAAATTACCCCTCAACTATCGTTATCGGCAGCCTCATAAGAGGCTTTAGTTTTTTTTTGAAAAAAAATTAAAAAAAATGTAAACGACTGTTTTATATGAAATAAAAAGTATTAAAGTTTTTGAGGATGCAAACTTGCAAAAGGCTTTTGGGTGAATATAAAGAATCGCAAAACTGACCAATGAAGGGCAAATCAAGTATAAGCTCTTTGGTTATAATCACAGATTTGCTTCATGCTTTGCAGTTTTGGCACATGTCCTGCTTTACACTTGAGGATTGTGGCAGTGTCAAAGTTTCGGCGATAACAATAAAAAAGGCCGAGTCATAGGACCCGGCCAACTTGCTCACGTTAGGAGATGGAGCAAAATTTGGTTTCTGTCGGCTGGCAGGATTAATAGTAGATTTACTGGCCTCTCAACCTAAAATTCTACACTCTCAGTCCTGTTAGTCGGCGTTTTATTTCGCACTTAGCTTAAATAAGATATCACAATGCCTTACGGCCGCCATCCTTGGCGAGGTTGGCCTCTCAGTTCCACCCTCTTTTCAATTCCTTACTGGAGTAAACTTAACGCTGCTTGCGGTTTTTGGTTTGCCTGCGACAACACTGTCGTACTCGCCTGCTGAATGATTTGCCAGCGGGTTAATTCTGCCGTCTCGACGGCAAAATCTGTATCACGGATGCGCGATCTTGCCGATGAAACATTTTCTGAAATATTAGACAGGTTTCTTATCGTGGACTGAAAACGATTTTGAATTGCCCCCAACTCAGCTCTTACAGAGCCGATAGTTGAAATAGCTGAGTCGATGGTTGTTAGTGCTGCTGAGGCAAGGGCTTCGGTTAGTACCGACAAATCATTACCGTTTGTCAAACCGGAAAATCCAAAGCCTCCCGAGCGAGACACATTCACACTGATAGTTTGACCGCCATTGGCTCCAACTAAAAAAGCTGCAGAATAATCGCCCCGCAATACGTTCACCCCGGCGAACTGAGTGAATAAAGCAATTCGACTGACCTCTAATTTTAACGCCGCAACTTCTTTTTGCAGGGCCACGCGGTCTGCCGACGTATTGATTCCATTTTGTGCTTGGATAGCCAGTCCTCTTATGCGCTGCATGGCATTAGTGGCTTCAGCCAAGGCTCCCTCAGTGGTTTGCGCCACAGATATTCCATCGTTGGCATTACGCGTTGCTTGATCTAGGCCCTTAATTTGGGACGTCATGCGATCGGTGATTTGTAATCCGGCCGCATCATCTGCCGCACGGTTAATTCTAAAACCCGAGGACAGACGTTCATACGCAGTACTCAAGTTTATACCGGAATCAATTAGCTGCCGGCGTGCATTTAATGATGAGACATTGGTGTTGACGAATATAGTCATTGGTCTCTCTCCTAACGTTTTCAAATTATGCTGATGTCAAACACCAGCGGTTTGTTATTTTGAAAACAATGGATTAACCAAAAATAAATTTTTGGCACGACCTATGCTTAGATATGAATGTCTTACCCACTTCGCGGTGGGATTTTGACATTTTTTGCTAGGCATAGGCCAAGTGAAAAACGTAAGCTAAAACTGAGCGTTTGCTCTTGCTGGCTGCCGGGTATGATGTTCCAGACCTCATACCTCTCACTACCTCCTGGCGTCATATTCGTCAGTCAGCAGTTCAAAAGCCAGGCACCTTTGGTGCAATTAGTTTGTTTTCACTTCCATTGTCTTGTAAAAAATTGCTTACTTACCGGTCGGTTGCAGTCTGCCCCCACATATTGCTATCCGACCGTTTTTCTTTCTTACTTACCGCGTCACCATCTGCCCCCGCTGATTGCAACCTGCGTGTTCATAAGATAATCCTCAATAATATTAATAATTTACTGAAGAAGACCTAACGCAGCCTGCGGGCGCTGATTAGCCTGAGCAAGCACTGTTGTACTCGCCTGCTGGATAATCTGCCAACGTGTTAACTCAGCAGTTTCAACGGCAAAATCAGTATCTCGAATACGTGACCGTGCAGCAGAAGCGTTCTCTGAGATATTACTCAAGTTCCTGATCGTCGATTGGAACCGGTTTTGTATTGCACCTAACTCGGCACGAGCACCACCGACAGCTGATAGTGCACCATCAACAATTGACAATAGCGCTGATGCACCTTGAACTGTCTCGACTGTTTGTGATGCATCAAGCCCGAGGCCCGTAGCACTAAAGCCGTTGATTCCCGGAATTTGATTGGCCGAGATATTGACAGATATAAACTGCCCACCATTGGCACCAACCAAAAATGCGGCAGAGAAAGTTCCGTCTAACAAATCAACACCAGCGAACTGTGTCGTTGATGCAATCCGGCTAATCTCTGATTTCAAAGCGGTCACTTCTTTTTGCAGAGCCACGCGGTCCGCAGAGGTGTTAATACCGTTTTGCGCTTGAATAGCGAGAACTCGAATCCGCTGTAATGCTACGGTAATTTCTTGCATTGCACCTTCTGCCACTTGCGCAAGCGAAATACCGTCGTTCGCGTTTCGAACAGCTTGGTCTAAGCCTTTGATTTGAGTGGTAATACGATCAGATATCTGCAAGCCTGCAGCGTCGTCTTTCGCACTATTGATTCTAAATCCAGATGACAAACGCTGAAAAGCGGTGTTCAACTGATTGTTTGATGTGAATAATTGTCGTTGAGCATTCAACGACGACACATTCGTACTCACGAATAAAGTCATGTTACTAATCTCCTAACGATTTGTTGATGCCAGACTTTATTGTTGTTATTAAACGTCTGGTGCCACTGCCAGATTCTTGAGATCCGGTCAGTAGATTTACTACTGCCTTAGTCTTAATGCCTTGGTCAGTAGTGCAACACTCGCCGCTATTATTATTGTCTCGGTCGAGCGTTAGCCAAATCCACTATTGTTGTTATTCGTGTGGTATTTAACTTTAAGACATTGCTCTTATTATTTTTATGTTTGAGCTAAGTGCCTTTGATTTAGTTATCGTGCAGAAATTAGGGAGCTTTAGAAAAAAAATCTAAAATTATTAAATAGTCATATTTTTCAATAATTTAAAAAGATAAAAAATGGCCAGACAATGTCTGGCCAGTCGCTCTTCGTTAGGAGAGAATGAGCGATCTCTCAACTGCTTGTCGGTAAACCCGAAACTACCTCCTGGCGTCTCAACCAAACAGATGAAACAGTTTTACGGTTTTTTTAACCGAGAAGCTGAAGTGCGGCCTGAGGACGCTGATTAGCCTGCGATAGCACAGTTGTACTTGCCTGCTGGATAATCTGGTTACGTGTCAACTGTGAAGTCTCTGAAGCAAAGTCCGTGTCACGAATTCGTGAGCGTGCTGATGATACGTTTTCTGTAATATTACTCAGGTTACGAATCGTAGATTGGAAACGATTTTGCAATGCACCCAAGTCAGCGCGTGCACCACCAATTGCCGACAGCGCGGTATCCACTGAAACTAGCACTGCTGAAGCTCCAGCTGCAGTAGCAACCGTAGCTGCACCGACCGAAAGTCCTTGCGCACTAAAACTGCCGGTCACGCCTTGTATGTTAGCGGCAGATAAGTTCACTGAAATCGTCTGTCCGCTGTTTGCACCGACCAAAAATGACGCTGAGAAAGTCCCTGCCAAGATGTCGACACCATTGAATTGAGTGTCTGTAGAGATACGCGTGATCTCAGTTTTAAGCGCCGACACTTCTTTCTGCAAAGCCAAACGGTCAGAACTTGAATTAATGCCGTTTTGTGCTTGTACTGCGAGCTGACGAATACGCTGCAATGCTACAGTAGTTTCGCCAAGTGCACCTTCAGCGGTTTGTACCAATGAAATTGCGTCATTAGCGTTACGAACTGCTTGATTTAAGCCTTGAATTTGTGACGTAAGTCGGTCGGTGATTTGTAGGCCTGCTGCATCGTCCGCTGCACGGTTGATACGGAAGCCTGATGATAAACGCTCGTATGATACATTAAGCGCGTTTGACGAATCGAATAACTGACGTTGGGCGTTCAACGCTGAAACGTTAGTATTAACGAAAAGTGCCATAATGGGTACTCCTACACTCTCAGTCCAGCGCGTGCTGGCAGCCGGCCAAAGCCGACGTTTGGTTCAAAAATAGTAGACATGTTCCCGTTCAAAATGGGTTCATGTACTGGCTCTCTCGTAAACTGTATCGACGTGTTTGAGGATCCCTTTAATAAAAAAACCAAAAAATTTCCTTCAAACGGCAACTTTTTGCCGCCTATACTTATTTAATTACATGGTTTTCCTTAATATTTTAGTGATGAAAAAACGTAAAGAATCACAGCTTAAATGGCTAAAGCGGTTAACCCACCAACATAAGCACTGTGCATTTACTGATTTGCAGTACTTCAACGGCAAGCTCTATTGTTGCTATCGGAAAGCGACCGACCACGTCAGTGGTGACGGTATAATAGTAATCATTGCCTTGAATAAAGATGGCCAGTGCCTTTTTCAGCAACGCTTGATTGAAACTAACGCAGACCTAAGAGACCCCAAACTAGTCACTTGCCCGAATAATGGCTTATTACTGTTGGCTTATGCTCGATATCGCGATGAAAACAACAAAACAATCGCGACCAGTAATCTTACTTGGCACTCCAGTACGGGCGAAACATGGTCATCCGCAACCAATTTAAATATGAACCTGTGGTGGTTATGGCGGGTTAAATACTCCAATCAGCACAACTCGATTGCTTACGGCTTAGCATACCGCCGCATCGAGGATCGTCTTGATCTCTACAGCGGTGATCCGCGTCGCAAAATGGCGTTACTGCAAAGGGGGGTGATAAGTAAATTAACGCACCAGTTGGGCTATCCAAACGAAAGCGATCTCTATATTGACGAAGAACAAACGCTGCACGCCATTGTGCGAAGAGACGCTGATAGTTTTACTGCGCAATATGGGCTTGCGAAGCCTCCCTACTCGCGATGGCATTGGTTCGATTTAGGTGAATACATCGGTGGACCCGTTTGGCAACCATTAACCGACAACGTATATCTGGTTGGTGGAAGATGTTGGACAGGCAAAGCTCTGTACACGCGTCTGTGGTTGTTTGATCGAGTAAAATGTGCGCTTACTGTTTTTGATACGTTACCGAGTGCTGGTGACAACAGCTATCCAGGTATAAGTATTACTAAGCAGCATGTATATGTCAGCTACTACTCAAGTCACATCGATGATCGTAGCGAAATATACCTTGCCTGTTACGCTATCAAAGATGTACTAAAGGAAATCGAATAGCGAAAGGCTGGTTACTCGCGGGAAAGTCTGCAACGCAGCACTAAGTGCAGTCTCCTGCTTGGCAAATTCAGCTGATGCTTTCGCATAATCCACATCCTCTATTGCACTGCGTGCTGTCTTATTGGCAATTTCAAGGTCGAGGTTGGTTTCTTCAATAGATTGAGCAACGTTCAAACGACCACCCAGTGATGAGGTCTCTAAGCCAATCGCCGCCAAACCATTATCTATCCCAACTAATACATCGTTGATCGCTTCTCTAAAATCACCATCAGCGATACCATCTGTGGTTAACACTAAAAACATATCGTTGAGAGTTTCAGCGATATTTTTCTTTTCTGGATCATTAAGAGTAAAGTTGACAGAGTTACCAACCGTTCCTTCAAGCTCAAATTCTATCCCTTGGAAATTAAGTGTTTGACCGCTTTGAAAGTCTAAGGTGTCAACGACCGCACCAGTTCCAACATTGCTGACTTCAATTTGATTGCCAGCGATTACGGTCAACCTAAATTCATTATTAGCTGCAATTACTGGGTCATAATTATCTTTGTGAAAGTTATCAAATGTTCCCTGCTGACTTATACTGGCTTGATTTACCGTAATACCAGCACTACCGCTTAAGGAAAAATTCAGTCGTGCAAATACATCTTCGAAAACAACTCTCCCCGATGTTGAGCTTTGCACGGTGACGCTGTCAGACAACTGCACTTGATTAGTACCATCATCTCCGGAAAAGGTTATTTTATTGCCGCTGGCGGCTGGATTAAATTCGAACGCTTGTGACTCAGACTGAAAGCCAGCAAAAATATATTCACCCTGCTCATTCTGAGAGTTCATCAAGTCGAGTATTTCATTGCGAATTTGTTCTATTTCGGCACCAATAGCTTTGCGATCAGCGTCGGTAGTATATCCAGCTCCAGACTGGATTACCAAAACGCGCGCGCGATTCGCAGAACTATTGATACTGCGCAAAATAGCCTCTTGTTGCTCGAGCGAACTTGCTAGCAAATCGTTATTGCGTTGATATTGGGTAAGTTTATCCAGCTCTTCCGTTAACCTGACAACCTGAGCCGCACCAATCGGGTCGTCTGATGGTTTATTGATGCGTTTACCTGATGCAAGCTGTTGCTGGGTATCACTTAAACCGCGTTGGTTTTCGAGTATCGAACGAATGTTAAGATCAAAAATTTGATTGGTGGAAATTCGCATATACTAGTTACCTCGCCACCGACAAGATGGTATCAAACATGTCTTGCGCTGCACTTAAAATTCTTGCCGCTGCCGCATAGGTTTGCTGAAAACGCACAAGATTGGCGGCTTCTTCATCTAAACTCACACCTGAAATCGCCTGGTTCCATTCAGTACTGTCAGCAAACATGGCTTCCGCTGCTTGCAGTGACACATCTGCGCTTGCAGCATCCTCACCGACGCGGCTCACAACCGAAGCATAAGCTTCGTGAAAAGTCCGCGGCGTTGAATTCGAATTACTACTCAACTGGACCGTATTAGCGCGTTGCAAATCCCCCATTGCTAGCGCGTTGCGGTTGTCGTTAAAGCCGTCTGTGTTGTAGGCAATTGTAAAACTATCACCGGCGCGCGCTTCACCTTCCAAACTAAAGTCATAGCCTGGATAATTATCCAGCGCACTAAATGCCGCTGGCCAACCAGCAGCATTAGATGCTTGCTCCAGCAAGTTATTATAATCAGTGACCCCTGTAACGGTAACGATTAGGTTGCCATCAACGTCTCGCACTTCATAAGATGTAGCTGAAGTAAAATCAATTTGAACAGGAGCTCCCACGGCACCACCTGGCGCAGCAGTAAAATCGTGAATCCCACCGCTGCCATCAAATGCCGACGCTTGTCCACCCAATGCAGCGTCTACGGTTGTATTGGTTACCTCAGTTGCCACTAGTGTTGCGCCACCGAGATTATCCAAGTCAGCGTCAACTCGAATAGGTAACGCAAACGCTAAGTCTTCCGCGCGATTGGTCGCCATCTCAATATCTGACGCTGCTCTTCGAGTAGGCTGTATCAAAAATTCATCACCGACGCCGTAACCACCAGCAGAATCAAACTCTATCTCCAATCCGTTGGGCAACTCACTGAAGCCAGTTGTGTTAATCAAAACATTGGTAAAAACAATGGCAGCATTACTCTCATCGACTTTGGGTGAGCCATCGCCATTAAGTAACTCAACGGTAACTTCATCTGGTAAGTTTGTAGCTGTTACACTGGTAACAGTAATCTTATAGTCAGCATCCGTTAGCGTGCTCCCTGCGCCTTGAGTAATTTGCCCAACAATCGACAAATTAGGATCTGTACCATCGTAAGTTAGCCCCTGGAAAGTCGGCGCCACAAAAATATCGCCCCCTAACTGTTGGTCGAGATCCATACCCAATCGATTCTGTGTATTTACCGCGTCAGTGAAAGCCAAGGCAAGCTGGCCTAAATCTCGTTGCGCAGGATTAAGTACTTCGTCGCGATAACGGAAAAGGCCGCCAATACTACCACCGAGCTGATCTTCAAAAATATTTAACGTTGTATTTTGCTTAGCGCCAGTAAAGCTTGTGGCTAGCTGTAACTGCTTGAAGGTTGGGTCGGCATCTCCGCCAAGTTCTAGAATATTAAACGAACCATCTTCCAATACGAGTGACTCACCAGACGTCAAGTTGACCACTTTTGAATCATTTTGGTTGGGGCTCTCACGAACCTCTATCGACATTAGACTGGCAAGTTCATTAATCGCCAAATCACGTTCATTGAGCAACGCGCCTGGCGCATCAAAGCGAGCGTTGCCATTGGCGACAATAATCGCCTCGTTAAGCTCACCAATAGATTGGATCAGAGAGTTTGCTCGGTTAACTTGAGATTCAAATTCCAAGTTGAGTTCTTGTTCTTTGTCGAGCATAAAATTCGACAGCGATTGCATTCTTCTAAGCAGGGCCTGCCCGTCGCTTAACACCAGATCACGCGACGCAAGGTTTGTTGGATCATCTGAAGACGTTTGGATTGCGGCGAAGAATTCACTTAATCCAGTAGAAATACTATTAGCCTCATTCGCCAATACATTATCTAATCCATCTGTCTTTTGCTTAAATGCCTGAAACTCGCCAAGTTGCGTGGTATCTCTGCGCAACTGATTTTGTGCAAACTGATTTATTACACGCTCGGTGGTGCCGATATCAACACCGCCAACTAGTTGAGATTTGAATTCTGTACGCTCTCTCACATAGCCTTTTGTGTTTACGTTAGCTATATTATTCGACGTTGTATTTAGGAGCCGGTTGCTCGCATTGATGCCCGATGTAGCGATGCTGAATAAATCGGTAGACCTAATCATTGCTCACTACTCCGAACCAACAAAATCGCGCAGTACTGGACTTTGCAAGACAGACAGTACCTTTTGAGCGTAGTTGGGATCAGTGGCGTAACCACTTTGCTGTAAATGCTCAAAATACTGTTTTAGATCTGCAGCTTGTTCTATCGCCGCTTCATAACGTGGATTTTGTTGTACAAACTGAACATAGTCTTGCATGCTCTGTGCAAACGATGGATACGCTCTAAACTGCGCTTTCTGCTGGGTGGCAATATCATTCTCGTATTCAATCGTAGGTACAGTCGCTTTTTCGCCGTGCCAACGCTTGTCAGCTTTAATACCAAATAAATTAAATGCATTTTCTCCGGTTGGCTTGTGGATCATATGTTGTCCCCAGCCGGTCTCAACTGCTGCTTGAGCGATCAGTGCTTTTGGATCTATGCCTAGCGCTTGTGCATGTTGAGCTGCTAATGGATAAAGCTGCTCCACAAAGTCTTCTGGGCTGCTAAATGCAGAGGCTTTATATGCCGACTGAGTTGGTAACATAGCGTCTTCAGCTCGACGCACCATGTTCGAACGTTCTCTATTGTAATCAGCGATGCTGCCATCTGTGCGAATACCATTTTGCGGCTGTACCAAGGATTCATTACCCAATTGACGCACAATAATCTCAGCCAATCCCAGTGTTCCTTTACCCGCTAGATCCGTCGCCAATTGCTGGTCGTGCATGTCACGATAAAACTTAACTTGCTGGGAGTTAAACGGGCTGTCTTCATCCGCCAATGCTTCTTGTGCTTTGCGCATAGATTTGAGCAACATATTTACAAATATTGCCTCGAATTGTTGCGCCGCTTCTTGTAGTGCACCTTCTTCATTGGCATTCGCCGCGCTTCTCAGGCGGTTGATACTACCCATATCATGCACGTTGCGGGCAAGATCAAGCTGCGATTTGATTGTGCCAGACGTATCCATCAAATCACCACTAACTCGCCTTGCAATGCACCGGCTTGTCGAAGTGCCTCCAAAATAGCCATCAAGTCACCCGGTGCAGCACCCACCTCGTTGACGGCTCGCACTAACTGATCAAGCGTTACGCCAGGATCAAATTTAAACATACGACTATCGGCCAGATTGACATCGATAATTGACCGCGTCGTCACTACTGTTTCACCATCAGCTAACGCATTTGGCTGCGACACTTGCTGATTTTCTGAGATTGTTACGGTCAGTCCGCCGTGCGTAATTGCCGCCGGTAACAAGCGCACCTCGCGACCTATAACAATAGTGCCGGTTCGACTATTTATTACTACACGAGCCGGTGCCTCTGCGGGCTCGAAAGTGAAGTTTTCGATTGTCGCTACAAAACCAACACGCTGACCAACATCGCGCGGAGCCGTAACCCTGACAGAAGCAGCATCGATTGGTGTAGCAATGCTATAACCGTTTTGTGGTGAAGCACCTAGGCGCATATTAATAGCATCAGATAACGCTTGCGCAGTAGAAAAATCCGGCTGGTGCAAATTCAAGGTTAAATAGTCACCTTGCATTAAACCACTGGGTACTTCTCGTTCGACCAAAGCACCATTGGCGATTCGTCCGACGGTTGGCGTATTAACGATGATCCGAGAGCCATCCCCGCCTTGAGCACCAAAACCACTAACCACCAAGCTCCCCTGAGCAACTGCATAAACATTGCCATCCAGCCCCTTTAGCATGGTTTGCAGTAACGTGCCGCCTTGTAAGCTGCTGGCTTCACCTACTGAAGAAACTGTTACATCGATAGTTTGGCCGGGTTTAATAAACGGCGGCAGTTCCGCGTGAACGGCAACCGCTGCGACATTCTTTATCTTCGGTTTTACGTTGGGATCTAAAGCGATACCGAAGTTAGCCAACATAGTCCGAAAACTTTGCTCAGTAAACGGGCTTTGCTCTCCCGTGCCCGGTAAACCGACCACTAACCCGTAGCCAACCAACTGGTTGCTACGTACCCCTTGGATACTGGCTAAGTCTTTTATGCGCTGGGGCTGCTGGGCGAAGCTACTCCAACTTAAACCAATAAATACTATGCAAAGCAGAAATTTGCGCGCAGTCATAGAGGCCACCACTCAGACGAGAAGAAGCGGCTTAGCCAACCTTGTTGTTGCGCAGTAGCGAATGTGCCAGTGCCGCTGTATTGAATACGCGCATTGGCTATTTTTGTTGAATCCACTTCGTTAGTTGGGCTGATATCGGCGGCACGAATAATGCCGGTCAAGCGAATGTACTCGTCACCGTTGTTTAAAGTGAGCCATTTTTCACCGCGGATCACCAAGTTTTGATTTGGCAATACTTCAATTACAGTTACGGAGATATTACCGTTTAAACTGTTGCTCTGGTTCGCTTGTGCGTCGCCAGTAAACTCATTGGATGAATCGACGCCGAGTTGTACTGATTGGTTGCCGACGTTTACCGGCTGGCCACCAAGCCCTACAATAGGATTTAATTCAACCGCTGACTCTCGAGTAGTTGTTGTATTTGCTGATTTGGTTGCATTCGTGTTTTCACGCAGATTCACCGTAATAATGTCTCCAATACGCCGAGCCTTAACATCTGAGTAAAGACTATTGACCATACTGACATTGAACAGGCCACCATTTTCCACAATTGTTTCTTTCGGTATGTCCGGTATGACAGGTGCATAAAAAGGGTCATTAGCTTGGATCGCGTGCTCTTGTGTAGACGCACAGCCCGCTACCAAGATTACAACCACCAAACAACCGATAACTCGCATTATTGTCACCCTAATTAAAGTTGCTGAATAACTTGGCCAAGCATTTGATCAACCGATGAAATGACTTTCGAGTTCATTTCGTACAGACGCTGACTCTCAATCAAATTGACTAACTCTTCGGTTACATTAACGTTCGACGTTTCAAGTGCTCCTTGAATAACGGTACCGATCCCTTCTAGACCGGGAATGCCTTGAATTGGAGCTCCGCTGACAGCAGTCTCAACAAACAAGTTCTGCCCGATCGGCTGAAGACCGGTCGGGTTAATAAAATCGGATAAATTGATTTGACCAAGTACTTGTGGCTCTGCTTCACCACGAAGGGTTGCTGATACCTCACCATCCTGAGAAATAGTTATTTGCTGAGCGTCTTCTGGAATTGCAATTTCAGGCTGCAACAAGAAACCTGCGCCCGGGGTTACTAATTGACCTTGGTCGTTTAACGTAAATTGACCATTACGGGTGTACGCTATGCTGCCATCAGGTTGCAGTATTTCGAAAAAGCCGCGACCTTGAATAGACATATCCAGTGCGTTTTCAGTGGTAAGTAAATTACCTTGGGTATGCGATTTCTGCGTAGCGACTACTTTTGATCCCGCACCAAGCATTAAGCCTGATGGCAATTCGGTGTCGGCTGAAGAACGGCCACCTGGCTGGTTAATATTTTGGTATAGCAAATCTTCAAAAATCGCACGGTCTTTTTTAAAGCCCACGGTACTAGCATTGGCTAAATTGTTAGATACCACTGACACATCGGTTTGTGCCGCATCTAATCCGGTTTTACTGATCCATAATGCTGGATGCATAAGTCACCTCACAGTTTCGCATATCCAAAATAATGCGAATAAATTCGTTAGATAATTCTCATTAACATATTGCCGCGCATTGACAGCTCATCGGCCTTTTTCATTAGCTTGACCTGCATTTCATAGTGCCGTTGCAATGTGATCATGCTAACCATCTCTTCAATCGCATTCACATTCGACCCCTCGAGCATGCCACTGCGGATCACTACGTTGTCATCTTGATCGGCGACACTACCGTCTTTTAAGCGGAATAAACCGTCCGTGCTACGTTGCATCTGCTGGTAGTCTGGGTTAACTAATTTGAGTCGGCCAACTTCTTCTAAAACAGTCACTGGTGCGCCCAGCGGGCGTAGTGAAATGGTGCCATCACCGGCTATATCGATATTGTCGAGGGGGATCGGCAAAGAGATTGGACCGGCGTCGCCAATCACTACATTGCCATGTGTATCTTCAAGAACCCCTTCAGCGCTCAAGCGCATGTTACCAGCCCGCGTGTAGGCTTCGTTGCCGTTTGAATCCTGCACAGCGAACCAACCATTGCCCTGAATGGCCAAATCCAAAGGACGTTCCGTTTGAATCATCGCACCATCATCGTAGATGTTACTGGGACTCTCGGTCATCGAAAAAACCCGAGACGGCAAACCATCGCCGTATGACGGCATTGCTCTTGCCTGTTCTAACTGAGCCTTGAAACCCACTGTCTGGGCATTAGCAAGGTTGTTTGCTCGAACCGCAGTACCCAGAAGGTCCTGTTTTGCGCCGCTTGCAGCGATATATAGAAAATTATCCATGCCAAACTCTTGACGTAATTGCCCTACTAATAACTAGATGAAGCAAAGGCAATGCCAAGGTGGATGTAAACTTGAAAAAAGCGGTGAGACTGAATGAGAATTAAACAGCACATAAAAAAGACCTGCAATTTGCAGGTCTTTTTTAACGGTATAAATCTTAGCTATCGGATATTCAGAATAGTCTGGTTAAGCTGGTTATTAACCTCCAGTGCTCGTGAATTGGCCTGGAAGTTTCGCTGAGCAATAATCAAATCAATCAGCTCAGTAGTTAGGTTAACATTCGCTTGTTCTAGTGCTGATGAGTTGATATCACCAAAGGTACCAGTAGTCGCTTCGCCTGCTAATGCTTCTCCAGAAAGAATACTCTCTTTCCACTTTGTATTACTTTGCTGAGTTAAGCCCTGTTCGTTAGAAAAACGAACCAGAGCTACCCGCACGATTGGTTCAGATGTACCATTTGAGAAGGTCGCGCGAACCAAGCCGTCAGGGCCGATATCAATACCGGTTAGTCGACCAACTGGCAAACCGTCCTGCTCAAGTGACGTTACCTCAAAAGCTGAAGCGAATTGAGTAGGCTCTTCTGGCGTTTGACCACCATTCGTAAAGTTAAGGTCGATTGAAATGCGTTGAGTCGTATCTGAACCGTTGGCTAAAATTATACCGCCGAGTTCAGCAGTGAGTAGCTTGTTTGCTTGTGGAGAAACTGGCGGTAAGTTGTCTGCACCAAAGATCCCTAAAAACTCACCACCTGGCGTAAAGGTTAAGCGCGCTGCAGAAACTGCATTCGCGCCATTACCCGCAACGTTAACTGCTCCCGCTGGCAAAACTTCCGTTCCATTAGTGTCACTTTGGTTTACTAACACGTCATCAACTGCCGTGACCATTAACCATTCGTTTGCAACAGCTGCTTGATCCTTAATAAAGAAATAAGTCATAACATGACTATCACCTAACGAATCATAAATAGTAACTGAAGTTGCCGCGTTGTATGTCAATGGATCGGTAGGATCAAAGTTCGTAACATCCTTAGCCGCATCACCCGCTGGTAAATTGAAGCGTAAATCAACTTCAGACGTTTGTTGTGGGGAGCCTGAAGAGTCTGGGATCCGCACAGGTACCGTTGTACTTAGAGCCACAGATGCAGACGTACCATCCGAGTTCACAGGGAAGCCGAGCAGATTATCGCCGCTTGAATTAACTACGAAATTATCTGAATTGAGCTTAAACTGACCTGCACGAGTGAATGAGAAATCACGTGAATCGATATCAGGAACGGTAGCAAAAAAACCGTTACCCGTAATCGCTAAATCCAACGCAGTATTGGTGAATTGCAAGCTACCTTGCGAAAATTGCTGAGCAACTTCTTGCGTGAGTACACCATCACCCACCTTGGTTCTGCCACCAGACAACAGTGAGGCTGCAAAGACGTCGCCGAACTCCGCGCGCGACTCCTTAAAACCAACAGTGTTTACGTTAGCAATATTGTTTGCTGTTACGTCTAAGTCTCGCTGCGCTGCTGCTACGCCACTTAACGCTATATTAAAAGACATACTTCTCTCCTGTTAGCTGCCAATCTGAATGACATCATCTAAACGAATGCTAATATCGCCATCCAGATTAAGAATGACCCCTTGATTACTGCCCGCGAGACTTACGCTGGCAACGTGGCGATTAATGGCGGTTGGAATTGCCACACCTTCACCGAAAACTTCGCCTTGAGCACTGACAGTGTATTCACCAGGCGGCATAGGATTGCCACGCTGGTCTGTCCCGTCCCAAGTGAACTCGACATTGCCGGCTGCTTGGGTGCCAGCATCTATCACTTTCACCACTTCTCCGAAGTTGTTAGAAATAGTGATTTGCATGTTTTGCGTGGTTTGATCGTTAACAACAACACCAGATATTCCCTCACCGGCATTACTCATGTAACCTTTATTGTCAGCAATAAGTACGTCCTGACCAATCAGGCTAGACGCTTGTAACGCTTGGTTAGAAGTCATTGATGCAGAGAAGGTTTCAAACTGTTCATTGAGTTGTTGCACGCCATCCGCAGTAGTAAATGACGTCATCTGCGCAACCAATTGGTCATTATCAACAGGCTTGGTAGGATCCTGATTAGACAGCTGCTCTGTCAACAAAGCGAAAAAGTCTTCTTGGCTCAACTGCTGTTCAGTTCCATCGGCAACAGGCACGGTTTCTGGCTGCCAATACAGTTGTTGATTGAGCCCTGTATTTCTTATCGTATCAGTCACAATTACAATCCTCTATTAGCGGCCTTGACCGATTTGTAATACGCGGCGGAACAACCGCTTCGTTGTATCAGCCACTTGTACATTAGTTTCATATCCTTTCGATGCTGAAAGCATATTGGCCATTTCTTCAACTACATTCACATTCGGCTTATAGATATAGCCGTTCTCATCAGCCATGGGATTACCCGGCGCGTATTCAACTTGAAGGGGATTATTGCTCTCGACAATTCCCATGACTTGAACTTTTTTACCCATTCCTTGATCGGCTGAAGCACGTTGTAACTCAGCAGCAAATACTGGATGCCGGGCCTTATAAGTTTCGTCATAACTACTGCTTACACTGTTGGCATTGGCAATGTTGCTGGCTGTCGTATTAAGCCGAACGTTTTCTGCCGACATCCCCGTGGACGCAATATCCATTACTCTAAAAAGTGTCATTATTGACCTCCACCGCTGCTAAGCGCTTTCTTCATACCTTTTATTTTGCCACTGAGAAGCTCAACTGAAGCCTGATAACGCATGCCTGCATCTAAAAACGCATTCCGCTCCTGCTGTACGTCTACGGTATTGCCGTCACCGGTATCGGGTTGGGTGGGAACGCGGAATTTCATTTCCGCTTGGCGAGTTTCCATCTTGCCTTCAATATGCTTTTCGTGAGTGCGCGTCAACTGATGTGACTGGTCTTGTCGCGCAGTTGTCATCGCTTGTTGGAAATCAATCGCACGAGCCTTGTAGCCCGGAGTATTAGCGTTGGCTAAGTTACCCGAGATGACCTCCATCTGCTGGGTTCTAACCTGCACTGCTTTGTGATGAAAACCGACAAGTCGGTCAAGATTGATTGCCATAATTTGCTCCTTTACCTCAAAGGTACAAGCAAAGTCTGCGCCAATCTAAATTGGGTCGAGAGGAAAGTCTTAGAAATACACCGAGAACTTACTGTTTCTTGTTATAATACAGGCCTTTACTAGCTTTAACCATTTGAAACAAATCTGTCACAGTGGCGACAGACTCAGATGCGCCAAGTAACAAACTGCCATCATTAGAAAGGCAAGCGGCAATTTGTTGCAGGATACGTTTCTTATTGTCCGCAGAGAAATAAATTAAAACGTTGCGGCAGAACACTATATCAAAACTGCCCAGTCCCGCATAAGAGCTCAACAAATTCAACTTTTTAAAACTAACATGTTCTTTTAGTTGAGGTTTTACCACCAATGAATCATCACCTAGTTTATTAAAATACTTGGATTGGTAAGGCGTAGGTAAGCCGCGCAAAATAGCAATTTTGTTATACTCACCTCGGTTAGCGACATCCAGCACATGCTCAGAAATGTCAGTGCCGACAACCTCAAAATCCGC
This sequence comes from Alteromonas sp., assembly GCA_964230255.1. Classification (GTDB taxonomy): domain Bacteria; phylum Pseudomonadota; class Gammaproteobacteria; order Enterobacterales; family Alteromonadaceae; genus Alteromonas_E. The sequence goes on from CAXRGW010000078.1 coordinate 25,711, forward strand.
TTTGAATGCACCTGCGTGTTTCGCTTGATAATCCAAGATCGTCATGGCAATACTATATGCCTCTTGGCCTGTTGAACAAGCTGCGCTCCAAACTCTGAGCTTGCGATTTAACGGCTGGAGGGTTGGTAAAATTTGTTCCGTAAGAATGGTAAAGGGATAGGTGTCTCGAAACCACAATGTTTCATTAGTGGTCATTGCGTCTAACACACGTTGACGCAGGGACAGATCATTACCCTGGATGGCGTTTTCGATCAAATCGTCCAACGACAAAACACTGAAATCGTGAAGTAACCCTAATAAACGACTGCGCACCAAATATTGTTTAGATTCGCCCAGCAGTATACCAGTTTCTCCTTCGAGAAACTGACAGAATCGCTGATAAACCGGCGCTGATACTTCGCGCTTACTCAACCAGTAGCCCCTTTATTTCTCTTTAAGCCATTTTTGAACGGCTGTTGCCAATTCATCAGGGTGGAACTTAGCAATAAAGTCATCAGCACCTACTTTTTGCACCATCGCTTGGTTGAATACCCCACTCAAGGAGGTGTGAAGGACAACATTGAGTTTTTCTAACTCAGGCGTGTTTTTGATTTCCGCGGTTAGTGTGTAGCCGTCCATTTCCGGCATTTCAATATCCGACACCAAGACACCAACTTTATCTGTAACATCACCGGTTTCAGCAGCAATTTCTTTTAACCGATCAAGCGCTTCTTGGCCGTTTTTGGCTATTTCTATCTCAAGTCCTAATGCAGTAAGCGCTTTTTTGACTTGATTTCGCGCAACGGAAGAATCATCAGCAATAAATATGATCTTATCTTCACTCTCGCTAACATCAATATCGCTCGCTACGTCCTCACTAACTTCAGTATTCAGTGGTGAAATTTCGTTCAAGATCTTCTCAACATCAAGAATCTCGATTAACTCATTCTCTACTTCTGTAACGGCCGTGAGGTAACTTTCTCTACCCGTTCCTTGGGGGGGCGGCATAATCGCATCCCAATTGGTGTTTATAATACGCTCTACCGACCCCACCAAAAATCCTTGTACAGACCGATTGTACTCAGCAATGATGATAAACGCGCTTTTCAGGTCATCGATACGCTTTCCACCGGTGGCCATACTCAAATCAATAACTGAAATAGTTTGTCCCCGAATGTGCGCAACTCCTCGCACATACTCATTGAGTTTAGGCATTGATGTCAAAGGTGGGCATTGCAACACTTCGCGTACCTTAAACACGTTAATACCGAAACGTTGACGACCATTTAGTCTGAACAGTAATAGTTCCAAACGGTTTTGACCGACTAACTGTGTTCTCTGATTGACAGAATCGAGAATTTTCGACATACATAACCCCTTTAACTAATTCCGGCACGATGGTTGCGTTACCATTACTTATTATCGGTAATAACCCGAAATGATTTAAAAAGTGCCTGAATATTGACGCGAAATCTCGCGTTTTACAGACTTCTTTAGTAATCATAGTCAAAATGCGGGGCAGTGAACATGAAAAATTTCAGACAGTTAATTCTTCTTTGCACATTGGGACTTACAAGTACAGCTGTTTCTCATGCGCAAGGGCCGGTTGAAAGCTCTGCTACTATAGTCACACCACACGATATGTTAGTAGAGCAAGTGGAAAAATTTGTTACACAAGAAGTCGCCAACAATGCTGACCCGCTTGCAGCAGATCCGAATAAGCGCACAACTATCGACGTCTTTCCCATCGACAAGCGCGTTCGTGTACCGCAATGCGCTACCGGCTATGAATTCTCATTAACGAATGATTCGTTAACCCAGTCATATGCAACTGTTAAAGTAGAATGTGCAGCGACTCAATGGTATTTGTTTGTCAATGCAAAAATCGAACAATTGCAACGCGTAGTGGTAACCGCTGAAATGTTGAGTCCGGATAGTATTTTGACTCAACAAAACTTGCGCTTTGCCGATATTAAAACTAGTGCACTTCGACATTCTACATTTGTGGATATCAACCAATTAGTTGGTGCGCGAGTGAAGTACCGGGTAAGACCGGGACAACCGATCAATCCGCATATGGTTTGCTTCGTCTGTAAAGGAGACTTGATCACTTTGAGTGCTGAAACAGAGGGGCTTCGTATTAGCACCAAAGGAATCGCTCAACAGGATGGAAATATTGGCGATACCATCCAAGTTATGAACAGACGTTCCGAAAAAATCGTGCTAGCAAAGGTTCATGCTGTAGATACAGCAGTAGTAGGTATTTAGCTAAATCAACAACTTATAATATCAGTTCGGTTATTTGAGATTTTTTCTTATAATTCCGTTAAAGTATTCAGATGTTACGCCGATACCTGAGATGAGAGGTTATAGGTAGTGGAAAAGTATTATGGCTATTAACAACGTAAACAATGGGCTTCCAAAGACGCCTGTCGATAATCAAAAAGTTAATCAGCAGCAGGCTCAAAACAAAGGAAGCGCTGCTCAGCAGGCTGCGTTGCAACAAGCAGCGGCACAAACTGCACCGCGTCAAGATTCTGTGTCACTGACCCAGTCTGCGCAACAATTAACTCAAGTCCAAAGGAAAAGCGCTGAAGCGCCAGTGGATCAAGAAAAAGTTGATCGTATCAAGAAAGCTATTCAGAATGGGGAGTATAAGGTAAACCCAGAAGCTTTAGCAGATAAGATTGCCAAACTGGAAGGACAGATTTTCGGCGCTAGCTAACACAATGCGGAACCTCTCCCTATGGCAACAATAGCAGAAGCATTAGACGTTCAACTCCACAATCTGAGAACACTGCAGCATTTACTTGAATCCGAATTATATTTGATCAGCTCTCGGGATGCCGAGGGCTTAATGAATTTACTGAATGATAAACAGGCAACACTCGACGCGATTCAGCAGCAAGACGAAATCACCAATCAACTGTTCGCAGCTCAGGGCAAAAATGCAAAATTTGTTATTGCCAATCAACCACCAGAAGTTCGAGCACAGCTTGATGAAGCCCAACAGTTGTTGGAACAATGCAAGTTTCGCACGTCCGTGAATGAAAAAGCCGTTGAGCAAGGCCAACTAAAATTGGAACACTTGCGGCATTTACTTATAGAGACTAGAGCAAAAGAATCATTAACTTATGATCGCTCGGGTAAACCCCAAGGTGGCTCTCTAGGTAAGGGCGTGAGCGCCTAGCAACTAGTGAGCGCCTAGCAAATAATAGGATTGCAACTAATAATATCTAACGTTCTTGATCCGCTTAGGTTTGGCTGTTGCGAGATAAATATCGTATACAACCTGCAGATCAAGCTCCATTTCAGTGGCATAAGTGTCTTCGCCAACTGGATACGTCTTAACCACTTTTGCGCCGCGAATAACACCTTCTACCGACGCTTGTAGCTGCGAGTTATGCATCATCAAGTTGTGCAGTGACTGCTCGCCATCCACGCGTTGTCCATATACTTGCTCAGCAAGTTCTCGATAAGCTTCCAATTTTGACGCTTTCATTGCCATCAGCACTTGTTCAGATTCATTTGCTCCTTGCTGCGAGCCGATAGGCGCATAACCGACTGCACGTATGACTGGATAAGTTTCAGGCTCTATGGTTTCCCACTCAACGTGCTGGGTAAACAATGACGTACATCCAGATAGCAGCATAACTGATAAACACATTAGGATGAAAAAATTGCGACCAGGTTTCACGATGACACCTCTTAACTGAATGACATTATACCGATTACGAGCGGCAAACATTTCTGCTCTATCCAACCCGAAGCAGAATCCAAGCCAAGTTGTATATCGGTAACAAGTAAACATGGCATAGGCCTTGAATTATCCAAACCAAGCGTTTGAATATCAGTCAATAGTTTGACGACCGGTCAATACAAACAGTACGGGCTCACAATAGATAGGAGCTAGCTCTCATGAGCAATAAGCAATGCTTGACTAGGCATAAATGGCTTTCGGCAATAGCGGGCACAATTAGAAAAACTAGTAGCCTTGGGGTATTCATTTGCCTCACTATAGCTTTATGTGGGCAAGCACATGCCGCATGGTTTCAAGCGACTGGACAAGCAGTCATACACAACGGAGATAAACATCAAGCGCGTCAGCAAGCGACTCAGGAAGCCATAAAGCAAGCGCTGCTCTTCGCCGGCGCATCAGTAACTAGTGTTCAACAATTAACCAATGGCTTGCTACAGAATGACAATTTAGAAGTCCGTTCTACCGGTGAAGTAAATCGTATCGAATTGATCGATGAAGTGTATCACCGCGATTTCGTCACAGTCTCGATTCGCGCCGATGTCTTTCCCCAAGACACTCAGTGCAGCGCTGCTGATTACTCCAAAAACTTAGTCACGGCGCATATGTCCTTTGTTGATCGTCAGCAGACCCAAGACGGCAAGATTTTTGGCCTCAGTCAGGCTGTGATTAATCAGTTACAGCAAATATTTGATCGAAGTGCACCACACGCAAATCTGACTGCGATATTGCCTGAGCGTTACAATTGGGAGTCTCCCGTTGTGCAGCAGCAGGCCTATCAGCTTGCCCAGCAAAGCAATACACAATATGTTTTGGCTATCACAGCACTAGATGTAAGTGTTCAACGTCCGGAAACAACGTTAGCATTTTGGCGTGACACCACCCCACAGCGGGTATTTACTGTGCGAGCACGCATATTTGATGGTATGTCCTCTAAAGTCTTGATCGATAGTACCCATAGTGTTACCGCACCTTGGCCCCATTCAAGGTTTGATAGTGTAAATGTGAACAGTCGAGAGTTTTGGATTTCACAGTATGGCCAAGCCATTACTCGAGTGTTAGAAGGGATCGTATCTGAAACTGATGATTTTCTTGCTTGCGAGCGAGCTATAGGCAGAGTCTTACAGGTCGCAAACAACCAACTGCAAATTAATCTGGGCCAACAGCACAACGTGCAGGCCGGCGATAGCTTAACCGTGTATCAGACTAAACTTGTCATAGATACATTTGGCCAACAATATCGTCAGCATATAATTAACCCAACATCGGTGGTGGTTAATCAAGTATTTGCCGACACCGCAATAGTCTCCTCTATGGATGGCTCCCTAATGGGTGATATCCAGCCCAATGACTACGTGGTTAAGCACTGACACTAGAAATTAGACGTTTTTTCAATCTTTCAGACACTCAAGGCACTATAAAAAATGATCAGCCTGTTTAAGAAAGATTATGCTGCCAAACCTTTTCTCGCGGGACAATGGTTAGCGCCAGATATTCTATTAAGCAATAGATGCAATCGTCAGCATCGATCACAACAACATTACTTATTACAACGAAGCCGCTGCCAAGTTATGAGGTTATAGACATGCAGAAGTAGTCGGCAAGAATGTGAAAATGCTGATTTCCCAAGCTATTCAAGGACAGCATGACAAATTTGTAAACGCATGTCGCAATACGGGTAAAGACCAAATTGTCGGTACCGCTGGAAAAGTGAAAGTTGAAACCTCAGTAAGGATGGCACTCCTTATTGGATTAGTCTTGTTGTTAATCCTGTTGTTAACGGTGGTAAGCTCGATAAGTTTATTAGTATCCAAGCGAATATTGATGCGACAAAACGCAAAGCATTGGAAAGCGATGTGCGCTTAAATGTCATTGGGCAACGTAACATTACACTTGAGTTTTCACCACAAGGAGAACTAGAGAGTACCAATGCGCTCGCCCTTCAGGACTTACAGTTTGCCGACATCGATGCTTTAAAACAAAAACTGCAACGCATCCAAAGCTATATAGGTGAGCAAACCTAGGCAACCTTAACTGGTGGTGAGTTTGTTAACCAAGAGTTCCAATTGCCCAGTGGTGGTGATGCAGACATCATGGTCTGAGCATCATTAATGACAGTTTATGACGCCGAAGAGCAGCTATCTAAGGTATTGTTCTACGTGACTAACGTCGCCGAGAAAAATGCGGTTATTAAATAGACCCACGACACGATAAGCGATGTCATGGGCAAAATTTCAAACATTATCGAAACCATTAATACCATTTCGACTCAAACCAATTTATTGGCACTCAATGCCGCAATTGAATGTGCCCGAGCCGGCGAAGCCGGTTGCGGCTTTGCCGTCGTTGCCGATGAAGTTAGAAACTTGGCGCAAAGCACCACTGAATCAACCGGCGAAAAAGATGAGTTGATCACTGAAATGCGTCAGCACGTTGAGCGATTGCCCTCTTATTTCAATAAGGAATAGCGCCTCAATCGTACATTATTTAACCAATCGCAATGACGTGTTCGGATTAAGGCTTTTGCTTTTTTTACAGGTAACCCATAATGGGGGTGTGTCTCCATAGTTTAACTGGATAAAACAAGAGCCTCCTAAGCTTTAGATCTGCGTTCGAGTCGCGGTGGGGACGCCATTCGGCCTTAGCTTAATCCGCCATCTCTTCAAGGCGCTTTCCACGAGTTTCGAACACAAACTTGCTCACAAATACCACCGAAACGGCGGCGCACAGCGCATAAAAGCCATAGGCGCCGATAAGACCAATAGATCCCAACATCAATGGGAATGTTAGTGTAATTAAGAAGTTAGAGCCCCATTGAGCTAAGCCAGCAACGGCTAGACCTGCACCGCGGATTTGGTTGGGGAACATCTCTCCTAATAGCACCCACATAACCGGTCCCCAAGAAAAATTAAACATCACTACATAAGCATTTGCTGCAACTAACGCTAAGGTTCCGTAGTTGCCCAAATCGAGATTACCATCCATACCAACATCGGCATTAGCGAATGCAAATACCAAGGCGGCTAATGTAATCGTCATACCAATAGAACCGATAAACATAATTGGCTTGCGCCCAATCTTATCAATCAACAAAATGGTCACAACACAAGCCGCAATGCTCACCGCACCGCTTATTACATTGATTAGCAACGCATCACTTTCAGAGAAGCCTACCGCTTGCCACAACACGGCGCCATAGTAGAACACTACATTGATACCGACCAGTTGCTGAAAGGTGGCTAGGCCGATCCCCACCCATAAGATGGGACGAATTCGGCTACGTTGATTGTCGTAAAGATCTTTAAGCGACGGCGCATGACTTGGCGAGACCGACGTTTTGATCTCGTCATATACCTGTTTTGCACGGTTTGAATACAGCTTGGTCAATACCGCTAAAGCATTGTCTTGCTGCTTGGATATTACTAAGAAGCGCGGGCTCTCAGGAATAAACAAAAGCCCGAATAAAAACAAAGTAGCGGGAATTATTTCCATCCAAAACATCCAGCGCCAGGCCTCAAAGCCCATATACCACGGTGCTATTGAACCACCCGCAATTTCAGCGATAACATAGTTACTTAAAAACGCAATAAATAAACCCGATATAATTGCAATCTGTTGCAATGTAGCCAGTTTGCCGCGAATTGCTGCGGGTGCAATTTCGCTGATGTAAGCAGGCGTCATTACCGACGCAGCACCCACCGCAAAACCACCAAGGATGCGATAAAACACAAAAGCTGACGAGGTATCAGCAATACCAGAGCCCCAAGCACTTAAAATAAAGAACACAGCTGCGACAATTAGCATTCTACGACGGCCATAGCGATCTGCTAGGCGTCCGGCAACAAAAGCACCAACGGCACACCCCAATAACATACTAGCAACATTAAAACCGGTGCCAGCGCTTTCAGATTGAAACGCTTTTTGTAGGCCATCAACAGTACCGTTTATTACACCGCTATCAAAGCCAAATAGGAAACCGCCCAGAGCAGCAATAACACTGATTAGGATAATAAAAGATAAATTGTTGTACTCGGACTCACTTGCAGCTGAGGTATCCATGGCGCGCCTTCTTATTGTTTTAACCTGATACTGCAGACTATGTGTAACCAAGTGCGCAGTAGAACCATCTTTATCAATCGATTTGCTTCAAGTATTCAACGCTTTGCGGAACTTGCTGTAATACTCGGGATGATTCATCCTCAATAAAAAAGTACTTTATCCCCAGTTGTTTGGCAACGTCGACAACTTTTGCGATATCAATATCGCCCGTTCCCAAAGCAACGCTAGCTTCAATATCGGCTTTTCCATCTTTTGAATCAGGCGTGTTATGGGCACGATCCTTGAGGTGAAGAGAAGTAAACTTAGTAGGATAACGATTAAGGAAGTCTACCGGGTCGTAACCCCCTTGCTTGATCCAAAAAACGTCCATTTGAAACTTAGCTGCTGTGACATTTTTAATCATATAGTCTAGCAAAGTGCCATCGGGATGTTCGGCAAACTCATAGCCATGTGGATGATACTGCAGGGTTATGCCATTTGCTGCCAACAACTCTCCGGCACGATTAAAGACCTCTATCGCTGTATTAGCATCCGCCAAATCGAATGGACCGTCATGAGGTATCCAATAGACAGTTGCATATTTGGCACCGAAAAACTTAGCTTTATATGCAACCGCAATAGGATTATCACGCAATTCCTCATAGTGGGTATCAACACTAACAATACTGATCTGATGCTCATCAAGAATAGATTTGAACTGGTTGAGAGATAATCCGTGTAAGTTACCGCCACCTTCTACAGATGTTATTCCCCATGCCTTGACTTGGGCGATTGAAGCCGAAAAATCTTCCGTCATTTGATTGCGTAAACTGTAGAGCTGTAAACCAACATCATGAGACCAAACTGGCCATGCTAGCGAGGTTAAAAGAGCTAAGGCAGCCCATTTACGAGGGTGGAAAAACGATTTCATAAGTGTCCTTTGCGCGGCAATACCGCGAATATTGCAACATTTTGTTTACAAAATTGTACCCTGCTTGCGCGTGCTAAGGTATTAAAAAATCGGTTTGCACTATAACTTTTTCGGCGTAGATAACTCCGCCGAGAGTACAGGATTCGACCTAAAGATAAACCAGTGCAGACTTACAATGTTCAGCAATAAAGGCCTTTTGCGTGGGCATTATCTCAGCTGAATTATCAATCACTGATTTGATATGTTCTAGGCGTTCTATAATTGTTTCTTCGGATAAAACATCCACCAGAGGATGATAACCTTTCGGCACGATCCCTTGCCCGTGCATAACGGCTAACCAGCTCGTTTCATTAAATAACTCAATGTCTTGGCGGTAAATCCGCCCATTAGCACGGTACAATTCAATCTTGTTCTGCAAGT